>JAYVXT010000805.1:0-3260 GCA_043785065.1 Bryobacterales bacterium | reverse complement strand
GGGAGATCACGTTAAAACATTTTTGGCGCGCACGTTTTGCGCGGATTTATCCGGCTTATGCGTTTTCTTTGTTGGTTAATGCGCCCTCGTTTTTTTATGTGGCGCTCTTTCTGAACGTCCCGTTTTTTGCGTGGGCTAAAGCGCATTTAAAGCTGGTCACAGTGCTGGTGCCAACCTTGTTGCAATCCTGGGTGCCCCTCGCGGCTCTCAGCTGGAATCCGGTTGCGTGGAGTCTGTCCGTTGAGGCATTTTTTTATCTGGTTTTTCCGTTTGCGCTGCTGGTATTTTTGCGGCGTTCGAGGCCGCAAATGTTTTTTATCGCCGTTGCGGCTTATGTTGTTACGCTGACCATTTCCGTCTCGTATACCTTGTTGAACCCGGACCATCTGGCGGTAATCAACTCCGATGTGATAAGCGCTTTTTGGCTGAACGCGGTAAAATTTCATCCGCTAGCGCGCGTCCCGGAATTTATTCTCGGAATGGCCACGGGTTGTTTATTCCTGCATTCGACCAGGGAAAAGAAAAACGCGTTGCCACTGGTTACCTTGGGAATAGCGGCGATTCTTGTGACTGTTCATTTCTGCAACGCCATTCCCTATGCAGTTCTTCATACGGCTTTGCTGGCGCCGGCGTTTGCCGCAATTGTCTATGGATTCGCGCTGCGGCCGAGCTGGGGATCCATTTTCGAAAATCGCGCACTGGTATTGCTGGGAGAGGCGAGCTATAGCTTGTATCTATTACATGTAATGATTATGTTTACTTTTTTTCGTAAGCCAACCGGAGAGTTGCGATATCACGGCCCACTGGCGGTACTGGCGTATTTGGCGCTGTCCTGCGCCATTGCCATAGCGATATTTCTGCTGATTGAGCAGCCCGCGCGTCGATGGCTGAACCCCAGACGAAAATCGCCACCTGAGCCGAAGGATGTAGAGCGCGTCCCTGCGGGGGTTCCGGTGGTTCCAGCCTAATAGCGTCAACGTTAAACAAATTTCAAGGGAGCCGGCTTACCGCGAGGCCGGGAGAGTTGGAATGTAAGGTGCGTTTTTACCGTGGGCCATTCGGCGGCGGTGACGCTGTAAACGCAAGTATCACGGAGAATGTTGTTGGGTGTGATCTGGTGGCTGCGCAGGATGCCATCAAGTTTGGCGCCGAGACGCTCGATGGCGGCACGGCTCTGCTGATTGAGAACGTGAGTACGAAATTCCACCGCAATACAATGAAGAGTTTCGAAAGCATGAGTGAGAAGCAAGAATTTGCACTCGGTGTTGAGGCCGGTGCGCTGCACACTTTGGCGGTACCACGTGGATCCGATTTCGACGCGGCGGTTTGCGGCGTCTACATTCATGTATGTGGTTACGCCAACGGCCTTATTCGTGGCGGGATCGAGAACCGCGAACGGAAGCATGGAACCTTTTGATTGGAGATCGAGGCGGCGTGCAATTTCGGCGCGGATCCCGGCAGGATCGGGGATGGTGGTGTACCAAAGCTTCCAAAGCTGGCCATCTTTGACAGCTTCAACGAGATCGTCATGATGCGATGGTGTTAACGGAACGAGCAAAACGTGTGCGCCACAAAGAGTGATTGGTTCGAGCCAGACCATAGGAAATTTTTTATCGAGAAAATAGCGGGAGAGGAAAAAACCGAAGCTGGTGGAGCCGATGGGATTCGAACCCACGACCTCCTCGATGCCATCGAGGCGCGCTCCCAACTGCGCCACGGCCCCACCGGAACGAATGGGTAGAGTTTAACATATTCTTTACGCGGTAGAGGCGCGCGGCACCCTTTGTTTTTGCTGAGGGAACTAAGGTAAGGTGGAACGCGGTGAAAAATTTGCCGAAGGCGGGATAATGGCCAAACTGACTTTTCTGGGTGCTGCAGGATGCGTGACCGGATCCAAATATTTGATTGAGGCAGCGGGGAAACGGCTGCTGGTGGATTGCGGGATATTTCAAGGCACCGGGGATTTGCGCGAGCGCAATTTCAAGCCGCTCAGCATGGATCCCAAGACATTTGATTACGCGATGCTGACGCACGCGCATCTGGATCATTCCGGATGGCTGCCGGTGCTGGTGAAGGCCGGTTACAAAGGCCCCATCTTCGCAAACGCCGCTACCACTGAGCTGACCGAGCTATTGCTAAGAGATTCAGCGCATTTGCAGGAGGAGGATTCGCTACACCCACAGGATGGACGGCACGGGCAACAAGCACATACTGCGCCGCTGTACACGACGCCGGACGTCGACCCGGTTTTGAAACTGATGAAACCGATGCCCAGGCTGGGAAATTTTGTCATCAGTCCGGAATTCAGCGTCACGTCCTACGACGCCGGGCACATTTTGGGATCGTGCAGCCTGGAACTGACCATCACGGAAAATGGCAAGAAAATAGTTGTGGTTTTTTCCGGGGATATAGGGCGATACGACCAGCCCATATTGAACGATCCCAACACTCCGGCAGCGAAACAAATCGACCTGCTGTTATGCGAATCCACTTACGGCGACCGCGACCATCAAGCGGGCGACCCGGCGCAACTGCTGGCGGATGTGGTGAACCGAGTGTCCGGGCGCGGCGGGTCTATTGTGATCCCGGCTTTTGCGATCGGGCGGACGCAGACGCTGATGTATTATTTCCGGCAACTGGAGAATGAGAAAAAAATTCCGCGCTTACCGGTGTACATCGATAGCCCCATGGCCCTTAGCGCTACGGATTTGTACTTGAAGCACACGGAGGATCACGATTTAGATTATGTAAAGTTGGAAGGTCATGACGGGAAGGGCGACCCGTTGAACGTGCATGAATTCCATCTTTCGAGAACTGTTGATCAATCCAAAGCGATTAATAACGTGAAAACGCCGTGCATCATCGTTTCGGCGAGCGGAATGATTACCGGAGGAAGAGTGTTGCATCACCTGGCGCAACGACTGCCCGACGCGAGGAACGCGGTGATTCTGGCGGGATTCCAGGCGGAAGGGACGCGCGGACGGGCGTTGGAAGAGGGCGCGAAGTCGATCCGGCTATTTAACGAAGATGTTCCCGTAAGGGCGGAAATAGTGCAGATGGGACAATTTTCGGCGCACGCTGGAAAAAGCGAATTATTGCGATGGCTCAGCGCATTACCAACGGCGCCCGGCAAAACCTATTTGACGCACGGTGAACCGGTGGCGGCGCAAGCCTTGCAGGCGGCGATTGGAAGCCGGTTTCCATGGAAGGCAACGGTCGCGAAGTACCTGGAGACCATTGAGATTGGCTAGCGCAAGAAA
>JAYVXT010000804.1:0-10569 GCA_043785065.1 Bryobacterales bacterium | reverse complement strand
ATCGCTAGCTTGGCCTTGAACTTTGGGCTGTACTGTTTTCGCGTTGCCATCGCATTCTCCTTGCGTCATGACTCCGCCAAAATCTTAACTTATTGCCTAGTCTGAATTCTGGGGTCCATTATAGCTCGAATCGGCCCCAGCACTCGATGATCGAGCCCCCAACCGACAATGTATTCCACGGCATGGCAGACCTGATCCCAGGAAGTTTGGAACGACTCAGCGGTCTCTTTCCAGGATAATTTACGCGCCCAGTGTGCCAGAAAGTGCATGTATACATTCGTCAAGTGATGCTTGCCACTGGCCCACGGCACTTTCTCCACCACTACGCCACATGTCTTGCAGTCCACTCGCCGCATGACATAGAGGAAGACAACCAAGAAGCCCCATATAGGAATGAACTGAAACTTCCGCTCACTACTTTGACGGTCGTAACCGGGGGCGGGCAGGTTGCACCGCGAGCAAATCGCCCGCGCCCCTTTCCGGGCATGGATGTTCACTTGGATGGTGGGCTTTGCCTGGAACGGATTAAGCACAGCGTCGTAGTAAACAAATCCTGGCTGAGGGTAGCACCGGTTTAGTATCGTTGTTAGTTGCAGTGACATGGGGAAAGTAATCTCGTTGGCAAAAACTCCCACAGTAAAGCTTTCGGCATCGGCTCCGCACCTGGACCTGTCGGTCTACTGCAAGGATCTTGATGACTGGCCCCGAAGCTGGATGGCCTTTGAGAAAGACATTTCTCCAGGCGAGAAAATCGTGGCCTGCTTCAGACCCTTCCTGGAGCACCTCATTGGACTGCGATTCTCACGAAAAACCATACGCAAGCATGCGGATAATCTTTGGATCTTAGGTGGGGAACTCATCAGGGACTTGAACGACCATCCTTCTCTTAGAAAGAAAAACGTGGAACAGGTTTGTTTGAGCTGATCGATGACGATGGGGGACCCTTGATCTATCATTGCGATTCCGAGGAACAACAAAGTTCCTTTGATTCCACCTGTCGTAAGCTTCACCGATTCCGTGCTTCTTCTCAAAGCTAGTCGCTCTCAGTTACCCACAGATTCCTCCAACGGGCCAAATTTTAAGTGTTACAACTGTAGCAACAATTGGTGACTGTATTGTTACAGTAACGCTTTCGCGGAGGCAGGCCGGTTAAGATTTGAGCATCTTACAAACACTCACAGCCTTCTAGCCACCCCACTGCCGAAATCAAACCCAAGATCTTGCAACACCGCCGTAACCTATGGGCGTCATTCAGACTTTTGTGACGCGGCGCAACGTGTACAACTCGGGATTCAAGGTCGCCCGTTCCAGCTTCTTCCAATCGTCATTCACATGAACCACCTTACCTGTGATGTGATTGGAAGACTGACTGGCAAGAAACGCGGCTAAGTGGATTTGCCGTTCCGCTTTGACGCCACCCGTTGCGCGCACCGTCGTTGCCTCTTCGATTTCCTTCCATCCGGCTTTGGCGTCGGCATTGAGAATTTCATCTGTCATCGAGGTATAACTGCCTCCCGGGGCCATGCAATTCACCTGTACGTTGTGATCCATCACCTCAAGCGCGATCGTTTCCATCAACCTAACCAAGCCGGTTTTGGCTGCGGCGTAAGCAGTGAAGTTCGGCCGCGCGGTCAACGATCCGCCGCCGCTCAAGGCGATAATCTTTCCGTTACGGCGCTCAATCATTGGGCCAAGCACCGCGCGGATGGAGTTCATGACGCCGAACAGATTGGTCTCCACCGTCTCGCACCATTGCTTGGGATTGGATTCAAGGAACGGGCCAATGGGACCTTGGATTCCGGCGGCGGCAATCAGCACATCGACCGAACCCCAATGAACCCGCATGCGTTCGGCGGCCGCTTGAATTTGCTCCAGGTGGCGGACGTCGGCGCGCAAATGAAGCGCAACGCCACCGGCATGTTCAATCTCCAACTTGGCCAAATCTATTTCGGCTTTCGAGCGAGCCAGCAAACCGATGCGGGCGCCGCCTGCGGCAAGACCCATTGCCAGTCTTTTACCAATACCGCGGCTGGCTCCCGTGATGAGAATGTTTTTGTTGGTTAGCGAATTCGACATGGTTCAACTCCTAAAGAAACAACGCGCAAAACGGACTCGCTTCGGCGAACTGAATTCATTGTTTCTTATCTGCATTGCGCCGCGCCCAAGCGGCCTTTGCGCTGGTTAGGTCCAGCTTTATTATAGGTGCTTACTTGTCGCGGTAAGTGAGCGGCGGTCTGGCGTCTTCAGGCAGGCGGGAACGGTAGACATGACCGGCGCGCCGCTTGTCGAAATCCATGCGCGCCGCTTTCAGTTGCGCCGGAGTTTCATATAGATCAATCGCCATCAGTGTAAGTGTCTTCGCGGCCATCACCATCCCTTTGCGCCCAATCGAAGAACCGGAGCAGGCCGTGGATTGCCAGCTGTGCAGCGGCGCGCCGGGAACGTTCGTGGCGATGGAAAACTCGGTCGTTGGGACGGTCCAACTCACGTCGGCAAGATCGGTGGAATTGTTGCTGTGGCCGCTTTCGGGCTTTGCGATATTCGCCGCGTTGTCCAAAGGAGGCAACTCGCCATTAAGGGAATTACGAAGTTGCGCGGCGAAGCGTGCTTCTTCCGGCGTATAGCGGATGCCTCCGACGCGGCGCAGTTGTTTATCCGCCAGTGCGGCCAATGCGCCGTTCGGAAGTGTGTTGTAGACGCTGTTCACCAGTTCCAATTCAAACTTGGTTTCGGTGGCCATGGCGGCTCCTTCGGCAGCCTTCAGAATGCGAGCCCAAATACCATCGAGAATGACCATACCGGGATAACGCAAATAGAGGTAGCTTTCGGCGAGGTCAGGCACAATATTGGGCGCATCGCCGCCTTTAATGATGACATAATGAATGCGCGTTTCTTCAGGCACGTGTTCGCGCATCAGTTCGATGGCGTGGCTGAATAGCAGCAGCCCGTCCAACGCCGAGCGGCCCATTTCAGGCGCGATGGCGGCGTGCGCGGCTTTTCCACGAAAGCGGAAGCGGGCCGAAATGTTGGCTTGCGAGGTTTTGAGGCTAGCACCATTTTCGTCGCTTGGGTGCCAGGCGAGAACAGCATCGACATTGTTGAACGCTCCCGCGCGTATCATATATACCTTGCCGCCACCGCCCTCTTCCGCCGGAGTCCCAAAAAACTTGATGGTTCCGCGGCGCTTGGATTCTTGCAGATACTCTTTAATAGTGATGGCGGCGAACGTGGATGCGGTTCCAAGCAAGTTGTGACCACATCCGTGGCCGGGCCCCCCTGCCGTGACGGGCTGCTTTTCCGGCTCATCGGATTGCGAAAGGCCGGGCAAGGCGTCGTATTCTCCGAGGATGCCGATAACAGGTTGGCCTTCGCCATAAGTGGCGGTAAATGCCGTGGGCATGCCGGCGATGTTTTCTTCTATGCGGAAACCGTTGCCGCGGAGCTCGTCCTTCAGAAGCGCGGCGCTTTTGTATTCCTTGTAGCCTACCTCCGCTGCATCCCAGATTGCGCGCGAAAGCTGCCCGTAATGTGGCGCCAATTTGTCCATTCTTTCGAGGAGCGGGTTAGGTGGGATAGATTGGGCGTGGAGAGTGAAAACGGCGAGGAGCAGGGTGAACGGACGGAAGGCCATAGGGACATGGTAAACCACGGCCAAGAGAGTGAAGGTGCGAATTTGAATAAACTGTCTCTTGTTTGGACGGCTATCGGCCATTCTGAAAGACTTGCGGCGGGAAAGCTGTCATTTGAAGAATCATACGAACATGCCATTGATTCCTCGCGCAAGGCGTTTCGTAAGAAACGGCCGCAGCCTTGATGCTGCTCGCTGGCTCCCCGCCGAGGATGCGCGACAAACTGGTTTTACGAAGTCGAGAAGATCCCCACCCGTCGCCGCGTTGTCCATGAAAAGTTAAAGTAACCTCATCCGCATTCCCGCTAAAATAGAAGGACCATGGCATCCACCATCTGGAAAGGTCACATCACCTTCGGCCTGATCTCACTCCCCGTCAAAATGATGGCCGCCGCAAGGCCTGAAACCATCAGCTTCAACCAACTCCACAAACACGACAACTCGCGCGTCAAGCAAGTCCTCTTCTGCATCGCCGAGGACAAACCTGTTCAGCGTAGCGAACTTGTTAAAGGTTTCGAGTACGAGAAAGACCACTACGTGGTTATTGACGATGAAGACATCAAGCGCATCCAACCAAAAACCGCCAAGGTTATGGAAATCGTCGAGTTCGTCAAGGAAGAGGAGCTTGATTCCGTTTACCTCGAAGCCTCTTTCTATTTGCATCCCGATGAAGCCGGCGAGAAGGCCTATTCGCTGTTGTTCAAGGCCATGCGCGAAACAGGCCACGTCGGCATCGCCAAAATTACAATGCACAACCGCGAGCACACTGTAGTGCTTCGCCCCGGCAAGCACGGCATGATTTTGCACACTATGTACTACCAGGATGAGGTGCGCGCGCTCGACGAATTCCGCACCGACCTCGGATCGCTCAAAGACAAAGAACTGGACATGGCTAAGCATCTTGTGGAGGCTCTTTCCGCTCCCTTCGAGCCCGAAAAGTACACGGACACCTACCGCGAAACACTGCGCAAAATGATTGAAGCGAAAGTTAACGGCCAAGAAGTTGTGGCCGCGCCGCAGTCGCAGGAAATGGCCCCTGTGATCGACATTATGGCGGCCCTAAAAAGCAGTCTGGCCGCATTGAAGAAACCACCATCAGCCGCCGCCAAAACCGGCGAAGAAGAGGAAAGCCAGCCCAAACGCAAACGCGCCGGCGGTATGTAGAGTGTGTGTCCGTTCGATAACGGCTAGCGCGAACAGGTCTCAAATCAACGAGGCTGGGGGCTTTCTTCGCCAATGGCGGAACCGCTCGGAAGTGCTGGTGCTGGCTGCTTCGCGAGGAGCCGCCGATGATTTTCTACGGGCTCATTCGCAAGCAGGCGTGATTGGCGCGCACGGCATGACGCTTTCACAATTGGCCGCCGCGCTCGCCTCCGCCGAAATGGCGAAACGAGGCCTTGCGCCAATCAGCCTCCTAAGTCAAGAAGCTCTAGCCGCACGGGCGACCTATCAAGTCCGTAAAGATGGTCACTTAAGTTATTTTGCGCCGGTTTCCGATACGCCAGGTTTTGTCCGGGCGCTGGCATCCACGCTCAATGAGCTCCGAATGGACGCGGTAGATGAGGCATCGCTCGCTGGAGCTGGTTTGCCTGCGCGCGATCTAGCAACATTGCTTGCTCATTACTCCTTGCTGCTGGAACAGCAATCCTTGGCCGATCAAGCCGTCGTACTGCAACTTGCGGTAGCCGCCGCGCCCACCTTGCATCGCTTCCTCGGATTGCCTTTGTTGATTCTCGACGTTCCCCTCCGCCGCGAATTGGAACGCCGTTTAATGGCCGCCATCATCGAGCGCTCTCCCGCGGTGCTTGCTACTTCTCTCGCCGCCGATGTGGAATCGGCGCGGGTGTTCGTCACATCGGAACGGCTGCCGGAAGCGCAAACCCGCACGCTGGATCGCGTCCGGCAGTTCTTATTCGCCTCGAAACTTGCCGCCCCTCAACCGTTTGACGAAAGCGTCCAATACTTTTCCTCACCAGGTGAAGATTTGGAATCGGTTGAGATTGCCCGCCGTATACGCAAGCTCGCCGCGGAAGGCATGCGCTTCGATCAAATGGCGATCTTGCTTCGTTCGCCGGAACGCTATCAGCCCTTAATAGAAGAAGCCCTGCGCCGCGCGGGTGCTCCCGCTTATTTCCATCGCGGCACGGCACGGCCAGATCCCGCGGGCCGTGCATTCCTCGCACTACTTGCCTGCACGCTGGAAGGGCTCACCGCTACCCGCTTCGCCGAATATCTTTCCCTGGCGCAAGTTCCGGACCTCGATGAACAAGGCGCGCCGGTAGATCGTGAGCCGGCTTGGGTCCCTCCGCAAGATGAAATGCTGGCCAGCTTTTCCATGGCTGGTGAAGCCGTTGCGTTTGAATCAGTGGAAGACGCCGCCGCGCCCGTGGTTCGCTCGCCCGCCGGTTGGGAACGCCTCATTGTCGATGCCTCCGTTGTGGGCGGACGCGAACGTTGGGCGCGCCGCTTGAAGGGACTTGAACAAGAATTCCGCAAACAAATCGCCAGTCTTGAAACCGATGATGAAGATCGTCCTCGCTTGGAACGAAAACTGGAACAATTGCAAGGCTTGGCGCACTTTGCACTGCCGCTCATCGAACTTATGGCTGCGCTTCCGGACCCCGGTCCTTGGGGCCAATGGGTGGATCAGTTGATCGAGCTGGCCAATCGTTCGCTACGCCGGCCCGAATCCGTTGTGGCAATGCTGGAAGAGTTGGAGCCAATGCGTGAAGTGGGTCCCGTAACCCTGCACGAAGTGTACGGAGTACTGGCCGAGCGTCTGCGTTTCCTTCGCAACGAACCGCCGCGCCGACGCTATGGCGCCGTGTTCATCGCCACTCCTGAAGAAGCCCGCGGCCGCGATTTTGAAGTGGTGTTCCTACCCGGTCTGGCTGAGGGAGTGTTCCCGAAACGGGCCAGGGAAGACCCGTTGCTGCTGGATGTGCATCGCACCAAAGCCGGCGAACAATTAACACAACAGGACGACCGCGTTGCTCGGGAACGCTTGTTATTGCACGCCGCCGCCGCTGCCGGCAATCAGCTAGTTATCTCTTATCCGCGAATGGATGCAACGCAAGGCCGCCCTCGCGTGCCGTCGTTCTACGCGCTGGAAGTGCTGCGCGCCGGCGAAGGACGCTTGCCGGATTTGCGCGAGTTCGAAAAGCGCGCGGCGGAGAGTGCATCGGTACGCTTGGGCCGACCGGCGCCCCGGGATCCAATGGCCGCGCTGGACGATGCCGAGTATGATGTAGCGCGACTCTATCAAGCCGATGGCGCCGACGCAAAAGGCTACATGCGCTACCTTGTGGAAGTCAGCCCCACGCTTGCCCGCTCCTTACGCACGCGCTATAGCCGTTGGCGGCGCAGTTGGTCAGGCGCGGATGGTTTGGTTGATCCTGAAGTAGAAGCGCTGAAGGCGCTTGAAGAGCATTGGCTGGATAAGCGCAGTTACTCGCCCACCGCATTGCAGCATTTTTCCGCGTGCCCCTATAAGTTTCTTCTTTCGGCGATCTACCAATTGCGCCCGCGCGAAGAATCGTTGCCGCTGGAACAGATGGATCCGCTGACGCGCGGTGCGCTGTTTCACGAAGTGCAGAAGAATGTTTGGGACGAACTGGGCGCGGCGGACTTGCTTCCCCTGAAACGCGCTGACCTTGAAGCTGCCCTGAAGATTGGCGATAAAGTGCTGGACGAAATCGCCGCCAAGTACGCCGAGGAATTAGCCCCTGCAATCCCCCGCGTCTGGACTAGCGAAGTGGAAGACCTGCGCACGGACCTGCGCGGATGGCTTCGTCACGCCTCAGGGCATTCCGGCTGGCTGCCCATCTTGACCGAATACTCGTTTGGCCTGAAGGGCTCGTCCAAACGGGAGGCCTACATTTTAGATGCTCTGCGATTACGGGGATCCGTCGACTTAGTGGAAGAAAACGTAGAGACCGGCGCACTCCGCATCACCGATCACAAAACAGGAAAACCGCCCGATCAATTTCCGGCTTACGTTGGAGGAGGGGCCGTGCTGCAGCCGTTGCTCTACGCGCTTGCAATGGAACAGTTGCTGAATAAGACAGTCGCCACCAGCCGCCTATTCTATTGCACGCAGCGAGGCCAATATAGAGAGCTGGAAATCCCCATTCAGGATCACGCCCGTCAACGGATTTCGCTTGCCATTGAACAAATCGCCGCGCACGTGCACAACGGATTCCTTCCCTCCGCGCCGAACCACAACGCGTGCTCCCAGTGTGACTATCGCCCCGTCTGCGGCCCTTACGAAGAGCAACGAACCGCAAAGAAGCAACAGGCGCGGCTGGAAGCCTTGGTGGAATTGCGGAGGATTCCGTGAACGGCGCGGCAGTCCAATTCGACGACAAGGCGGCCCGTGACCGCATCCGGTATAGCCTCGGCGAAAGTCTTATCGTGGAAGCGTCGGCCGGCACCGGCAAGACTTCAGAATTGGTGCGGCGCATCACGGCCGTACTGGAAGAGGGCTTGGCGAAAATCGATGGCATCGCGGCGGTAACTTTCACTCACAAAGCGGCGGGCGAACTAAAACTACGCTTGCGGCAATCGCTGGATCGCCGCCGGGGCGAAGTGGAGGACCCCGCGAAGGCAGCCAACTTGGAAGACGCTTTGGCGCGCTTGGAAGAGGCGGCCATCGGCACCATCCATTCCTTTTGCGCCGGTATTTTACGCGAACGTCCGGTGGAAGCTGTGGTCGATCCTGCGTTTGAAGAAGTTTCCGAACAAGCGCGCGACAGGCTTTATGATCGGGCTTTTCGGAGCTGGGTCCAAGAAAAGTTAAACGAAAATTCCCCCGGTCTACGCCGCGCGTTGAGCCGGTTGGCTTGGCGCGAATCGTGGGATGCCGCGCCTCCGATGGAACAGTTGATGTACGCCGGCCGCGCTTTAATCGAATTCCGCGACTTCCCTGGCGAATGGGCGCGTCCACCTTTTGAACGCGAGCGCCAGATTGACGTTTTGCTTGAAAAGGTGGAGCAGGCCGCCGTGCGTATGAACGACAAATTCCGCGCCGTCCGCGATCTGGCTAATTGGATTCACCGTCATGAAGCAATTCATGTGCGAGATTACGACACTCTTGAGAGCCGCCTGCTGCGGCTAGCGCGCGAAAAGGAATTGAAGTGGAGGGGCGCTGAAGATCTGCTGCAAAATCTACAGGCTTTTCGCACGCAGGCGGATGCCGACCTTGCCGCCCAACTGCGGGGCGAAATGGCTAGCCTGGTGACACGCTATGAGGAGATGAAGCGAACCTCCGGCCATTTAGATTTTCTCGATCAGCTCCTTTTAACCCGCAACCTGGTGCGCGACAATCGCGAAGTGCGCGCCTACTTGCAGCAGCGATTTACGCATCTGTTTGTCGACGAATTTCAAGACACTGATCCGCTACAAGCGGAAATCATTTTGCTGCTCGCGTCAGATGACGAAGCGCAAGACCATTGGTTGGACGTCCGGCCAGTGCCCGGCAAATTGTTCGTGGTGGGCGACCCGAAGCAATCCATCTACAAGTTCCGCCGTGCCGATGTTGTCTTGTACCAGGACCTGCGGGAACGCCTCACACTGATGGGTTTGGGCTTGGTTTTTCTGACAAAGAGTTTCCGTTCGGCGCGTTCCATTCAATGGGCCGTGAATGCGGCCTTTGCCCCTGAGATGACCGGCGACGGACGTAGCGGCCAAGCCGATTACGCGCCGCTTGAAGAGTGTTTCTTGGATGCGGAAGAGCAACCATCCGTGGTGGTGCTGCCTGTGCCGCGCCCGTACCGGTCACAGCCGAAGGTGGCGAAAAGAGCAATCGACGAATGCTTGCCCGATACCGTGGCCGCCTATATTCAATGGTTGGTGCGTGAAAGTGGATGGACCGTTCGTTCCGCCGAAGACTCCGGCGAGCGAGTGCCGCTTGAGCCTCATCACATCTGCATTCTGTTCCGCCGCTTCACCAATTATGGTAAGGACGTTACGCGCGAATATACGCGCAGCCTGGAAGCTCGCGGGCTGCCTCATGTGTTAGTGGGTTCGAAGTCATTTCACGCGCGTGAGGAGATTGAAACGTTTCGCGCAGCGCTTGAAGCGGTGGAGTGGCCCGCCGATGAGCTGTCCGTTTTTGCCACGTTGAAGGGTTCGTTGTTCGCCATCCCCGACAGCATATTGCTGCGCTATCGTCATCAATTCGGCCGCCTAAGTCCGTTCGAGAATCGCGGTGAGGCTGATCCGGATTTCGAGTTTGCCCCCGTGAACGAAGCGTTGGCATTGCTCCGCAAATTGCATCAAGGCCGCAATTACCGGCCCATTGCGGAAACGGTGAACGCTCTACTTGAAGGCACGCGCGCGCACGCCGGCTTTGCGTTGCGGCCAGGCGGGCAACAAGTGTTGGCCAACGTAATGCGCATCGCCGGCCTTGCCCGATCATTTGAAACGGAGGGCGGCATATCGTTCCGCGGCTTCGTTGAATTGTTGACGCGTCAGGCGGAGAAAGCCGAATCGTCCGAGGCGCCAGTGCTTGAAGAAGGCGCCGAGGGTGTGCGTATGATGACGGTGCATGCCGCTAAAGGCCTGGAATTTCCCGTGGTGATTTTGGCCGACATTACCGCCAAACTGGCGCCGGCGGAACCTTCGCGTACTTTGGATTCGGAAGATAAAGTTGCGGCCATGAAGATCCTGAATTGCTCGCCTTGGGAACTTGTCGCGAACAAGGAGCAGGAGTTCGCCCGGGAGCAAGCCGAGGGCGTTCGAGTGGCTTACGTTGCTGCAACGAGGGCTCGCGATCTGTTGGTGATTCCCGCCGTAGGCGATAGCGAGCACAAGGAAAGCTGGGTGAGCCCTTTGCATAAAGCCATCTACCCGCATCCATTGATGCGCCGCCGCTCGAAGATCGCCGTCGGCTGTCCTGAGTTTGGCGATGTCTCTGTTCTGGAACGGCCGGTTGAAATGCT
>JAYVXT010000803.1:0-3278 GCA_043785065.1 Bryobacterales bacterium | reverse complement strand
CAGACGTGCAAAGGCCCATTCCGTCTTTTCATTGGCATCAAGGGGGGTGACTACCGGCTCGTTGTCGTCGAAGGGATAATCGTTCACACTTCGGCGTTGGGCCAAAGCGGCGGCGACAAACGAGATAATTAAAGCCGAAACAGCAAGCCTCCGACGCATCACACATCCTCCAAATCGATACCACCATCGCGAATTGCGTGAAAAGCAGTTAGGGGTACTATCCTGGCGGTCATTGCATCGGCAATTTCCGTCGGACCGTACCCCCAAATTCGTTCACTATCGCCGGAGGTCAACTGAAACGTTCAACTATATAAATAGTGACGCGGAACGTTTCAATTTCGCTTCACAGATAACAGGAAATTTATCACATTCTTAGGGGGGTTAGGGAAAACGTCCTGTTAACCTTTACGAAGCTTTACAAGTTTGGCCGAATCAGGACGTTACATGGAAGCCAGGCCACGAAGGTTCCAACCGCAAATAGTGGACGCTTCCATCTTGTTGCCGCCGGGGCCGGGCCAATGAGTTTCGAGGCTCAACCAACCTCGATACCCATCGTTCCAAAGGGCATCAATTTGACCTTTCCAATCGACATTTCGCGTTCCAAGCGGACCCCATATTGGTTTGTGATTCTCCATGTGGCAATCCTTGGCGTGGACATGGACAATTCGATCCTTAGGCAGAAGGCTGTAGCCGCCGGGAAATGGGTTTTCACCGGAACAGAGGGCATTTGCCGGGTCCCAAACCAATTTCACCGCCGGGTGCTGCACCATGGAAAGCATTTTGGCGCTATGGGCGGCGGTGGCCACGTTGCAGGCGTGCTCGTTTTCTAGTCCGATGATTAGGCCACGCTGGGCAGCTTTGTCGCCGAGAGCGTGAAGCGCCGATGCTACGGCGTCGTAAGTTTTTTCAGGCTCAACGGTGCGCCAATAGCTGAACACGCGGACGATCTTGGCTCCGAAGAATTCGGCGATTTTGAAGGCGTGGCCGGTGAGACGCGGTTGATCCTCGAACGTGTGCTTGGCGGCGAAAACGTCTTGTTGAAAGCGGCCATCAATTTCCGGGGCGTTGGGGAGGACGCACTTAAGCAGGGGCGAGGCGATGGAGATGACTTCCATTTTATGCTCGGCCAGAAGGGCTTTGGCTTTGGCTAATTCGTCGTCTGAGAGGTCCATGATGTTCTTGCCCCAGAGGACGCGGAGTTCGGCGCCTGTCATGCCGGTGGCGGTCATGGCGTTGAGGGCAAGAGCAAGGTCTGGGGAGTATTCGTCAGTGATGGCTGCGATGCGGAGTTTGGGTTGCATGAATTTTTAATTGTATCAATCCGGCAGCGGCGCTTGAGCTTTGCGAGCCGCCATTTTGAAGCTCATCTCGGAGTTGTCGACATCGTGATAGCTTCCATCGTAGACGGCTGCCTTGAAATCGACCCTGGGGCAGCCTGCCAAGGAACCATTCTGAGAGGCTTCGACAATTCCTTTTTCAATGGCTGGAATAAAGTTTCCGGGGATGGAGCCGCCGAAAGTTTCGTTGGTGAATTCAAAACCCTTGCCGCGTTCGAGCGGAGTCATCTTGATCCAGCAATCGGGCGGCAAGGCGCAGCGAGTGAAGTTGGCGTCGCACTTGGCGCAATCGACGAGTAAGGGTACATTGTTTATCTTTGATGAGCCGACTACGGAGTTGCATTTCGACGATATTAAGAAGCTGCTGGATGTGTTTGAACCGCTGATTGGGAATGGAGGGAGCCTGCTGGTGATTGAGCATAATATGGAAGTGATCCGGAGTTCGGATTGGATCATTGATTGGGGCCGGAAGGCGGGTCTGGCGGGGGGAGGATTGTGGCGGTGAAGGAATCTTATACGGGGGCGGTATTTGTAGGGGAGGAAATTGGCATTCAAATAGATACACTATGGCCTCTGTCATGAATTTCAAAGTTCCGGTCGCCTGACACTTCATCCCTCATCGCTGCCAACCTTAACAGCGGAACCCCAATGTTTATGGGGCTAATTCCTTGGATTCCCCAATCCTTGGAACTCTTCAGGTCTTTCATGCTTTGGCGACCGGTTACTTTTGTTTTGGATACCGCGCGGACTTTTCCGTAGAAGATTGTTGGCCAACAATTTGTCTTCTGCATTAAAGTAGCATGGCGGGTTGGGGTTGTTAGTTTGACGGATGGGGGAAGTTTTTTGTTTTGAACGTGAAAAAGTTGGAAATGGTTGGTGAACGGGAGAATTTGGACTTGGAATTCGTGAAAAGAATCGAGTTGTCTCGTTGCGTGATTTAGATAACGCCCATTAATCAGCTTTAGCTTTTTATGATCTTTACATCATATGATCTTAATGACATACTGTGAACGTGAGGTGGATTGTTGAGATCGGCGATGAGTTCGAGCCCGAGCTCGAATCCTTCCCCGAGCAGGTGCGAACCGGGATCCTTGCTCTGGCTATGTTGCTTCAAGCATTTGGGCCGCCCTCGCGTGGATACGTTGAACGATTCCCGGCACGCCAACATGAAGGAGCTACGATTCAGCGCGGTGGACGGCGAGTGGAGAGTAGCTTTTGCTTTCGACCCGGCTCGAAAGAACGTCTGTCATAGGGCTTTGCAAGAAGATCGCCAGAAACCATGTGCCAATCGCCCCTTTTTGTCGGGTTGAATTCTTCGAGAACTCTCACGCAATAGTTTGGTCAATTGTGTTTTACATAACCACGTAAGCCACTCCAACAAGGTTGCAAACCTTAGCGTTTGTGAGACAGGACTTTTGACCTTTGCCACGATTGGAAGCCAGGCTCAAGAATGGGCAATTCCGATGTATACTTTAATTCAGTTTATTTTATTTTAATCCGTTCGTATCGATGGGGAGGTCTTCGCATATGTTTATGCCGCTCAAGCACATGAAGCTTAGAACGAAGGATCTTGAATCCTCCTATGGGGCCTCCTACGGCAAGGTCCGGAACTGGAACGTTGCTCTTCATCAACACAAAAAGTTTCACCAAGGATGGGATTTGGAGGCGGCGACTGGGACGCCTTGTTATGCCATTGCTGGTGGCGCAATTACGCATGTCGCGCATCATCCGCAGTTCGGTTGGAACATCGTGTTGCAATTTTCGAAAAGTGGCCAGACCAACGTTTCGCCTGTGGACGCATTGTGGGCTTTTTATGCTCACCTTTCGCATATTCTATTGCCCAAGGGAACGATTGTAGCCGCAGGCCAGATGATCGGATTAACCGGGCACAGTGGAAATGCCAGCGCGTCGGCGCCGCACCTCCATTTCGAGATCAGAAAC
>JAYVXT010000802.1:0-3283 GCA_043785065.1 Bryobacterales bacterium | reverse complement strand
CAATTCGTGTTGTTCACACCGGGACCCAATTGCGTGAGATCGAAATGGAGATTAGGATTCCCGCTGAATGTCATGAAGTCGAGGACGATTGAAGGTCCCCCAAAAACTAGATCTTTAATAGTTCCCTGTACGGCGGGCACGAGGGTGCCAGTAGAATACGTCACACTGGTAAATGTTCCGGTGTCCACGCAACCAGTACCTCCGCCAACTGGAAGGGTAAAGTCGATGTTCGTACCGGACACCAGCACACCGCCACCCGCACAGTTTGCCACTGTCAGACTGCCAGAAACGGCAGCCGACCCTGTCGTTAGAAAAGAAAGGAACGCCGCCATAGTGACAGCGTACTTAGAAACACCATATTTGTGCATTAGATTCCTCCTAAGGAGAATCATTGCACATACTTAAACTTAAGGCAATCCAAA
Source organism: Bryobacterales bacterium (assembly GCA_043785065.1). Taxonomy (GTDB): domain Bacteria; phylum Acidobacteriota; class Terriglobia; order Bryobacterales; family Bryobacteraceae; genus JANXSF01. The sequence goes on along the minus strand of JAYVXT010000802.1, from coordinate 2,861 downwards.
ACTTACGGGAGCTTGAAAATACTAGGAGTCTGTCGGAATGAAAAACTCTTTTGACCAAGAATCAACAACTTGCAGGCCGCGAATCGCTCGTTCTGGAACAGTTCATCGCTCAGTTCGCAGATAAGCAGGAATCCGCTTTAACCTTAGAAAGCCCTGCCGCCATTCGACGGCAGGGGTTCGTATTTGGACGGTGACGTCCAGAATCAGAACGTGAATCGCGCGACCAATTGTCCGTTCCGAGGTTGTGTGAAAAGCGAAGTGGGGTTGGTGAAGCCCCATCCAGACGTCGGCTGTCCCGCACCATTTCTTGCCTGCGGTTGCGTGGGAGCAGTCAGCGATGGATTCGCAAGGTAAGTACGATTGAAAATGTTAAAGAATTCCGCACGGACCTGCAACGATACCCTCTCACCCATACGGAACGTCCGGCCGGCGCTCAATTGCTCGGTCGGTCGCCGCTGATACCGGAAATCAGTATAGAACGGCGCGCTGGTTCCCCAATTGCCCGCCGCAGGATTCTGCCATGCGGCAGGATTCAAAACGAAGTCCTTGTTCGGATCGATGCAGTGACAGTTTAGGTCTTTCAGGTAAAGTGCTTGCCCGTCCACACGATTCATCAGCGTGTTCTGGAATAGCAACGAACTAATGTTGGTGGTTGAGGTTGGACTGGGAATTGGGGCGCCGCTCGCATACTCGAGCAACCCGCCAATGGTCCAACCAGCGTAAATCGACTGAAGAAGCCGGCTACCACCAAACTTCTGCACTTCGTACGTGAAGGCGATATTGAAAATGAAGGGCTGATCGAAACTGGAGATCGACTTGTTGACCTGCCGGTTATACACGTTGTTCACGGTCCCGCCGGGATTGGCCTGCGCCTTACCGTAGGTGAATGCCGTATCGATTGTTGCGCCTCGAGACAGACGCTTGGTCACTTTCGCTTGGAGGGAGTCATACCAGCTCTTGCCGAGTGGGGCCCACACCAGCGGTATGTTTCCGAATTGCGGGTAGGGCCTAAGGCCCTGTGCCAAGGTCGCACTTTGCGGGAAGCTGGCATAGGGCAGGTTGAATCCACTCCGCTGCGGGATGCCCGAGGCGTACGTGGATAGTAGCAGCGATTGCCCAGCCGACGTGGATGCGTCGATGCCTCTGGCGGAAAGAGTTGCGGGATTGGTTGCGTTGAGATTCACCAAGGTGTTTGCAGCGAAAATACCGCTCGGCTGGCTGATCCACACTCCCCGGTTACCGACATACGCTACTTCCAAAACCAGGTCCTTTGAGAATTGGCGCTGCAAACTCATATTCCATTGCATGACTCGTGGCGGGCGGGCGCCGTTCGGATCCAAATAGTAGTTGGGCGAATTCAGCTGGCCCGGATTGGGAACCAGGCCCGGATTGAGAGAAGCCGAGTAGAGGCCCGGCACATCGGTATTCAGGCCGTTCCGTAAGACAGCTCCGGCGGTCCCGAAGGAAGGCGACGTAAACGCCTGCTGATTGAACCCAACCCCTAGCAGAGCGCCATTGGTGATGTAAAAATAGGTCGGCACCTGTCCATAGCTCAATCCCCAACCGCCGCGCAGTACCGTCTTCGAATCCAACTGGTAGGCCGCACCCAGTCGCGGCGCGATGGCGAAAGGATAGGTATTAATAAACTTGCAGTTGCAACGTCCATTTCCGTAACCCTCAAACACCAGGGCGCCCGGAATGTTGCCGACTGACGGATTGGGAGTGGTTGGGCCAAACATGCTGGTGCGATAGTGAATTTCGTGACCCTGGCTTTGCAGATCCCAACGGAGGCCGTAATCCAGCGTTAACTTTCGCGTTACCTTCCAGGTATCTTGAATGAAAAGCCCCCAGGCTTGCTTTCTCCACTGCGGGTCGGAAACGGCGCCGACTGTTGCGTTGTTGGCCAAACCGAGCATAAAGCTCGCGTATGGGAAGCCGATGGTGCCACCGCCGATGTTGCTGTTCTGGAGATAAGGTAAACCCGTTTCAGCGGCACCGAAGTTCAGGATTCCTTGCGATCCGCGCGAGTTCCGGTCGCTCCAACTGTTCAATCGCCATTCCGCACCGGCCTTGTAGCTGTGATTCCCCTGAATGAAAGTGACGGTGGAACTGCCGGTGATAGCGGTGTCGTAATAACTGTTGGCATTACTGGGACCAAAATTGACGCTCGATCCGCCGCCCAGAGCTCCGCTGGTAAGCCCATTGATGCGGGGGAATCCGCCGGGGCTGGTGGCGCTGCCGGCGAAACCTAATTTCCCGAGCGCATCGTAATTCAGCACGCCTGGAGGCGAACTGTCGGGGTTATGGAAACGCTGCAATCCGGCTCCGGTGTGCAACAACAGCGTCGGAGTCAATGACCGGTCGTAATTCACCCGGACGGTTGTGCCGAAAATTTCCTGGACCCGAACCGAGGTGATGGGATCGGGCAGACCATCGGGACCGGTGAGCTGCCCGGTATCCTGCTTGGAGAAATAGAAGGCGATCTTGGAATTATCTTTCAGAATCTCGTCAATCTTGAAGGCCGTGATTTTTTGCCGCTTGTAGTTGGAAGTATCCTGGGCGAAATTCAGCGTGAGACCGGCGCGGCTTTGCGATGGAATCAGATCCTGGATTTTCTTGAAGACCGGATCAATCCGGCTGGCGGGGATGATATTGCCGACAAAAGGATCGGTGAGGATTTGGCCGTTCACCGTGCGTGCGCTGGCAGGGTCGTAAATTGCATTTTCGAGTATCGCCCGGCCGCTAGGGTCGGTGCCAAGCTGTTTGCCGGTAAGCAACTCGCTGAAATTGCCGCCGCGCATGGCGTCCGTAGGCAAGGTGATGAAGTTGCCGGCTGTGCTGACGACGTTGCGATAGATTTC
>JAYVXT010000801.1:0-3284 GCA_043785065.1 Bryobacterales bacterium | reverse complement strand
GCACTGGCTGAAGTGGCGGGTTTTGATGATTTGGTTACTATGGATAGAGGAATCGAGTATGAGCAGAACCACGCTAGCCGTGCGATGGCTATTCTAATTATCCGAGCCAAGTCAAACCGCTTGGCGGATATTGCCCCTTCAAACGCCGCTTGTTTGCGAGCATTGAAAACTATCGACGCTAGCCAGATTTTGCGGGTGTAATTTTGGACTGCCAAGAGAGTGTTAGCTGTTGAAGGCCAAATCCAATATGAAAAAAGTGCGAATCAAGGTCGAAAGACGCGATCTGCAAAGATGACGTCCTCACACGAGTCGAAGCCAAAAAAGTTCGTGACGCTCTCAAACAATTGAAATCAGGAAAAGGCGAACCTTGGCTTGGGTTAAGGTAAGACTCGAATTGGGAGTTTAGCTCGCTCTTACTCAAAGCGCACCACGCCCCAATGCTGGGGGACGTGCAATTCCACCAACCTTGTGGCGACCAGACCAGTTTTCCTCCTTCAATCCTTGGATCTTTTCGGACTTGCCGTTCACTGCACGATGGGGCCACTCTGTCCCAGCCGGTGGCTTCGGCGCCGCATAGCCTCCATGACGGAAGCCGTGCCATGGGAAGGCAATTTCCAGGCTCCTGCCGCGATCCTTGTCTTCAGGCTTGTTCAACGTGCTTCGAACGGCAACGCCGTCTTCAATCCGGGAGTGAGTTTATGCATCTTGCTGGACAGGCTTGATGAACCTGCATCCGGCTCATACGGGCACGGCAATGCTGACCGAGCGATGGACATTCTAATTATCCAAGCCGAATCAAACCGCTTGGCGGATATTGCTCCTTCATCTGCCGCTTGCTTGCGAGCTTTGAAAGCTATAATGCCTGGGCATATTGTACGAATCCGCAAAGATGTCACCGGCAGCCAAGGTTTGCGCCAGCAACAACCTCGGGTCTATCAAACCCGGGGTTCATAAAACGGGTACAAAATCAGGGTTCAAGTTTACTTGGGGAAGGTTCGCGCCCCTTGTCCGACAATGACGGTGTTGGGGCCGACTTCGGAGTAGAACAGTGTGTTGCCCATATTGGCCACCACGAAGTTAGTCAAATAATTAGCGCTGCCTACGGTGAACTTGAGGTTAGCGGTACAATCGCCGGCCAACTCATAACTTCCCGTGAAGGTCAAACGTTCAACCGCTCCGGCGGCTACTGCGCTGTACGTTCCTGTTACACCGCCCTTTCCGTTAAAGGTTAGAATGCCGATTTCCGCCAAGGAGAAGACCTTGCCATCGACGGTAACCTGGCCATCTCCCTGGTAGCCGTAGGCGCCAAAGACCGTGGCCGCCGAGCACGCTCCCTGGGCTTCAATCTTTGTGCCGTTGCCCGATTCGGTGAATGCCGGGTCACGCAAAATGAAAGAGAAGTCGCTTCCAGCGTTAACGATCACCATGTCGAAATCGATGGTTCCATCGGCATAGGTGGTCTTGCCGGTTGTGGTGCAGTCAGAACCGATAGCGTATGTGCCCGTGAAGCTGCCGACCGAAGTAACACCATTGTTTGTGCGGGCGGAATAACCGGTGAGGGAACCCTTGCCATCAAAAACAATTCGGCCGACTTCAGAGTTTGTAGTGGTTTTGCTGTTGACCGTTAGAGTGCCACTAGCAGAAAAGGCATACGGGCCGGACAGGGAGGCATTGGAGCACTCCTGAGCCAGAGCCAACGATGAGAGAAAGAATGAGGCAAATAATAGATAATTTGAAGTCATTGAAAATATTATACATCGTCAAACAATGCAGGTCAGTACGTGGATACCCTAAAACGGATCGGAATCCTACTCAAACGTAATCAAGCCACACCGCTATGGTAAATGTATAGCGTGCATTTTTTCGTACCGGTAATTTAAACTATTGAGCCAAGAGCCTCGTTCGCAGTATCTTATACACTTCTGAGCTGATTGATTTTCCTGATTCTTCGATTTGAATTTGCATCTTGCCTTCGCCGTTGAAGATCTTCTTTCGAGCTTTGATTGAATCCGGCAGAAACTCATCTTCGCCTTCGACGCGGATTGCTAGGCCTTGCATCGTTGTTGTAAAAACCATTTTGGTCCAAGCCCAATCCGGACCGCTTAAAGTAGCCTGTCCGATTACACCTCCCTGAGGGGACGTCACTGCCGCTTTGGTAGTAGATGGAGTGATCCAGGTGATGAATTCCTTTGCCGGTTCCTGTCCGCGGAGACTCAGAACGGTTTCTTCAATGCGGCCGGCGTCACGATCCACAGAACGCTTCACGATAGAAACCGAGGCGCCAACTTGTTTGCCGTCCGGGAGTTTCATGATCCCTTCTACCAGGTAGTAACTAGTTTCCGCGCCTAGGGCAATTAACGCGCAGGGCATGAGAAGAAAGAGAATATTCATTTCTGGATCTTAACCGGAATTCGCACCGGCATCTAGTACAAATCCGACATTTTGAATTGACCGTTGATAGGCACGAGGTGTAATCAGACCAAGATTTGTGACATCGCGGGTCATATGGGTCTGATCTGTGTAGCCGAGGTCGACCGCGGCATCCGCAAGCCATTTATCCGGATTGGCAATTAACAGGCGCAGTGCCGATTGAAGGCGCACAATGCGGGCGAATGTTTTTGGTGAGAGCCCCAATTGTTGTTTCGACAGTCGTTCAAGATGACGATCGCTGATTGAAATTTGATCAGCCATTTGGGCGATCGAGAGCGATCCATTGCTTTTCCGCAAGCTGGACACAAAGTAGTCCAGCCGCGCATCACGCCCGGTGACGGTTTTCGAAAGTATCTCGTTTAGATTGCCCCATATTTCCGGAACGCTCTGACCCTTGGTAAGCTTTTCATGAGTCTGCGATAAGATTTCACGCGGCGGAGGACCAGGGCGGAATCGAACTCCAACAATTAATTCACCTGGAATGCAGGGCGCGATAAAAGGGCTGGCCGATGGCCGGCGCAATCGGACGTACCAAGTAGGTTTGAGGCCAATGGACAAGGTCCAATAACCATCAGGCAACACCCAGTGCTGTGGGGCGCCCGGTCCAGAGGGATCAACGGCAACGGTCCATTGGCAGTCCACAAGCGCGGCAAGCCGTGCATTTGGAGCTGTCTCCGAATAAAACAGTTGCGGCATCCTTTCAGCTTATGTCATGCAATTGGGCGCAACAACCCGTTGAGGAATTTTATTCAAATCGCACCACACCCCAACGCTCGGGGACGTGCATATCCACTAAACCTTGTGGCGACCAGACCCAGTTGTCCTCTTTCAATCCTGGGATCTTTTCATACTTA
>JAYVXT010000800.1:0-3288 GCA_043785065.1 Bryobacterales bacterium | reverse complement strand
GATCCTCTGTAGCAACGCCTTTCACTCGATCCTTGATGGCGTATACAAAAATGCCCAAAATGATTAGAATTCCCGTATTTGCCCATTCGTGTACATTTTTCACCCATTCAGACCAGTGATTGGAAACGTATTGACCCATGAACCGCAATGTATCACAAGCCATCCGCTAAATACTCCGCATGAGTTCCTTCCCACCTACCGTAGACATCAAGCAAATCGGCCAAGTACACCCCGAAGTCCAAGCCAATTCCAGAAAGTGCCCCCAAGGACTTCGTACCCTCCTACATGTGGCTAAATTTGGCTGGAACTCGTGATGAAGAACTTGCAGAAAAAGCAAGAAGCACCAGAGACGAGTTGGAAAGCAAAATGACCCCTGCCCAAATTGCCGAAGCTCAAAAACTCAGCCGGGAATGGAAACCGAATGTGTCGAAATGAGGAAACTTGGCTCTCAGGTAGAATGACATAAGTGTCTCCCGTTTGCATGGCAATTAGGCAAAAAGTGCCATTTGTGACAATTGTGACAATTTTTCCCTCTTGTTTTTTCAATAAGTTACGTAGAATCAACAGCCGAAGGGCCAACGAATGCCTCTTCCTCCGCCACTTACTTTCGAATACCAGCTAATATAGTCCAAGGTTGGAATGAGCACAAGAAAGAAAATCCTTTATAGCCTAGCCGCGGGCTTGGCCGCCGTACTCGTGACGCTCTACTCAATTGGAGCCCAACCGGCCGAATACCGGGCGTTCCTCGCTACGCAACAACCGGCCGAAAAGATATTTCCGTACCTCATTGAACCCAGCAAAGTAAAGCAGTGGATCGGCGGGTTGGTTGAAACCAAAGTGCTCACCGATGGTCCGCCCAGACCCGGTAGTAAGAGTCAAGAAATTGTCGAAGACCAAGGACAACGCATGGTGTTCGATTCCGAGATCATCGAGTTACTACCAAATCGTTTCCTCTCCGTCCGGCTATCAAATGAAAATATGGATGCTGTCAGTCAGTTCCGGTTTAAGCCTGACGGACTGGAACATATTCAACAAGTGAAGTGCAAGGGCTGGATGCGAATGTTGTCGCTCTTCATGCGCGCGCCCGTTGAGGCCAAACTCAATGAAGATTTTGCGCGCCTCAAGAGTTTAATCGAAAAGTAATCGCCGCTAAGGTTGGAACCTGTAACCGACGCCTCTTACTGTGAGGATGTATCTGGGAAACTGGGCGTTTTCCTCAAGCTTTTGGCGAAGCCACGAAACGTGAACGTCCACCGTCCGAGTCGTGATGTTGGCTTGATATTCCCAGACATCGCTTAGTATCTGATCACGCGTCAAAACGTGTTCGCGGTGCTCTATCAAGTATCTAAGCAGCTGTAGTTCCTTGCCCGCCAGGCTAATATGCTGGCCATCCCGAAAGACTTCGGGACGTTCAAAATCCACTTTCACGGTTCCGAACTCGAACTTCAAAACTTTGATGGGATTTTCTTTGTGAACGCGGCGCAGTAAAGCTTCCACGCGCGCCAGTAATTCCGAAGGGTCGAAGGGCTTCGTCAAGTAATCGTCGGCCCCAGTGCGCAGGCCCACCACACGATCCACAATCTGCGTTCGTGCGGTCAGCATAAGAATCGCTACGTCAGAACCGGCCTGACGCAATTCGCGACAGACCTCAATGCCGCTGCGGCCAGGGAGCATCACATCCAAGATTATTAGATGAAACGCACCGCCTCTTGCCTTCGCCAAACCTGTATTACCATCACCGGCCGTCTCCACTTCGTAGCCGCTAGATAGAAGGAGGTCCGAAAGCGTCAGCGACAACCCCGGTTCATCTTCAACCAACAAGATTCGTGAGTTCATTCATCGCTTCCTTGGAAGCCGCGGGCAAGCGAACCACGAATTCCGTTCCCTTACCTTCTTCGCTACGAACTGCAATCGTGCCTCCCTGCCCTTCCACAATGCGCTTGGCCAGGCTTAAACCAAGCCCCGTACCGTGGATCTGATTTTCGACGGCTTTCTTACCGCGGAAAAATGGTTCAAAGATATGACCGGCCTCGCGCCTAGGAATTCCCGCACCGCGATCGGCCACTTTGATTTCCACTTTACCTTTCCCGCCATTGTCGCAGGCGGAAGCGGAAATGCCAATCCACCCGCCCTCGGCTCCGTACTTGGCGGCATTGCCAATCAGATTTTGCAGCACTTGCTGCAAGCCTGTTTCGTCGCCCAAGACCCCAAGCATTTCCGGCGGCACATTGCGCTCAACCGTACACCCTGATTCAGCAACAACCTGGACCGAGGCGGAAAGCGCTTCGTCAATCAGATGATCCACCGCAAGTGGTTCCTGCTTCCATTGCGTTTGTCCGGATCGGGTACCGGCAAAGCGAAGAACGTTCTCTACAATAGATCCCAGTTTGCTCACCTGATCTTTGATTAGGTTGGCGTAGCGTTCCACTTGAGCTTGATTCTGGAATTTGACGATGCCGCCACCCAGATTGAAGGCCGCCGTGTTGATGACCGCAAGTGGCGTGCGCAACTCATGGGAGATGCTGGCAACAAACTCCATTTGCATGTAGGCCAGTTGCTGGGCGCGCCGAGTGAGCCAAAGAAGGGCGCCGATGGTGGTAAGCATCAACGCCAGAATACCTGTGGTTAAAGCTATGTTCCGCGTTTTTGCCCGGCTGACGGCAGCCTCAAGCGAGCCTTCTTTATGCCGGACGGAGAGCAGCCACCGGCCTTGATCGGGATTTCTACCGCCCGCCCTTGATCCGCCGAAACGTTCGCCACCTCCGCCGCCACGCGGTACGCCACGGCGCAATTGCGAACGGAAGATTGCGGTGGAAGCATCAGCGGATGCTGCAATCGGGGGCGTGCTGGGGTGCGAAGAGTACACGAAAAGGTCTGGAGTTTCCCTCATCGCGATTTCCGCTTCGTACTCCATCAGCCCGTTACCGCCTAAGTGCCGCTGAACCAATTCAGGCAAAATCTCCTGTTGCAGAACGGTGGTATCCAGTTCAATGGCCACCCATTCCCGAACGGCGAATCCTTCGGTTCGTTCCCGGCGAGTCCAGCGGGGAAACTCCAAAACACTGACAGTTCCTGTGTCCATTGGCCCGGGCCGGCTTTCATTATTCTTCAACCTAGTTGTCAAACGCGCCCTAAAACTTTCCCAGCCGGAAGGCCAATCTGTCTGGAGGAACGTTTTATTTGTTGGATCCATTTGCCGAAGAGATACGCTTTCCCCTTTGGGAACTATTCGAACTAATCGTTTCACCAAGTGGTCGTTTTTCGCCGACTCTTTCCAGGATTCAAAAA
>JAYVXT010000799.1:0-3289 GCA_043785065.1 Bryobacterales bacterium | reverse complement strand
CAAAGCCCGTCGCCGCCGCGGCATGAACGGTGGTTCCGAAGGAAGAGAATCCACCTGCCAGCGGGAATGGAGCTGTGCCGGCCAGGGCTGCGCTATTGGTGCAGGACGTTCCGCTAAATGCTCCTGTCGCGCCGGTGTTGACCAGCTTTACGACTATCGAGTTGGGACGGACGCCGGTCAATGTGTTGCTGACCAGATCCTGATTCACCGACAAGGAAACCAAGCCGTTGGGCGTGATTAGGCAAGAGCAGCAGGAAATCAGCTGTTCATCGGGCGAGAACGCATAGACGTTCACGCAGATGTTGCCGGTTGCGCCGCCGAAGCCAGGACCAGTCAATGAAGCGCCGTTTGCGCCGGTGTTGGTGATGTCAATCACCGAATCACCAGCCGTCAGGTTGGCTGCGTAACGGATCTGGAAGGAGTCCACTGCGGTGATCGCGGTTGGATCGGCTGCCGTATCGTTGGCGAGATTCACTTGACCGCCTCCGGAAACGCTAACGTTGTTGGTCAACAGGGCGGGAGCGTTGGGGGCTACATTCACCGTCAGCGTGATTGGCGGGAAGGTGGCTCCAGGACCCACCACAGCGGTCGTGGTGCACGTCAGGGTGGCGAGGGTGCAGGTGAAACCCGCGCCGGCGATTGCAGTGGCGGTAAGACCGGCAGGCAGCGTGTCGACGAGTGTAACTGTGCCGGCTGTCGCGGAGCCGCCAACGTTTGTTGCCGTCAGGGTGTAAGTTGCGCCGAGTTGACCTTGCGAGAAGTTACCAACGTGGGTCTTTGTGACAGTAAGATCGGGTGGCACCACAGTAACAACGACATCGTCTAAGAAGTCGAAATTAAGGTTGTTCATTATAGTAAATACGATTGGCGTACTAGCTGCAGTGGCAACCACCGTGAAAGTACGTTGTATGTATCCGTGAGCAACATTTGATTCAGTGAAGACCTGAATGCCGTTAAACGACGCTGTAAAAGAATCGCTAGGACCAGCAACAAGGATCCTATTCCAGAAGCTGAAAGTATAGGTGTTTCCAGCGACCGTGGGGATATTCTGTGTGACGGTGACAGGCGAAGGATTTATTGTTTCTAGAGCAAAATTGCCGGAATGAGCGAGGCCGCCTACAACTACAAATGTAATGCCGCTGACCGCCCAGGGGGCTAAGGTGCCGGTTTCGAACCCGCAATTGAGTACTAGATTCCCAGTTACGGCATCGCATTGACTTTGGGAGAATAGCTGAGTGGAAAAGAAAGCGACAGCCAGGGCCGCTTTCGTCATTGTCCTCATTGGAGGTGTTAGTTTAAGATACATATAGATCTGATCCTTAGTAGAGAGAGTGTAAGCAAAAAGCGTCATCCATTTTGACCCCCACCAAGTCGATCATCGAATGGATGAAGCTACTAAATTGCGAGTTCTCCATATAAGATCGAAGCACCGCACCAATTCACCGGACTTAGGGTCAATCTGAGAATAAGGTGTAATCAGAAAACAATCTACTACCCAAAGGCAGTCACCCGAATGGTTCATCCTAAAGGTGTAGTACTCAGAGCAATCGACGGAGAGCGTTAGTTTTCAACATGTTTCAATTGAAAAGGATCTACAGTTCGCGGCCAAGTTTGTACCTGCCCAATAGGAGGAGCGTACTGGATAGTCGGCCATTCAGACGGCGAAGACAAAAATTGACTCGAGAGCGGCGCCGGAAAATGCCCGTTTGCGGAGAACAAAAACGCGAAGTTATGGCTGTCAGTGAGTGGGAAAACAGACTTGATAGTTGACGTTTGGACGGTACTGATGCTGGGCTCTACTTGGCAATCGGCAAGCCTCTTCGGCGGAGAGGTGCGATCATACGCCGTTGACTTAAGATTGGTGGGGTGCCGCCGCGACGTCGATGTTGCGATTCATGAGGATGTCGATGTCAGTGGACGCAAAAGCGCGCCTAAAATCCGGTCACGTTTACCGAGGAGCGTTTCAATTCCGGCCTAGGCGACGGAGCCAACAACAAGAGCGGCTATTTGCGCCGGTGGAATTCATCGCCCTAGTTGGTCGAGCAGCCGATGAAGCAGCGATCCGCCGATGGTTCGATGACCGTAAATCGGGATCACTCAAGGGCGGGATTTCAATATTGTGCGACACTGTATACAGGTGAGTATAAGTGATGACGGAAACTCTATCCATTCGAATCGACCCGGAAACAAATCAGAGGCTAGCCTCACTTGCCGAACGGACCAAACGGTCTAAGTCTTTTTTGGCGGCTGAAGCAATTGCCGCTTACTTGGAGAGCGAAGCATGGCAGCTTGCGGAAATTCAGTTAGGCATTGACGAGTTGGATGCTGGGAAAGGCGTTAGTCATGAAAGGGTCAAGGGCTGGCTCAACACTTGGGGACAACTCGGCGAGACGAAAGCTCCCCGATGAAGATTGTCTGGTCTCCTCGCGCCATTCGCCATTTAGGAAGAGTGCGGGATCGGATCGCCAAAGATTCGGAACAGAACGCTGCTTTAGTTGCCCAACGAATACTGAGAGCAGTTGATTTGTTGGAATGCCAACCGCACATTGGCCGGCCGGGACGTATTGCCGGGACGCGCGAGTTGGTAGTTCCCGGCACTCCGTACCTTATTCCCTATCGCATTCGGCGCGAAAAACTGGAACTGCTCGCGGCTTTTCATGGAAATCAGCGATGGCCAAATCGGCTTTGACCCTAGGGAGGGGCCCAGCTTCTGCGTTTCAGAAATAAAGCTTCAGCGCCAACTGAATCTGCCGCGAGGTCCGCTGATAGGTGGTCGGACTGCCGGCGCTAGTAATCCTTCCCACGCCGCTAAAGCCAATCAACGTATTCGGATTATTAAACTGCGATTCAGTGCATTGAACGCCTCTGCGCGGAACTCCACGCGGGGATCGTGCTCGCCAAGCGGGAAACTCTTGAAGAGAGAGAGGTCGAGCTGCTTGGTGCCGGGACCATAGACTTGTTGCGGCCGGAATTGCCGAAGACGTATTCGCCGGCGAGTCCTGTTCGCCAGAGTGAATCGAACCGGACGAAGGGTAGCATGAGCAGGTGGCGCAACGGGCCGCCAGACTGTGCCGATTTGTTCATAGCCCGGGGTGCGGGAATCGAATCATGCGGCGTGGGCGAAGCATCACCAAATGGCGATGACGCTTCGAGAACGCGGCCCCGCATAAGACAACCAGCTAGAGCGGCGCGCCTAAAATCCGGTCACGCTTACCGTGGGGCGTTTCAATTCCGTCATAGGCGACGGAGCCAACAACAACTAAGGACATTGTTTTATTGTAGCGTGAAG
>JAYVXT010000798.1:0-3289 GCA_043785065.1 Bryobacterales bacterium | reverse complement strand
GTTTGGTTTCGTCGGGGCCGTGGTCAGTTTTTTCGTGGAGGACTTTGCCTTCGGCGGTGAAGCGGTTTTCCGACCAGGCTTGTTCGATGTGGATGAGGCCCCACTGCCGCTCGCAGAAGGCGAGGTGTTGGAGGGCGGAGAGCGGCAGCAGGTCGGCGGGTTGGTACACGGTTAGAAGATTTTCCAACAATGAACGCCCGGTAAGGCCTCGGCTCCATTTTCCGGGGCTTTGAGGCCTGTTTCGTAGGCGGCAAAATCCCGCGGAGCATTTACTGTCGGGATTTGGATCGTTTCGAAGAGCTTGTGGGATGGGGCGTTTCCAAGCTCTGAAGAATGTTCAAATACCCAGACGGCGCGGGCGTTCATTTCTCCGCGTGAGGCCGAATGATCGTGCTCGAACATGTTGGCTAGGCTTTGCAATAGTATCCCAAAGTCACCATTGGAAAACTTGGTGTCCTTGGCAAGAAATGGAGAGAGGAAAATGTGGGCGCGGTATAAGCCGTAAGCAACGGTGTGTTTCCGGCCCATTTGGCCGGTGGCCGCTTTCTCTTCTCCAGCTTCGTCAGGGGCGGATTCCCGTTTGGTGTCTCCAGCATTGGTTAGAGCCATACGCGTAATAGTGTGAGAGACAGAAAAAATAGGATCAATAGATCGCGAGAATGCGAACTGGACTGGTCCCCTGACTTGACCACAATTCCATTGTCGCAACTTTTTGTCTGCTTTTTTCTTACCGTCGCCTTCCTCAACTTCCGGCACATCGGCCTTACCTGTTGTCATGACTGCGCCAAACGCCCTTACGTCGTAAAAGTTTTGACACATCCAGGCTCTCGCTTTTTCATTTGGACGATCAGACCCTTCGGTAACGCCAATAGCCTTGTAGGCTTTGATCTGTTCGTTGACCAAAATCCCCCGATCCTTGACATAAATATCGAAGGGAGGGTGTTGACTCTTGGTCATGGAAACAAAGTTCCGGACTTTCCTTTTCAAGCAAACATCAGTCACTAAGCCGTGTCCTGTTTCAAGATCAGCACGAGGCGCATTGTCGCCATCTGGATCGCCATTCGGGTTGCCTTGGCTAACGTCGAATAGATATACGATTTCATAGCGGCGGTCTAGAATTTGATCAGCATCTTTTGCAAGTCTATTAAGCATTTTGTTCATCTCCCTGGTTTTCAGCAGCCGCTTCTTTTTTAGCGGAGGTCCATCGTTGGTGGTAGTAGCCGAGGGCGAATTGAGCCTGCCCGGTTAAATCGAATTGCGATCCAAAATCCGCCGGTGAAATACCACTTAGGATTTCGGCGAGTCTATTCCGCTGCCAATAACCTTCGTTCTTTTTAGCAAGGCTAGACAGATGAATCTCGGTCAGCTTCATTAGAGAACTGAAAACGGCGGAGGGCCGGGTAGAGAGAGCTGAAAAATATCTGTCGACAACGGTTTTATTTAGCTTTCTCGGTTTTGCCGAATCCTCTTGGATCTGTTCGCAAATCCTGAGGGCGCGACCCAATCGGTATGGGACGATAGTGCATTCCTTATCAAGTGCCACGTATAGTTTCCTTTCTGGTGGATTGCGCCTGGATAGCCAGGCCTGTAGGAGGGCCGCGCGCTCTGCTGAAACTCTGGCCTCGACCCGGTTCCGGCTGACAGCGGCTTGAAGGACATTGATAGGCAATCTGTAGCCAAACAGGATTGCAAGGTAAATTTCCTCGGTGAGACTAGGTGGTAGCTTTCCGTACTCGCCCTTGATTGCCAGCGAGCGCAGCATTTGAATCAGGGAAAGAGGCTTAGGTAGACCGGTTTCCGTTTCAGCGAGCCAACGTTCCAGGTTGGCGAATACTTCGGAAATCGTTTGCGTGTGATACCCGCGAACTGTCGCGCGCCCCTGCGCCCCTTGTAGTAACAAGCAGGAAAAATTGCCGGGATTTGCCGCTGAGCCTCGATGAAATGGTGTCTCGAACATACCCTTCACGAGTTCAGGATTGATGGGTAGTTCGCGAACAGCCTTTTCAACTTTGCCTTCCGAACTATCCGACCAGTAAATGGCGGTAAGGTTGTCTGATAGCCGGAAAGATTGCTTGGGCAGGGCGCCCCCACCTTGTGGATTGGGGTAACTATCTGAAAGACAACGATTGATTGCGGTGGCGTAGCCGATCGCGCAGGTCTCACAAACAGGTCCATTATTGTTCCCTTCCAGACCATAGGAACAAAATGCATCTTTGTTGAAGCTGACAATGGGAACGCCACTCGATGATGCGCCAGACAGAGGCTTAATGTTAGGATGCAATCGAATGATGGTTCGGATGTTCCCACACATCGAGCATTGTGCTTGCACGCCTCCGTCCGGGAGTTCCATTTTCGACTTCCAGTAACGCCTGACATCCGGGAGGTTCTGGGCATTGTCTCCGTCCACTTGGAAGCAAATCAGGTCGTTACTAATGTATCCGGATTGCTTGAGTTCTTCTTTGCACAGCGCTTTGTCCCGCTCGGAACCGAGGAACTTAAGCATCGCCTTGACCTCTTCCGAGTCAGTTAATTCCGCGCATTTACGGATTTCCTCTATGAAGAGGCCGTGCCGCTGAGGAGTCTTGGGTCCCTCTTCGTCGGCCAGCCCCAATGCGTATTCAGCTTTGTCAACCATGAACTGAGAAAGAAGATTTACCGAACGTTTGAATTGGCGTGGAATTTGCATTTGCTTACCCACTTCTTTCTTCCGTTCATTTTTCTCCTTCATGGAATTAAGTTCCAAGTAGTTGCCGTCCAGGTCCAGCCTGACCGCCCAACTAACTGCGGCGAATTGATACGAAGACTCCTCCACGAGATTGGAACGCTCTGCAAACCGGGCCAGACTATTGAGAAGCATTGTGACCTTCGATGTCGGGCACTGCAATACGACCTGATCGCATAAACGCCCGAAAAAAGTAAGGCCTGTTTGAAAAACCGTATTCCAGGTCGTGAAGAACCACTCCGAAATCCTGAGAATCCTGGATTGGATTTACTGTTCCATCAAACTTTTCCACGATCGCTGGAAATTCTCTGCACCCAAGAACCGGCTGCGTCACTTGCTGCCCTTTTTCCAGTCTCCGTTCGAACATCTCTTCGAACTTCCGAATAGAGTCTTCCGGCCCACGTCTTTTTGTCATGATCATTTGGGCTGACACCGCGTAGTCAACATCGCGAAGCGCAACTGTGTTCCGTTGGGCTCGGTCTTCGTCAGCAAAATAGTTTAACGGGACGGAACTCTTCCTTATGCTGTTCACGCTACTTACAGATAGGCGAGAGTTGACTTCATTTC
>JAYVXT010000797.1:0-3290 GCA_043785065.1 Bryobacterales bacterium | reverse complement strand
GCTATTCCCCTTAAGGGAAGACAATCATGGTGCATGTTGGAGCGGCAAGCACCGCGGATGCTCTGGAATTAGCGCGGCACGCGGAAAATGTGGGAGCGCATGCCCTGAGCGCGCTACCGCCGATCGGTAACTACTCGTTCGTCGAAGTTAAGAGTTATTACCAAACCTTGGCGGCAGCAGCTTCCCTGCCTTTTTTTGTCTATTATTTTCCTACCCTTTCCGCCTCAATCGGCTCTACCGCCCAAATTTTGGAATTGTGCGAAATTCCGAGTGTAGCGGGTTTGAAGTTTACCGATTCTGATTTCTTCAAAATGTCGATAATCCGCAACAGCGGCGCGACTTTATTTAACGGTTTTGACGAAATGCTGGTAGCGGGAATGCTCATGGGCGCATCCGGAGGCATCGGCAGCACTTATAATGTGATGCCGGAACTGTTCGTCCAACTCTATGCCCAGACGAGCGCCGCCGATTGGGTAAGAGCCCGTCAAACGCAAGCAACCATCAACGAATTAATTGAAATTCTGTTGCGCTACCCGGTAAACCCGGCGGTGAAGCAAATGTTGGTTTGGATGGGCTACGATTGCGGTGCGGCCATTGCGCCACGGAGGCCTTTGACCGCGGAGGAATCTGATGGGCTGGCAAAGTCACTGTCGGCTAGTAGCCATGCTTGGAGGTTTCCGTATTTGCCTAGGCTCTAGGGTAGATTCTTTGAACGTTTGCCACCATGAGCAAGTTCAAGGATGACTGGAGCGAAGCTATTTTGGAGACGCTTGGCACGTCCGCCTTTGAACGAACTGATCGAAGATCCGGATTGGCGCAAGGCATTCGAGAAACCTGATTCGGGGAATCATTCAATTTACGAACTGGTTCATCATATTGCGGTCTGGGCGGTGCTGGGCCGTGAGGGATGCTTGTGAAGGGTCTACGATGAGTTGCCTGCGGAAATGGATTGGTTGCGGCAGGAAGACAATAAAACAAATAGCAGTTGGCGTGTTGCTCAAGCCCGTTGCCGGATAGCGCAAACCAGTCTGATCACGGAGCTTAGAAAGATGCCTGAAGCAGCCCTTCACGTGCAACTCCAAGGCAAGGAATACACGCTTCACCACTTACTTCTAGGGATCCTTCAGCACAATGCCTATCATGCCGTTCAAATAGAGATGTTGAAGAACGCGCTAAAGTAAGCTACATTGTTCGGAACATGCTTAATTTAATACTACGTTGGATCGCCAGCGCCGTCAGCCTGCTGATTGTCGCCTACTTTGTTCCGGGAATTCATGTGAACGGTTTCTATACCGCCTTGATCGCCGCAGTGGTTTTCGGGTTGATCAATGGGACGCTGGGAGCAATCATCAAATTCCTCACGTTCCCCTTTCTCATGCTTACGCTTGGGTTGCTATCGCTGGTAATCAACGCCTTGATGCTGATGCTGACCGCCCAACTTGTGGATGGCTTTCAGGTGACTGGATTCGGGGCGGCATTTATCGGGTCCATACTGTTGACCATTACCAACGCCGTGCTACGGATGTTCTTTCCGGATAGGGAAAAAACAGAAAGGTAATAAAGCGATTTCCTAGCCCTTCTAGGGCATTTCCTCGTCCACGTTTTGTACCGCATGCTCTATGGTCTCCTCGTCATTTCAAGTGGAGAATAGACTTAGATGTCCCAAGCCGTCGCCATCGAATTCCGCCGGGAACCACGCATTCACTGCGATGGCCAAGTTCACCTGGATATTGAACATGCCTCCATTCCGGAAGCCATGGCGCGCATGCTCGACGTTAGCAAAACGGGATTTCGGGCCGCGCACAACCGGGCGGATTTAAGGCCAGGGATGCTGGTTCGCTTTCAACATCAGTTGTTTGTAGGTCAGGCCAAGGTGGTTTGGACGCACCCCCATGCCGGACGCCTGGAAAGCGGATTTCTGATCATCCACAGCTAAGGGTTAATCACCTAAGGTTAAGTCCCGCCCGCACATTGCAATTCAGGAGCTTTCTTATTCCTCTTCGTAGTACAGTAAGCTGCAAGGGAAAGAATGCTCGAAGTCAAAAGTCTGAAGAAAGTGTACGGCGCGATCACTGCCGTCGATGGGGTCTCATTTAAAGCCTCCGATGGCGAAACAATTGGACTTCTTGGTCCCAATGGGGCCGGCAAGACCACCACTATTTCCATCATTGCCGGCTTGCTTACCCCCACGTCGGGCCAGGTTCTGATTGAAGGCCGTCCGGTTTCCGGCGACACCGATCCCCTGAAACGAAAGATCGGCTTGGTTCCTCAAGATCTTGCCCTGTACGATGAAATGTCGGCGAACGACAATCTGTCTCTGTTCGGCGCTCTTTATGATATGAGTGGCTCCGGATTGCGCAAATCGGCGGGCGAAGCACTGGAACTAGTAGGCTTAACAGACCGGGCGAAGGATAGAGTAGGTACTTTTAGCGGAGGCATGAAGCGCCGTTTGAATCTTGCCGCCGCGTTGCTGCACGATCCGCAAATTCTGTTGCTGGACGAACCCACCGTTGGAGTGGATCCGCAAAGCCGCAACGCTATCTTCGACAATCTGGAGCAGCTTAAGAAGCGAGGTAAGACGCTGGTTTACACAACCCACTATATGGAGGAGGCGGAGCGGCTCTGCGACCGTTTGGTGATTGTCGACCACGGCAAGGTGATTGCCGACGATACCCTAGCCAACCTCTATAAACTACTGCCGGTGACAAACATTCTGGCTGTGGAGTTGGAAGGGCAGGCTGAGGCGAATCACTTCGATGCGTTACGCCAATTGTCCGAAGTGAAGACGCTTGAATTCGTTGGCCGTGTGTTGAAAGCCGGCGTTCGTAATCTTTCCGAAGATACGCCAAAGCTTCTGGGCTGGCTGTTGGCCAATGGCCATCGCTACACGCATGTGGCCAGTGAGCGCGCCAATCTTGAGTCCGTATTTTTGAATTTGACCGGAAGGAGCTTAAGGGACGCATGATTACCCCACTGATAGCGCTGATAAAACGCGACCTGACATTGTTCTTTGCCGATCAGCGGTCGGTGATCATGAGCTTTGTCGCGCCGATTGTGATTGCCACCTTCTTCGGCTACGTCTTCGGCGGCAATGGGGGCAAGGCGGAAACCAGCCGCATTCCGGTGATGGTTGTGAATGAAGATAGCGGCGATATAGCCAGGCAACTGATTGAGAACTTGGCCGGAGAGAAGCCCCTTGATGTGAAAACGGCGGGCCTTGACGAGGCTCGCACGGCGGTGAAGAAGGGCAAGGCAACGGTGGCGATTCTGATTCCCAAAGAGTTTGGAAC
>JAYVXT010000796.1:0-29629 GCA_043785065.1 Bryobacterales bacterium | reverse complement strand
ATAACGGCTACATGCCCCGCATCGCCACACTATTCGACACAAACCCCGCCAAGATGCCTTTCGATTTTCCCGACGTATTGGCCGAAATCGCCCCGCGCGCCGTCTTCATCAACGCCCCGGTTGACGATGCCAACTTCGAGGTGTCCGGCGTCTACGATTGCCTGCGCGCCGTGGAAAAGAAATTCCCGGCTGGGAAGCTGGTCGCCGTGCACCCCGGCGGCGGTCACGATTTTCTCCCGGAAGTCCGCGAAAAGGCTTGGGCATTCGTAGCAAAAGAAATCGGGAAATAGGGAGGGCTAGTTAATCAATTGCCCCACCCGTTCATGCAATTCAGCCGTAAGAGCATTCCGTTCTTTCAAATTCCTACCCTCTGTCGTAATCGCTTCGCCGATCCGCACCAACACATCCCCCGGATGAATTACCTTGCTGCCGCGCGGCATAATCTCCCGCGTTCCTATCAAACCCACCGGAACCACTGGCACTCCCGCTTTGATGGCCAAAAAAGCCGCCCCACCCTTAAACTCCCCAAAGTCGCCGTCGCTACGCCCGCCCTCGGGAAACACCAGCACCGAAATACCTTTCTCCCGAACAATCTTGCCCGCCTCGTTCATACTCCGCACCGCATCCCGAGGATTGTCCGCCGACACCGGAATGTGGCCCGCCGTTCGCAAATGGTCGCCCAGGAAAGGAATCTTAAATAAACTGGCCTTAGGCATGAACCGGAAATTGGCCGGAATATTCGCCAGCAATACCGGCGTATCCGCATAGCTCAAGTGATTCGAAACAAAAATGTAGTTCCGCGAAAGGTCAAGCTTTTCAAGCCCGTCCACCTTAACCCGAATCCCCATCCATAAACACAGCAGCTTCCCCCAGAAACGCGCACAGCCCATTTGCAGGCTCCCGTCACGATCAAACGGCATGCAAAGTAAGCTGCACGACGCCATGATCACCGTCGAAAGAACGATCATCGGCGCGCGATACACCAGCGTAAGAAAGCCATCGAACATCAGAGTAATCCTTCCGATCCATATCTTCCTTCCAACATCTCCGCCACTCGTTTCTCCAACTCAACGGTAAATTGTTTCCTGTCCCGCCGCGTCAAATGCGCCACCGGCATCGGATCGCCAATCTTGATCAGAACCTCACCAGGATGAAACACCTTGCCATGCATCGGCAAAATTTCTCTGGTTCCAAGGATTGCCACGGGAACCACGGGCACACCCGATTTGATGGCCAAATACGCCGCGCCGCCTTTGAATTTCCCCATCTTCCCTTCCGTCCGCCCGCCTTCGGGAAAAATCAAAAGCGAAATACCCTTGTCCCGCACAATTCGCCCAGCCGCTCCCAACGTCCGCACCGCAATCCTCGGCCGGTCCAACTCCACGGGAATGTGCCCTGCCGTCCGCAAATGTCCACCCATGAAAGGAATGTTGAACAACTCGCTTTTCGCCAGAAACCGGCAATTGATCCCCAAGTTTCCCAGCAGCGAAGGAGTATCGGTATAACTAAGATGATTCGCGGCAAAAATATAGTTTCGCGACCTGTCAATTTTCTCCAATCCCTCAAACTTCACTCGAATCCCCATCGACCAGCACAGCGTCTTCGCCCAAAATCGCGCTATCGTGACCTGCTGGTCTCCGTCCTTATCCCAAATCGAAATCACTCTGCTAATCGAACCCATGATGAGGGTGGAAAAAAACAGAGTGGGGTGAACGATTAAGAACGTGCGAAGGATGTCCAACATGCGTTAGTTAATTTGGGGCAACTACCTATTGTAAAAGCAGAGAGCGAGCTTCGCCCACTAAATAAAGCGACCCCGTTATAAAAGTCACATCCACTCCATTGATCGCCTCAATAGCTTCCCGCAACCTTGGACGAATCAAAACCGCTTTGCCCACTGTGAAATCAAGCATCGCCTCCGGCCTCAAGGCGCGCGCCATGTCCGGCGCGGTCAGAATCAGTTGGTCGGCCAGCGGAAACAACGCAACCGCAATTTCATCGATCGACTTATCCCGCATCACTCCGAAAATTAACCCAACCTTCCGGTCATGGAAAAACCTGCGGATGTAGCTAGCCAGCGCCCGTGCTCCCGCCGGATTGTGCGCCCCATCCAATATAATTCTTGGCGAATCGCAAACCTGCTCCAGCCGCCCCGGCCAATTCACTGCAGCGATTCCCCCGGCAATAGCGAGGTCATCCACTTCCATCTGTCGCAGCGCAAGAATCGCCGCCAGACAATTCTCCAGTTGATGCTCGCCGGCCAGCGGACACCGCAAGGGTCTGCCCCCTAGTTCAAAACGGCAACCCCGCTCATCCATCTCAATCTTCGTAGGGCGCAGTTCCGATGTCCTATAAAGAGGGCATCGCAATTCCCGTGCCCTCCGCTCAATCACCGCAAACCCCTCCTCGTGCTGACGCGCCACCACCACTGGCCGATCCGGCTTCAGAATGCCCGCCTTCTCCGCCGCGATCAATTCAATGCTCGCCCCCAAAAACTGCTCATGGTCGTAGTCAACCGGAGTAATCACCGTCAATTCCGGCATCACCACATTCGTCGCATCCAATCGCCCGCCAAGACCCACCTCAACGACGGCCGCCTCCACGCATCGTTCGCGAAAGATATGGAACGCCATCAACGTGACAGTTTCAAAATATGATGGGTGAACCCCCAGCACTCCCGCATCCAGCAATTTATCCGCCGCGCGATGCACAATATCAAACGCCGCGGCAAATTCGCTATCGGTCACCGCCGTACCATCAATACGAATCCTCTCCGTGGGTTGGTGCAGATGCGGCGACGTATACAGCCCCGTGCAAAGGCCACTGGCCGAAAGTCCCGCGGCGATCATCGCACTGGTGGAGCCTTTGCCATTCGTCCCCGCCACATGCACGATACGGCCCTGCTGATGCGGATTCCCCAGGGCATCCAGCACGGCCAGCATCGGCTCCAAGCCAAGCTTGGCCCCGCGCATTTCATTGCCCAGTGCGTACAGAAACTCAACCGAATCAAAATAGTTCATCCAATCATTTAGGATGACAGATTCATAAGTCCACGCCGCGCCCGATATGATAACCTCCAAAGTGAGGTTTCATTTCATGAAAACACTAGTGCTCTTGCTTACAGCCTCGTTTGCCCTATTCGGCCAAACCGGCAAGACCACCCTGAAGGCGGGCGACATGGCTCCGGATTTTAGCCTGAAAGGTTCCGATGGCAAAGATTACACGCTGTCGCAATTCAAAGGTAAGAACCCGGTTGTCCTCGCGTTTTTCCCATTAGCCTTCACCGGTGGTTGAACAAAGGAAATGACAGGATACCAGTCTGGTATCTCCAAATATGAAGGGATGTCCGTTAAGGTTTTTGGCATTTCAGTGGACAGTCAGCCAACGCTGGCGCATTGGGCCAAGGAGCTGGGCGCGGAATTCCCCTTGTTAAGTGATCACATGCGCGCAACCGCCATGAAGTACGGCGTATTGAATGCAAACGGATTCTGCAACCGCACAACATTCATTGTCGACTCCGAAGGCAAGATTGCCGAAATTATCGAAGGCAATGCCGCTATGGACAACGCCGGTGCGGAAGCCGCATGTAGGAGGGTCACTCACAAGTAACCTCGCACAATGCAATTAAGAGAGCCCGGCGAAGCATGGATGCTTTGCCGGGCTTTTCATTACCGACACGCTCTCTAGAACACCAATCGCAACCCCATCTGTATCCGCCGTGGAGTATTAGCCTGGCTCAGAATCTTCCCAAACGTCGAAGAAGTCGGCGTTAGATCCGGAGCATTGAAAATAGCCCGATTGGTGCTGTTGAAAAACTCACAACGATACGTCAACGCCACCTTCTCGGTAATCCTCATAGATTTGATGATCGAAAAGTCCACCTGATTCACTCCATCCTGCCGCAGATTGCCGTAACGTGTCGGCAAGGTTCGCCGGTTAAACGAAAGCTGCTGCGCGCTAACACGATTGAATTGCATAATGTCAAACGCGCCATCCACATTATGCGGATCCAAATTCAGTGGCCCACCCAAATAAATCACATTCCCCCAAGTAAGCGGAGTCCCTGGCTGCAAGGTGTAAATCAAATTTACATTCCAGCCGCCCACTACCTGATTCACGATTGCATTCGTGTTTCCCAAATGCGCCTTCCCCTTGCCAAACGGCAGATCGTATGACACGCTCGATACCAAACGATACGGTCGGTCCTCCGCCGCTGGCCTGCGTTCAAGCGAAGGATCCAGATCATTCAACCGGCTGCGCATCTCAATAAGCTTCGACTTCTGAAAGTTCACCAGCATAAGGAACCCGTGAGAGAAGCGCTTTTCCACCCGCGCCTCTATGGCGTGAAAGTACGATGAACCATCGGTAAACTTCTGGCCAGTCACATTCGTAAATTGCGGGAAGGCGAGCAGTAGTTGGCTGCGAGCAATAGTTGCGCCATTGAAGGATGTACCGGGAAGCAAACCAGCCAACGGATTCGCGACGTTGAGGGTGAGCCGATCAATCGTATCCTTATCACGGAACGGCGAATTTGACAAATATTGAATCGGAATGCCGTTGAAGTTATGATCCACACCCAACTTTACAGCTTTGTTGCCCATATAGCCGACATCCAGAAGTACGTTTGAAAACAATTGGCGTTGCACCGAAACCTGCCATCGAGTGGAATAAGCGTAGGCTGGGTTGGGATCGTAAAACGTAATTCCCTTGCCTAGGGAAGTCGCAAGACCTAAGCTACTTCCGGTTGGAGGAAGCACTCCGCCTGGGAAGGGATTGGCAAAGGAGGAAGCAGGCGTAAGGAAGCTATCGGTCGAACCTACCAGACTTGTCAACTGACTGAAACCCGGAGCGTTGTTGCCAACCACTCCATATGGGAAATAATAAATCCCCACGCCGCCGCGAACAACCGTTTTCCCGCCAAGCATACTTGGCGACCAGGCAAATCCAATGCGCGGAGAGAAGTTGGCTTTCGGCGTGGAGAAAATACCCGTATTGCCAGGACCTGTAAATGTTGGTCCGCCATTCACCTTGAATTGAGCCAAGGGGATTTCCGGGATCGGATTCAGTGCATATGCCGCTAGCGCCTTCGCCGAAATCGGATTGGCCGTCGTATTGTCGAAGCCGTTAATGCTGCGGTTATAGCGTTCTGAGGTTGGCGTTTCCCCTTCAAGCCGTATACCCCAATTAATAGTTAGGTTCGTCGAGGCGCGGTAATCGTCCTGCAGGAAAAAAGCGTAGTAGTAGTTCTTGTTCGTACGCGCTGCGTTCAAATCATATTGACCGCCAGTGGGCATGCCAAGCAGAAATGCTGCCAGATCCTGGCCGATAGGCGCCCCGGCCGAATTATCTAAAGGGCCGTTCGTCCAACTGTTGCCAAAAACAAAACTGCCGTTGGAAAAACCATAATCGATCTGCGATTCACGTTGTTGGCGAAGATCCATGCCAAACTTCAAACTGTGCTTGCCTTGAATCTTCGTCAGGCTCTCAAATATTTGGAACGTATCGAATGGAAACTCCACGCCACCGGTATCGCCCAAATTTGTAAAGCTTGTGGAGGAGGAGAACGAAACCTTCGGCAGAATCTTACGCGGCGCGGCAGCCGAAAGATAAGCTGGCAATCCAAGCGAAGCGGAATCGTAGCCCAACGAGAAATTGCGCCTCGGCTCCACAAAGCGCGTCCAGTTCAACCGCGTATTCATTAAAAACGTTGGGCTGATTGTATAAACGTCGTCCACCGTATAGCCCCAGTTCAAGCGCTTCAAACCAACG
Organism: Bryobacterales bacterium; assembly: GCA_043785065.1. GTDB lineage: Bacteria > Acidobacteriota > Terriglobia > Bryobacterales > Bryobacteraceae > JANXSF01. The sequence continues at coordinate 23,860 of JAYVXT010000796.1, read as the reverse complement.
GTCGCGGTTGGATTGTCGTTGACAGGCTTTCCGAACGCGTTACCACCGTTGCCTGTGCGCAAATTATGCCTCGCGACAAAAAAGAACTTGTGCCGATCGGAAAGAGAAACGTCCAATCGGCCAATCACGTTGTAGAAGGAATTGCGCTCGCCGTCGCTATTCGATAGGTAATTGGCCTGGCCATTAGGATTTCCAAGTTGGTTCGGAAGCACGTAATACTGGAGATAGTTCTTGGCGATAGAGGAGATGCGGCTTGGAGGAATGATGTTGTTCGGAAAAGCCAGACGAGTGATACGGCCAGCTTGGGCGACTCCTGTAAGCGGATCAAATATCCGGTAGTCCGATTTGTCAATTTTTGGATCAATCGCAAGCAGCGCGGAAAAATCGCCAGTACGTTCGGACGCCGTAGGCATCGTGTTGGTCGATGGCGCCGGCAGCGCGTCGCTCACGCCTTCATAGGCAAACATGAAGAAGACTTTATTGCGCCCATCAATCACTTTCGGAATTCGCACAGGCCCATTGAAGGATCCGCCATACTGATTAAATCGGCTCACCGGCTTCTTCGCACTCGCCTTGTTCGTAAAAAACGGAGTCGCATTAAACGCCGAATTCTGATTGAACTCATACAGCGTGCCATGGAACAGGTTCGAACCGCTTTTGGTGATGATGTTCACCGTGCCCCCGCCGCTATGGCCGTAAGCGGCATCAGCCTGAAAGCTTTCCGCCTTAACTTCAGTCACGGCATCCATTGGCGGATTGTAGGCCACGCGTAAATCCCCCGTATTGTCCGCCGCCCCATCAATCAGTAATTCGTTCACCTGAGCTGGCGCCCCACCCATCGAAAATCCCGACGGGCCGGCGTTATCGAACGGTCGCGTAAAGCGCGGATCCGTGTTTGGCACCACACCGAAAGCCAACTGAGCCAACGCAAGTGGCGTACGCCCCGACACCGGCATATTTTCAATTTGAGCCGAAGTGATTACTTGGCCAGTGGAAGCACTTGCCGTTTGCAGAATTGCCGCTTCGCTCGATACGTTAATGGTCTCCGTAACAGCGCCGAGTTCCAACTGAATATCGACGCCGATCCTTTCGTTGGAGGTCGCAGGCAAGCGCTCGCGCTGATACTTCTTAAAGCCCGGCGCTTCCGCCGTCAACATATAGGTCGCCGGAGGAAGGAATGGCAGCGAATAAATTCCATCTCCATCGGAGGTGGTTTCAAACTTCGCCCCTGTGTCAATTTGAATGGCAATGATCTTTACGCCCGCAATCACTGAATTCTGCGCGTCGGTTACGCGACCGCTGATTGTTGCGCGAAACTCCTGCGCCTGCAATGACGCGCACAGCGCCATGGCTAAGTAAACATTTCTTGATTGCATAAACACACTCCCGCTAGATGTTACAACTGGAAGGATTGTAAGCCATCCTCAACCTTAACGCAAGAGAATGCAGGCTTAAGAAAGTTAAAAGTTAAACTTCAGCCCCAACTGTACAATGCGAGCGCTTCGCGCGCCCGTCACCAAACCGAACACCGAAGATCCAAGCGTCGCTCCAATCGTCGACCAATTGGTGTGATTAAACGTGTTAAAGGTTTCCAACCGGAACTGCAAGTTGCCACTTTCGGTCAAGTGGAAATTCTTGAACATAGAAGCATTCCACGTCTGGTACCCGGGCCCTTGAATTCCGTTTCTGGGCGCATTGCCTTGCCGGATCGTCCCCTTTGGAACATCCGCCAGACAAGCGGTATTGAACCATTGCGTGAATAGATGCGGCGCATTGGCATTCGGATCACAAACAAAATCCGCCCTCGGTACTGCTCCACTACCCGCTCCCAAAATACCCAACCCAGCCGGATCAGTGCCTAGCGACGACGAACTCGGGTTGAACGACCACAAGCCACTAGCCACCGACAAAATACCGGAAGACTGCCACCCACCCACGGCATGCTTCAAGAACTGGTTCGAAGAGCGACGGAAGAACGGCAGTTCATAACTCCAACTTGCCGAAAGAACATGCGGCCGGTCATAAGGCGCGTGCCCCTTATCCAGAGAACGATCATAAAAATTCTGTGGAGAAGCGCCATTCGTTCCCGCGTTTGTAAGTGACTTCGACCAAGTGTAGCTTCCCGTCACAAAGCCGCCCTTGAAGTTTTGCTTCACCATACCCTGCAACCCGTGATAGCTCGAATTAAACCAGGTCTGATAGGTATTAATGGCGCGATAACCCACAAACGGACGGAAGGCGTTGACGTGAGGATCGGTGACGGTTGTCAACGGCACATTGGCCGGCGTGATACCCAAAGCAACAGCCTGGCCCGGATAGAATTGGTTCATATCCGGCTCGCCCCACAAGTGACGCCCAGCCGAACCGGCGTATCCGATTTCGATAAACATCTTCTTTGGCAATGACTGCTGAATATTGAAGCTGAATTGCTGCGTATACGGCGTCTGATAGTTCGTGCCAATGGCGGTAACCGAGGGTGGCGATAGCGGCACAACAATGTTTCCGCCCACAATATTCGCAAAAGTCGCGTTGGAAATATTCACTGATCGCACACTTGCCGGATTCGTCGTAATCGGATCTTCGTAACGCCCAATAGCCGGCACGTCGTAAGCGATGCCATAGCCACCGCGCAACGCCGTCTTGCCCTTCTTAAAAGGATCCCAACTGAAACCAAGCCGCGGCGCGAAGTTCTTGTAACGTTCCGGTCCAATCTTGTTTCCATACGGTGAGTTTTTCCCCGCAATAATAAAGCCGTTCAACGGATCACCCGTGCCCGCTACCAGATTGCCGTTGGCATCCACTTTCGGGGCCTTGCTCGGATCGTATTTCGAAGGATCGAATGTATTCAAAAAGCCATTGGCATCGAACGCCTGCCTAAACAACGACCAACGCACGCCCATGTTCAATGTGAAATTACTGGCGGCGCGGAAGTCGTCCTGAAGGTACGTTTCAAATTGCTTGGCGCGGATGTCCGGAGTAATGTCGCGCGCCACTTGGGAGAACGTGGAAACGTTGCCCAGTAGAAAATTCGCCCAGCCCTGCATAGTAGTTGAGGCCGTCGAATTCACCGGACGCGGCGTGGTGCTGAAGTTAAAGGTTCCCGCATTGTTCCCAGCGGCATTCTCGTACTTCTGATAAATGTTGCCGTTGATGCCCATCTTGATCGAATGCTTACCACTGATCTTCGTGAGGTTATCGAAGAACGCGTGGTTGCGGTTGTAATCACGATATTGCCCAAATCCTGTAACGCTTGAAACACCGCCGAAATTCATGGTTGGAACGCGATCCAACTCGCTTGTAAATGGAAGTTTTAAGTTGATACCAGGCGAATTCGCTTTCGAGATCAATCCGATCGGATCGCTGACAATCGCGCCGTAAGAATACGAATAGCCCATTTCATTGACTATCGATGGGTTCAGCGCCCCAGTAGCGCGCAAGTTCACGCCGCGTCCCGGTGAATTCGTTTTCGTATCCGATACGCCAGGCAACGCCGCGCCGGTAAACAAGCCTCGCGGTTCAATGGTGGGAATCCCATCGTTAATGAAGCGGCCTTCCGCGCGCCATTTTTCGTTAAACACATGGTCGATCTTGATCGATTCCTGCCGGAAGTTAGTGACGTTCCGGAAAATCGCATTCAACAAATGGCTCGCGGGCGCATCCGGAATTTTCGAGAAGATGTCCTTGATATAAGCCTGCGCCACTGGATCAATCCTGGCGATCTGGGTGGAGGAGTCTGTGCACGTGGAACCTGTAAACTCTGTGCAAACAGGGGCAGCAAAAATACCCTTTTTCTCATCCGCCGTCGGCGCCGTTGCCTGCACGGACGTGTAAGTAATCACTCGCCGGTATTCCTGGCTGAAAAAGAAAAAGGTCTTGTTCTTGCCGTTATAAACCTGCGGAATTACCACCGGACCGCTAATGGTTCCGCCAAAATTGTTGTACCGCAGCGGAGCCACTTTTGCCCTGCCATCCGGCCCCAAGTTCACCTTGTTCGCATTGTTGAAAAAGTTATTCGCCGCCAACGCGTCGTTGCGGAAAAACTCATAAAGGCTGCCGTGGAACTTGTTCGCTCCGCTCTTGGTCACCACATTGATCATGCCGCCGGAATTGCGCCCAAACTCAGCGCTATACTGTCCGCGCAGCACCCGGAATTCGGCGATGGAATCCACGCTTGGGTAATTCAGCAAGGTAAGGTTCGCTCCCCGATCCACATTATCCCCGCCATCCACCGTCCATGAATTTTGATCCGTGCGGCCCCCATTGATGGAAAAACCCACCGCGTTCGATTGCCCCGTCAAGGGGTTCGACGTGCCCACGTATATCTGATCGTCTATGCCCGTAAAGGTAACCCCAGGCATCAGCCCCACAAGTTGTTCGTAGTTTCGTGCATTCAGCGACAGCTCCGTGATTTGCTTGCCGTCAATCAGGTTTTGCGACGTCGGCGATTGCAATTCCACTTCTATTCCTTCGGTGGTCACCGTCACTTCCTGCGTCAAATCGCCGACTTCAAGGCGCAGATTAATGGTCAGCTTATCGTTGACGTTTAGTACGATGCCCCGTCGCGCGGCGCGTTTGAACCCCGCAACTTCCGTAGTCACCGTATAATTGCCTATAGGCAAAACAGACGCCACATAGTAACCATCGACGCCCGAAATCGCGGTTCGCACAATGGCATTCCGATCTGTATTGGTAATCACAACCTTGGCTTTGGGCACGCCTGAGCCGCTGGCGTCCAACACGGCCCCGGCAATTGTGCCAGCGATTTCTTGCCCCATGCAACCCGCGGCAAGAATAGAAATAGCGACGCACACCGCAATAGAAAACGGTTTCATTATTGACCTCCTCAAAGCAACTACTTTGTCCTGAAGCTTACCACGCTCTTGCGCTTTGGAAAATCCTCTTTAGCATGGAGAATATGCCTCCCCAGCACACTTCACTGCGCGAGCATCTCTTTCAAATCGCACTGGCCCTCAGCGCAATCCCACTAGCTTCCCAAGCAACCTTTAATATTTTTGATCCGGCCACGTTCAGATTTTCAGCCTGTCTGGCCCATCCGCCTAAATTGTAAAAGAACCGGTACAACTGGCGATAGCGCCGTTCAAATAGCTCCGCGAATGACTCAATCTCGCCATCGCGGACGCGGTTCATAATTTGGTCATCTTCCTGGTCCGCCAATGATGCCTCGTACAAAGAGAATACTGCCATCCGGAGCAAAGATTACGCTCCTTTGTTTTGAAAGTAGGGCGGACCTCTGGCCCGACTGAACCCCAGAAGCAGCACGTCCAATCCCCGCAATAGCTTAAGCTGTGGATGTGCGCAACCTAACCCTCAAACTATCATGCCTCGTCCTTTGCGCAGCAAACGCATACGCCTTGCAGTCACCGTTCGTTCTAAATGCAGCTGCCTACTATGGCGGGATTGCCCCTAGTTCAATGATCCGGATTTCGTTCGATAACGTCCCCGCGCCTCCGTGGAATCTTGCTTTAGCCAAAGTCGTTGTGCAACCCCGTGGATCCAGTCAAATGTTCGAATGCAAGGTGATTGACTGGAAAGCTGACGTCCTAGCGATCCTTCCACCCGATCTCCCCATAGGTCCGGCGGCTCTGACATTGTCCATCAATGGCACAACTTGGCCCAGCACTGATTTCGAAATCGTTTCCGCGGGCATCAGCCTGTTCGAATATACACCGTTAAGTTTCTTCAATGGCGGATTGGCTCAGAACGTTGACGCCCTTGGCAAGACTACATTGAACAGACTCTCAAACCCAGCGCTTCCCGGCCAATACATCACCCTGTGGGGCACAGGCATTGGAAATTTGTCGTCGAAAGACATCACGGTTGACGTGGCCGGAATCATAGTTCCTCCTCTATTTACAGGCCATTCAGCGCAATATCCAGGAGTGGACCAAATCAATTTCCAGCTCCCCTCGGATGCCATTAATGGTTGTTATGTCCCTGTGAAGCTGCGATTCAACGGAACAGAGAGTGATCCGATCACAATTGCAAAAGCAGCGACGGGAGGTGCATGCGATCATCCATTAGGTTTGACGCCCGATGAGTTGAAGACTCTGGACGCTGGCGGTTCAATTCCATTTGGTTCCTTTTCACTCGGCAGTGGAACCTATGGTCCTGGCTCCTTTCGCGGTGTAACCTCCGTCCAAATACCGGAGGACTACTTTAGATCCGAGTCAGTCCAAGCAAGCTTCGGCAACTCGCGCATGGATAACGTGAGAGGGTTGAGCGGCGTGCAAGAGCCGGATTCGGTTTTCCTAAGTTGCCGGCCTTACGGAAATGGCTCGGGGACTGGTGGGCTTTTTAGAGCACCCGCACCCGGTGTCAAACTGATTCTCGAAGGACCAGCCGGGCAGCAAATCGACATCCCGGGACGCTCCGGTCAATATTTCTGGCCCAACCCATTTCTCAACCCAACGACTGCGCCGGCCGCCAGTTCGCCCGATCTTTTACCCCGAACATTCACGGCCGGAACATGGACTCTAAGCTCAAATGGCGATGACACCCTTGCGCCCTTCAAGCAATCCTTCCAACTTCCCTCAGCAATTCGGTGGATAAACAAGTCTGCCTTAACAACAATCAACCGCGACGCACCGATCGAAGCGCAATGGGACCCATCCGGCTATCTGCCAGACGAAATTTTTTCGTTCTCCGTCAGCGGCGGCGGGCAAAGTGGTTTTTCCTGTAACACTCCCGCCATGACCGGAACAATCCGCTTCCCCCTCGCCTTAATCCAACAACTAACGCCATCCGCAACCGGCCAGATCGATGCCTCGGTTTCCAACCATCCCCTTCGCCGCCAGCAATTCAAAGTGCCCCTTGCCAACGGTAGCCTCCTGCGGACCGTATTAAGCTATTCAATCGGCGACTTGCTGCCAGTTGTAATCAAATAGCCAACCGTACTTCTCGCAATGAGGACACTAAAAAAGTGGGGCGGACCCCTGGTCTGCGGAGGGCCCCCCCGGCCCGACTGCCCAGAACCCCCAATATTTCCTGTTAAAACATCACTTCCAGTTGACACCACCCCTCCGACTAGATTAACTTCATGGATGCCCCCGGATTGCCTTTAATCCTCCTTCCGGAATGTGACACATTATCTCGTTATGTCCAACACTAGCGCAGACCTCCATCCGATTCATGAGTTGCTTGCTTCCGATTTGGCCTCCGTCGACATTGCCGAAGAATCAGTGATGAAACGCGCCGAACGCGTCGGGTTCGATGAAGATGCATGCATGGACCTTGGCCTTGCCGTCCGCGAAGCGATGGTCAACGCTGTCGTCCACGGCAACAATTACAATCCTAAGAAGAAGGTGACTCTGTCCGTTCATACCTCCATGGATAGCCTGCGCGTTGTAATCTCCGACCAAGGCGCCGGATTTGAGGTGAAAGCCGTTCCCGACCCTCTCAGCGAACAAAACCTCATGAAGACTTCTGGCCGCGGCCTGCTGATGATGCAAACTTACGTGGACGAACTTTCCGTCAAGAAGGGCGCCAATGGCGGCACCGAAGTTGTAATGGTCAAATATTTACCGTAATCATAACTGTTCTTATAAATTCAGGAGAAACCCAAACGATGAGCTTAAAATTAACGACACGGCAAGTAGGGGATGTCACCGTCATGGACGCAGTGGGTAAAATCACCCTCGGCGAAGGGTCAGCCACTTTCCGTGATGCTGCCAAGGATTTGCTCGCCAATGGCCACAAGAAAATCTTGGTTAACCTCGGCGAAGTGAACTATATCGATAGCTCTGGAATCGGCGAGTTGGTCTCGGCTTTCACTACGGTCTCTAACCAGGGTGGCCAATTGAAGCTCCTGAATCTCACAAAACGAGTGCAAGATCTGCTCCAAATCACAAAACTTTACACCGTTTTTGACGTCCATGACGAAGAAGCACACGCCATTCGCAGTTTTTCGTAAAATATTTTCAAGTTAACTGAGAATTTTCCCGAGCTAAGCCCACTATATCTTCTTACTAGGGGTGATTTGGGGAAGCGAATCCCTCACCTGTTGGGGGAAGAAATTGATTTGTAGTGAGTCTGATAAGAAGCATCCCACTGTTCTGATTGCCGATCCACAAGTTCTGATCCGGGAAGGAATTGCCGCGTTGATCGATGCCGGGCCATATGACGTCATTGCTCAGTGCGAGGATGGAGAGGATGTTGTCCGGCTCGCCATTGAAAAAAGGCCGTCTATCGCCCTGATTGAAATGCATTTGGCGAAACTTTACACACTTGAAGCGGTGCGCAAGCTGCGCCAACTGGAACTCCCCACCCGCATCGCAATCCTAAGCAACAGCGGCGACCGTAAAACAGTCATTGAAGCTCTTCGTTGCGGGGCGCACGCCTTCTTCCTCAAATCCGCCAGTTCGCGTTTTCTGTTTGAGGGCTTCGCCCAAATCCTCGCCGGTGGCATTTACGTCACCCCGCAACTCGAACTCGATAAAATTTTCGCCCCAACCAGAAGTTCCCCCAGCAACGGCGTCGATCCCATCGAAACTCTCAGCGCCCGGGAACATCAAGTGTTCACCATGCTTGTGGAAGGCATGCGGGCCAAGGAAATCGCCGGACGGCTGGAAGTCAGCCCAAAAACAGTCGACACTTATCGCGCCAGCCTCATGCGCAAACTCGACATCCACGATGTAGCGGGGCTTGTGAAGTTCGCCATCCGCCGCAACTTAACATCCATGCCCGCCCACATAGGCCGCTAGAGCTACCGCATCCAAAGTAAGGCGGACCCCCTGGTCCGACTTCTCAGGCAATGGAGAATATTTCGAAGCTTCTCCATATTCCTCCACTCCCCACCTTCGCTAAACTAGGTTCCATGAACTGGAGCCGCATCGCCGCATCCGCCCTCGGAATCGCCGTCATCCTTGGAGCCTTCGGTGCCCACGGCCTCAAAGGCCGCATCGACACCTATGCAATGGACCTCTACCAAAAGGCTGTTTTCTACCATTTCATCCACGCCCTGGGCATGCTAGTGACCTCCACCCTTCCCAAATCAGGCGCGCTGTCCTCCAAAAGCGCAGCCCGTATCTGCACCCTCTTTGCCGCCGGTATCGTGCTGTTCTCCGGCTCTCTCTACCTGCTCGCACTTAGCGGAGTTACCGTCTTAGGGGCCATCACTCCGATCGGCGGATTAGCCTTCATCGTTGCCTGGTTCCTCCTTGCCTGGTCCCTTCCCTCCTCCTGATATTTCAGATAGAATAAGGGCAGCGTGTTTCAATCAAACACTTAAAAGGGAGTCGTTCCACAATGAAATACTTTGCGCTTTTAGCATCCTCTTGTCTCGTCACCAGTTGCCTGATGATCGGCCAGCTCTCAGCACAAGTCACGTCCTCCGAACTTCGAGGCTCAGTTCTTGACAACACAGGCGCCGCCGTCGCCAATGCGAAGGTCACCGCCTCCAATAAAGCAACCGGCGTCAATTACGATACCGTTAGCGATTCCACCGGCGCATACGCCATCACCCTATTGCCTCCCGGCGATTATCAACTCACGGTGGAAGCGGCCGGATTCCGCAAACTCTCCCAATCCGGCCTGACGCTCCAAATAAACCAGCAAGCCCGCGTTGACCTGACCTTGCAACTCGGCCAGGTTTCCGAAACCATTGAAGTCTCCGCCCAGGCGCCTTTACTTCAATCGGAATCCTCCTCGCTTGGAACCGTGGTGAGTGAAAAACTCGTCAATCAGCTCCCGTTAAATGGCCGCAATTTTATTCAGCTGGCGATCCTAAGCCCCGGCGTCAACGGCGTCGGCTTCTCCGCCGGTGGCACCATCATGAGTGGTACTCGCCCCGATGATCGCCGCCCCGGCACCGAAATCTTCTCCAATGGAAACCGCGAAGGTTCAAACAATTTTCTCTATGACGGCATCGACAACAATGAGCGCCTAACCCTCTCCATCGTTCTTCGCCCAGCCGTCGAAGCGGTCCGCGAATTCAAGATCCAAACCAACATGTATAGCGCTGACATCGGCCGAAATTCCGGCGCCGTGGTCGACGTCATCACCAAATCCGGCACAAACAGCTTTCACGGCAGCGTATTTGAATTCCTCCGCAACTCAGCCATGGACGCCCGCAATTTCTTCAGCCCCAAGGGCACTGCGTTTCCCGCATTCCGCCTAAACCAATTCGGCGGATCATTCGGCGGCCCTGTCCTGATTCCAAAAGTCTACAACGGCAAGAATCGCACGTTCTTTTTCGTCGACTACGAAGGCTACAAACGCGATTCGCAACAAATCCTCCTCGGCAACATCCCAACCCTCAAAATGCGGAACGGAGATTTCACCGAGACGAATCCAATTTTCGATCCACTCACCACTCGCGCCAATCCCGCCGGGGCCGGCAACATTCGCACGCCCTTTGCCGGCAACCTCATCCCGGCCGACCGTTGGGACCCCATCACCACCAAGATGATTCGCGCCTACCCCAACCCCACCAGCACCGCCCGGCTCAATAACTATCTCGCCAACCTCATACAGAACCAGAAATGGAATCAAGGCGATGTCCGCATCGATCACCAGATCACGCCCAAAGACAACCTCTTCGCCCGATGGTCCATTCAAAACACCGAGACGAAGGTTCCTAGCTCCTACCCCACCACAACAATTCCCGGAATCTCGAAGCCAGTCAACCTTGGAGATGAAGCTTCCTTTGCAGGCACGTCGTTTTCACCCGACCAGCACTTCGTCATGAGTTACGCCAAGGTCATCACCCCCAAACTGGTCAATGAATTCCGCGCCGGCTTAAATCGCTTCCGTCTTGATTACACGGCAGATCAGTACGAACCTGGCTCCGCTCTCGGAAACCAATTGGGCGTGCCCAATGCCAACGTCACGCCATCAGAACAGAACTTGCCCATCTTCAGTTCGGCCAGCTACATCGGCGTTGGCCAAACCCGTTCCTTGCCCATCTTCCGCCGCGAAAATACTTTTCAATATGTGGACAACATGAGCTACTCCAAAGGAGCCCACACACTAAAATGGGGAGCCGATTTCCGCCGCCGCCAATTGACCATTTATCAAACCAATCAAGGTAACGGCCGCTTCAATTTCTCCTCGGCCTTCACCGATTCCCGCCAAGCAGGCGCAAGCGGCGACAGCATGGCCAGCTTCCTCCTCGGCTTCCCTACCCTCATTGCCCACGATTACACGCTGAACTGGCCCGGGGAACGCGGTTTTGAAATCGGCACATATTTTGCCGACGATTGGCGCATCTCAAAGAAGCTCACCTTGAACCTAGGCTTGCGTTGGGATTACTACAGTCCCTACAGCGAAGTGGCCAACCGCTGGGCGAATTTCAATCTCGCCACTGCGAAGATCGACATCGCCGGACAAAACGGCGTCGACAAATATGCCGGCGTAAAACCCTATTACAAAAACTTCGGCCCCCGCTTCGGCTTCGCCTATCAACTACGCCCCCGTACCGTCGTCCGCGGCGGCTTCGGTTTGTTCTACAATCCCACTGGCAGCGAAGGTGGCAGCCTGCGCTTATTCCGTCAGTTGCCTTTCGGATCCACCATCAGCATTTCCCCAGGGGATATCAATGTGGGTCAGCGCGTGCGCGACGGCTTCCCTCCTCTGCAACCCATCAACTTCGCTTTGGCATCCGCACCCTTCGGCGCCATGACCGCCGTCGATCCCCACTTCCGCCCTTCCTACGCCGAACAGTTCAACATGACCGTGGAGCACGAAATAGCACCAGCGGCTCTTCTCCTTCGTACTGCTTTCGTAGGCAATCTGGGACGGCATTTGTACAATACCTACAATGCCAATCAAGCCATCCCAGGTTCGACACCGGTCAATAATCGCCGCCCACTGTTCGCCGCCGCTCCCGCTCTGTCCGATGTGAATTATTTCACCGTCGACGGATTAAGCAACTACTACGCATTCCAATTCACCGCCGACAAGCGGCTGACGAAAGGACTAAATGCATTGATGGGCTACACCTGGTCTCACGCCATCGACAACGTGCCACTGGAGTTCGGCGGCGGCAGTTCCGGGCCCTTGCCGCAAGACCCGCGAAACTTGCGCGCCGAACGCGGCAACTCCATCATCGACATGCGTCACCGGCTCACTCTTAGCTACCTCTACCAATTGCCCTTCGGCAAAGGCCAACAGTTCTTAAGCCATGGCGGCATTGCCGATCTGGTGATTGGTGGATGGCAAACCAATGGCATCCTCACGGCCCAATCCGGCCTGCCTTTCACCCCAGTGCTTCAAACGTCAACAGTAAACACCGGCACCGGTAGCCGCCCGGATTCCACTGGCTCCACAGGCCAGGACCCTCACACCCTGCAACGTTGGTTCGACCCCAGCGTATTCACCTCGCCCGCGCCTTTTGTCTATGGCAACGCGGGCCGAAATATTCTCTACGGCCCAGGCCGTTGGAATTGGGACATGTCGCTTTTCAAGAATTTCGTGATCCGCGATCAAATGCGCTTTGAACTCCGCGCCGAGGGTTTCAACATCTTCAACCATCCGCAATTCGGAATCCCCAACGCCAACATCGGCAATGCACAAGTCGGAACAATCACCAGCACCGTAGGCAACCCAAGACAGTTACAAATGGCCCTACGATTCCAGTTCTGATTTGACTTGCCAGCTCTAATTTAGATGTGCTCCAAAGTGGGGCCGACTCGTAGTCGGCGGGCGGCCCAAGGACGCCTTGCCCCGGGACCGGAAATGACTCTGAAGCTCGCGAACTAAAACTCCAACCGGCTCTTCTGGGCATCGATCTTCTTCCCATTGATGCCCGCAACTTTCTTTAAATCCTCGATGTTCTTAAACTCCGCTTTCGCCCGAGCCTGAACAATAGCATCCGCCTGTTCTTCAGAGATTACCAGCACCTGCGCCAACTCCTTTGCCGTCGCCTTATTCACTTTAACCTTCGGTAGCGCCTTGATGTTCTGCGTCAAGTATTGGATTACCTCGTAGAACTCCTCATCGCTGCCCTTGGCGCCACGCTGAATCATATCGGCGACAATCGCTCCCCATCCATCCTCGGAATGCGGCTTCCCCAACATCAATTCCGCCCCGTGACATCCGGCGCAAACCTTTTGCGTCACCGCCTTCCCAGGAGCATCGGGCAGCTGAAGCTTATCCTGAGCCGCAAGCATCATCGTGAAAACAACGCTGAACATTAGTAGGCGCATGTACATAGGTTTCTACCGCTATTTTAACCGATGCATGAATCTCTATTCTGGTTACTTCGCCTTTACAAATTTTATGAAAGGAAAGGGTAACCAAATCCGTCCTGCACAGCATCTTAAGAGATTGAACCTGATTTTAAGGAAAACCAATGAGAACAGCCACAGCAGAAGAATCCCTGAAATTTGAAGTAGCCCAAAAAATCCGCGCCAGCATCTACTCTGGCGAGTTCAAGCCCGGCCAGCCTCTACGTGAGTTGGCGTTGGCCAAGGAATTGTTGGTTAGCCAAGCTGTTGTGCGCGAAGCATTAACCCACCTTGAACCCATGGGCCTCATCCGCCGTGTGCCAAATAAGGGTACCTACGTCACTAACCCCAGCCAGGAAGAAATGCGCGACCGCTTCCGCATGCGCATCCTGATTGAGGAAATCATCTGCCTCGACGCCTCCAAGTTAATGACATCGGGAGAGTTCGCCGAAGCCTACCTGCTAGTTGATGCAATCGACAATGCAACCACTACCGGCGATACCAAAGCCGTAATAGAAGCTGATAGTTCATTCCACCACTACTTGTGGCTAAAATCCGGCAGCCCCGTCTTAAACCGCACAATCGAACAGGTGAACGCGCCTTTAGGTGCCTTCTACACTCCTTCCAGCCAACCTCAGGATTCGAAGGACCAGCGCAATATCCTGGCCGCCATGGAATCCAAGAACGAAGCTAAGATCCGCGAAGCCGTCCGCAAGCACCTCGAAAACGTCTTCCCAACTCTCAACAAGTAAGGCCGACCCGTGGTCGTCGGGCGACCCAAGGACGCTCTGCCCAGGTATCGAACCCGCCCCAAATCCAGTAATCTCCACCCCCCGCGCTACCAGGTTTCTTGTAAACTAATACATTAACCTGCAACCTACCGGGAGAATCGAATGATCCAGTTGAAAGTGAACGGCTCCGCCAAGCAATTCAGTGGCGATCCGGATATGCCCTTATTGTGGTATCTCCGCGATCAGCTTAAAATGACAGGCACCAAGTTCGGCTGCGGCATGGGCCTCTGCGGCGCCTGCACGGTACACGTGGACGGCAAGCCCGCCCGCAGTTGCCAAACCTCCATGCAAGCCGCCTCCGGCAAATCCATCCTCACCATTGAAGGGCTTGCCAAAGGCCGCAAAGAACATCCACTGCAAAAAGCCTGGAAGCAATGCGCCGTTCCTCAATGCGGCTACTGCCAAAGTGGCCAGATCATGCAGGCCGCCGGGTTGCTTCAGGAAAAGCCCAAACCCACCGACAAAGACATCGACGACAGCATGCAGGGCAACATCTGCCGCTGCGGAACTTATCAACGCATTCGAAAAGCAATCAAGATCGCCTCAGGAGTCTCAGCATGATCGCCGCCAACAACAACCAAGTGGAACGCGTCAGCCGTCGCGGCTTCCTCGGTCGCGCCTTCACCGCAGGCTCGCTAGTCCTTGGAGCCAAAGTGCTCCCGCTTGAAGCCGCCGACGCCGCAAACGCCACTGCCCCCACATGGACTCCCAGCGTCTACCTCGGCCTTAGTCCCACCGGCATCGTCACCATCGTTGCTCACCGTTCGGAAATGGGCACTGGCGTCAGAACCGTTCTCCCCATGGTCGTCGCCGATGAATTGGAAGCTGATTGGAAAAAGATTAAAGTCGAACAAGCCATCGGCGACGCAAAATACGGCTCGCAAAATACCGACGGCTCCTGCTCCATTCGCGATTTCTACGATGCCCTGCGTCAAGCCGGCGCCTCCGCCAAATTAATGCTCGAACGCGCCGCCGCGCAGAAGTGGAATGTGCCCGCTTCCGAATGCTCCGGCAACAATCACTTCGTCGTTCATACCAGCGGGAAGAAACTCCCCTACGGCCAACTCGTCGCCCTAGCCGCCAAACAGCCCGTCCCAAAAAAGGAAGAGCTCACCTTCAAGAAGGAAGCCGACTACAAATACATCGGCAAAGACATTCCGATGATCGACCTGGAAGACATCGTCCACGGCCGCGGCAGTTTCGGTATGGACGCCGATGTCCCCGGCATGGTCTTCGCCTCCATCGAACGCGCCCCCATCTACGGCGCGAAATACAAAAGCCACGACGATTCCGAAGCCCGCAAAGTCGCCGGCGTCTCCGATGTCATCGTCATCCCCGATTTCAAACCGCCGCACCTGTTCCAAGCCCTCGGCGGCGTGGCAGTCATCGCCGATAGCACCTGGGCCGCCATGCAAGGCCGCAAGAAGTTGAAGGTGCAATGGGAACAAAGCCCGCACGCAAGTTTCGATTCCGACACTTACAAAAAGGAACTATCCGACAAAGCGCGCCAGCCGCAAAAAGTGGTCCGCAACATTGGCGACGTCGATGCCGAATTCGCCCGCGCCGGAAAGACTATTGACGCCCAATACTACGTCCCGCACCTGTCCCACGCCCCCATGGAGCCCCCCGCAGCTGTCGCCGAATTCAAGAACGGCAAGGTAACCGCATGGGCCGCCACGCAAAATCCGCAAGCCGTGCAAGATGCCGTCTCCGCCGCGATGGGTATCGACAAGAAAGACGTAATTTGCAACGTAACCCTGCTGGGCGGCGGCTTCGGCCGTAAATCCAAACCGGATTACGTCTGCGAAGCCGCCATCCTTTCCAAGAAACTCGGCAAGCCCGTCAAAGTAGCCTGGAGCCGTGAAGAAGACATTCAGTTCGACTTCTACCACGCAGTCTCCTCCATGTACATGAAGGCTTCCGTTGACGCAAAAGGCAAGCCCACCGCCTGGCTCCACCGCAGCGTGTTCCCATCCATCGGCTCCACCTTCGACGCCTCAGCCCGCTATGGCCAGGAATTTGAGATGGGCATGGGCTGGGTCGACCTGCCGCACGACATCCCCAATCACCGCGCCGAAAACGGCCCCGCTGAAAATCACGTTCGCGTCGGCTGGATGCGCGCCGTGGCCAACATCTATCATGCATTCGCCATCCACTCTTTCCTCGACGAATTAGCCGTAGCCGCCAACCGCGACCCGGTCGAGTACCTGCTCGACGTGCTCGGTAAGGATCGCAAGGTTTTGATCAAGCCGGAAGGAATGGCCTACTGGAACAACACCATGTCGCAAGACATTTACCCGGTGGATACCGCCCGCTTGCGCCGCGTCATCGAATTGGCCGCGGAAAAATCCGGTTGGGCCAACTACAAGCCCTCGAAAGGCAAGGCCCTCGGCATCGCCGCCCACCGCAGCTTCCTAACCTACGTCGCAACCGTGGTTGAGGTGGAAGTAGACGACCGCGGAAATCTGAAGATTCCTAAAGTAGTCTACGCCGTGGACGCCGGCAAGATCATGCATCCCGACCGCGTAAAGGCCCAATTCGAAGGCGCCTCCGTATTCGGAACCAGCATCGCGCTACATGGTGAAATCACAGCCAAAGGCGGTCGCATCCAGCAATCCAACTATCACAACTATCCAGTAGCGCGCATGAACGACGCCCCCTATTTGACCGAAGTACACGTTGTGAAAAGCGACGCCCCACCAGCCGGTGTCGGCGAACCCGGAGTGCCAACGATGGCTCCTGCTATCTGCAATGCCATATACCGAGCAACTGGTAAGCGAATCCGGGAATTGCCACTAAAGAAACAAAAACTAGTCTGAAGCCGTGAACCAGCGAGGGAACAAAAAGGGCTGTTGCATAATATAAGCAGCACGCCCTTCTTCCCCCTGCTGCTGCTAGCCGCCAACCTCGCGCCCATTTGGCCCCAATTCCGCGGCCCGGACTCAAACCCAATTTGAAACAAACCCTAAGCCAATCAAATCCGCAATCACTCAAGCAAAGAACGAGTCAACCGGTCCCGCCGTCCCCCATTGCGCAAGAACAAATTCAAATCCTCCAGCGATCCAAAAAGCCCTACATAACTAACCGCCCCGCGGCTAGGAGGCTTTCTCCATGGAGAGAAATCGCGTCCACGAAATAGGTCCGTCCGCGCCACCACCGCCGCTCCCATCGGTTTATATTCATGCGTGCCCTGCGCCCAGGCCACTTCCGGCTCTACCCAAAGTGCGAATCCCATAAATGTTATTATTTCGCGTATGACACGACGAACGTTTGTCCCCACCCTAACCGGCCTGGGAGCCGCCGCGTTGGCTGCCCCCGCCAAGGCCGCGCCTCGCAAAGGCAGATTGAAGCAGTGTGTAACTCGCGGCTGTTTTGGCCGCGGCAAGACCATGGAGGAAATGGCCAAAGCCGCGGCCGAAGCCGGAGCCGTTGGATTCGACCTGATCAGCCCGCCGGATTTCCCCATCTTGAAAAAATACGGATTGCTTCCCACCATGATCCCCGGCGGCTCAACCATTCCCGATGGAGTGAACGATAAGGCGCTTCACGACGGCATTGAAAAGCGAATGATGGAAGCCATTGACGCAGCGGTTACCGCCGGGGCTCCGAACGTGATTGCGTTGGCCGGCAATCGCAAAGGCCGAGGCGATGAAGAGGGTTTGGCCAACTCGGTGATCTTCTTCAACCGCATCAAGAAGTATACCGAAGACAAGAACGTAACCATCAATCTGGAATTGCTGAACAGCAAGGTGAACCACCCCGATTACCAATGTGACCATACATCCTGGGGCGTGGAAGTCTGCAAGCAAGTGAACTCACCCAAGGTGAAATTGCTGTTCGACATTTACCACATGCAGATCATGGAGGGAGACATCATTCGAACCATTCAGAAAAACCTTCAATGGATTGGCCACTTTCATACGGCGGGAAATCCGGGAAGGCACGAAATGGATGATACGCAGGAGATGAACTACAAAGGGATCGCCAAGGCGATAGCGGATTTGGGATACAAAGGCTACATCGCCCACGAATATTCCCCCACGCGGGACGCATTAACGTCGCTTGAAGAAACCTTTAAAATGTTTGAAGTATGAGAAAGATCGGGCCGCCGGGTAAGGGCGGCCCTTTCACAATTACGTTGTCTTGTAGAAAAACTCTTGGTGGTCAACCTTGCCGTTGGACACGTGGTACACGGCCAATTCTTCCATTACAAAACGTTTTCCCGCGGGCTTAAACGTTACGTCCAATTTGAAGCTGACGCAAAACTGATCGCCAGCCACAAGTGGCCCCTCCACGGTTGCGGAGTGCACTTCATGGTTGGCTTCCCACCACTCCCCCTTGCCTTTGACAGCTTCGATACCCTTCACTTCGCGGGATCCGTCCGGTGGCGCCATGGCTTCCACGCTAACAATATCGTTTGAATAGAGATTTGTCATTGCATCCCTAAAATTACCTTGCTTGCAATAGCCAACTAGCTTATCGGCAACTTCTTGAGTCGTCATGATTAAGGTACTGCCTCCAAGATTCAATTTACCACGGCAAAAATTACTCTATGATGTCCTTAATCAAATGCGATGGTTCATCCGGAAATCGGCAGTGAAAGATGAGCGCCTTTCCGCTACTGAGCGGGGCGGCCTTGGGCCCGCCGAGCACTGCCCGGCTTACAAACACGGCGAGGTTGCTGGCCACGGCGCGGCCGTTGGGGTTGTCCGAGGATTCGTTTATTATCTTGGCTTCCTGAACCGCCGGATCTTCCATAGCTAGCGTCGTGGATCCGCCGCCATCAAGATTTAAGGCGTTATTCACCGAGTAATCTTTCACGAGAAGACCAGCAACTTCCGATAACTTCATGCCTTGACTTGGGCCGGCGCGATCAACCGTGAACAGCAAAAGCGTACGGTTATCTTCGGACAATCCGATGACAGTGCGGGCGTTGGGGACATCGTACCAGGACTTCGCATTAGAGTAACTGGGGGGGCCACCGGGCGTGAGAAGTCCGCCGGGGTGATCGTCATCTTTGTAAAAAGGAATAGTCACAATTCCGTTGGTGATGATCTGCGCGGAACCGGAAACCGCCGTGCCGACCCGTAGGCTTTCCACATTGCCTGGGGTAGCAAAGGAAGCGTGATTTTCATTGTCAATATTGATTGCGGGAGAATTTGCGACGATGGCATAGGATTGAATGGGCTGCTCAAAATCGGAGTAAACCTTGCCGCCGGAAGCCGCGAAGCCCACTAGAAACGATTCCATTTCCTGCGACGGATAGGGTGTAAAGAAGTGGCCGTTCACTGCAATTTGAGCCTTTTCCTGTTTGAGAAATTCGAGTGTGGTTTGCCGAACAGTTTCCCTCGATCCGCTTGGGGGCGTCAGTTTGAAAGAAAGGCCAGGGGTGTCAAGATCAATCTTGACGATGTGAATTGAAACCTTGCGCGGTTGGTCTTCGGTGCGGGTTATATGCGTAACGCCGGGCCAAGGCTCTGTGATTAAAATCTCAGCCCGCGAAGAAACGAGCCAAGCAAGAAGATGGGCGCCGCGGAGAAGCACGAATGGAAAGCGCATCTACATTCGATTTTACACTTACATATGTAAAACAAAATTCTGTCATTTAGTTTTCACTGAAATAGTGTAAAATCAGAATATCTTTAAGGAGGTGGGCCTTCTCATATTCGAGGCCTTCGCAAAAACGACCTCTGGACGGCGCTGTTCCGCCCTCATTTGGCTCGCCTGTTCGCAACCTCCTTGCGTCCCTACTTAATCTTGTTCTGCCGGACGATTGCCGTCTGTGCGGGGAAGCTCTTCAAAATTTTTCCCGAATCCCTGTTTGCGCCGCATGCCTAGCCGCGCCGCAAGCGCTGGTGGCCGAATACTTTTGCGTGAAATGCCGAACCCCTTTCCTTTCCGGGCATCCGTTGGATGAGGATGGAGTTTGTGGCATGTGCCGCCACGGTTTTACCGACTTTGATGCCGCTTATTCCTACGGCTCTTATGAGGGCAAACTTCGGGACATCATTCACTTATTGAAGTACCAACGAATTGAACCGCTAGCCAAACCTCTGGCAAATTTGTTGATTAAGGCAGTGCCGCTGGATCAGCCCTTTGATTGCATTGTTCCGATCCCCATTCACTGGATGCGCCGCATTTCGCGCGGATTCAATCAGGCGGAATTGATTGCCAAGCCGTTAGCCGATTACATGAGTCTGCCGATAGTGAAGGCTCTGCGGCGCAAGCATTACCGGGTGCCGCAAGTTGGTTTAACCAACGCGCAACGGCGGGACAATGTTCGTGGTGTTTTTTATGCCGTGAAACCGGAAAAGGTGGATGGCTTGCGCGTTCTTTTGGTGGACGACGTTTTCACCACCGGCGCCACAGCCAGCGCCTGCGCAAAAGCTTTGAAGAAAGCTGGGGCAAAACATGTTTCTTTACTAACGCTAGCGAGAGTGGACCGGCGGCCTGTTATGGCTGAGTTCCGCTTTACGCCTGCAAATTCGATGTCCGTGGGAGTTGCTTAGCCGTTATGCCGAGTCTCGATCGATTACATCAACCTGTTTTAGTTTTGAACGCAAGCTACGAACCGATCAACATTTGCGCCGCCCGGCGGGCGCTGATTTTGGTGCTGAAGGGATTGGCGCGCGCCGAAGAAAGTTCCTACATGATGGTGCATGGCGGGCGGCTGCATCTGCCATTGCCAAGTGTGATTCGCTTACTCGAATACCGGCGTATTCCGCAACAGACCCGGGCACTGTCGCGCAAGAATATTTTGATGCGCGACCGGTACACTTGCCAATATTGCCACCGCGCCCTGCCTTCCAATGAACTGACGCTGGACCATGTGATGCCACGGTCGAGGAAGGGCGAATCAAGTTGGGAGAATCTTGTGGCGTGCTGCGTTGCGTGCAACAACCGTAAGGGAAACCGTACGCCGGATGAGGCTGGGATGAAGCTGGCTAAACAGCCCAGGTCTTTTAGTTTGCATACCAGCAGGCATTTGATGCGGATGCTGGGGCACACCGATGACCGTTGGCGGAAGTACCTTTTTTATTAGGGCTGCCCACTCCCTTTTTACCTGTCTGTTCCTTGCTTGCATCTATAACTGGGCGGAGTCCGAGTTCGGATGGCCGCGCATTCCCATGATTTCCATCCCCACATAAAGCACTGGGCCAAGACGGGGGGCCAGAACGACGACGTCACTTTAGTCACTGTGCGGAGAGTTCCGATTACGGTTTGAGTAACAGCATGGGAATCTGGTTAAAATGGCCGCCGAGGGCGAGGGCGGCGATCCAAACGTCGTTGGTTGGGATCGGTTTTCTTTTGGTCCGTAAATGGTAATTTACTTCGGCGTAACGAAGCGCGGTTGCTTCAGTCGCACTGAGGATTCGAACCGTTGGCTTGGCTAGGAATTTTGCCAACCTTTCGGAGTTCTCACGGAATCCGGTTCTGGCCTTGAACCCGCTGTGCAATTCACCCAAAACGATGGAGGGTACGGCAACAGTTGTGGCAGCCTCATAACATGCAACACAGTTTCATTTCCGCGGTGGAGTTCGGAGTATGCGCTTGTGTCTAGCATGATATTCATTCGCCGGGTGTTTCCCAATCGGCGCGATCGATCCTTCGTTGTTCGTTCAGAATCGTGTCAAATTCCTGAGCCTCCGCCGCAGTCCAAGCGCCAAAAACTTCGTCGAAGTCGTGATTCAGTGTTGGCTTTTTCAAGGAGATCTCAAGAAGCTTAAGGGTTGCCTTGTTGAGGCTGATGCAATCCTTGCGGCTGGTTTCGGTTATGGCTTGTTCCACTTCCGAAGGTATATTATATTGTGCAGAGAGATAGTCATTGCCTTAAGCGTGTCACAAAGTGATGCAGTTTGAATCGAATTGTGAATCATCCGCAGAGTAGACACACTTCCACCTGGGGCGTGATTCCACATTTGAAATTGTTCGCGCCAGCGGGCTGTTCGTGCTTCAACTGGACGACCGCCAACCATAACGGCCTGCCTGGTTTGCCAGGCTCACGGAACTGGTTCCCCAACCTGCTCCGCTTTTCCAATGATTCCACTTCCACAACCCGCTGACAACGATTGAAAAACAACAACTCGAACCAGTTCGAGACCGTCCGCCGTGAAAGGCGAACGGTTTTTCTTTGAAGAGTAGTCCGGGCCCGGATTCGCTCTCTGGTTATAAACTACTACAGGGGCATGGCGAGGGTGCTTTTTGGGGAAGCATCAAGTGGTTGAAGTCAAGGGAGATATATTCATTTCAGTGGTCGTGATGGACATTTGCCGGTACTGGCGGCCATGAAAGCCCAATCTGCGATAGGCTGGTTCAACCCGCATGAACTTTTCATTATCCATTTTGATAACGGCGTTATCCGAATCCTTTCTTTCTGCCGCCGGTAAAGTAGGTAAATAAGGCTTTTCCATGCGGCCCCTCAATTGCTACCCAGGTACCTTATGCCAATCCTCGAGTTACTGTTCCTAACGGTGCTACCGGTGTGTGCTCAAAACGAATCGAAGGCCATTACCGAGTGGCGGGTGAAGGTTGCCGATGAGGCCCGATGGGCGCAGCCGAAGTTCGACGATCAAGGTGGGAAAAGAGCCGAGGCCCGGCGCGTATTGACGGCAGCAGTCCCGAAAATCGAAGAACGGCGGGCGGGGCTGAGTGGTTTCCGGGGCATCGTGTAAGTTCCGGAGGGGTGGAGCGGTCAGGCTCTAACCCTGCGCGTTGCTCCATTGAACGACGCCTACGAGGTTTATGTCAACGAATCGAAAATTAGCGGATACGGTGAGTTTTCTTCACCGGGTGGGAGCGCGACAGATTTAGAGGTCGTCGCCTATGTGGAAAGACCTGTGAGTAAGGCGGAGAGCTTCCAGCAGCATGAGTTTTCCATTTCTATTGTCGCCGATTTCGAGAAGACGTCTCAATTTAAGGCTAAGGCGTGGGGCCAGAACGACGACATCACAGTGGTTATTGTGCGAAGAAAGGCATGAAAAACCTATTCGCCGAGCGGGTTCCAAACGCGAGGCAATTCAAGTATGAAACCGGCAATGGGGCCTTCCCCTTCCATTGTTTCCACAGAGGTCCGCAATTCGATTCCGCCATCGGGCCGGTAGATTTCAATGGATTTGTTTTCGGGGTCGATCAGCCAGCCCAATTGCGCGCCATTGGCCAAATACTCCCGCATTTTCTTTTGCAGCGGATTCAGCCGGTCGGTATCGGAACGGAGCTCGATGACAAAATCGGGACAAAGATGCCAGAAGCCCTTCCGGCCAGAGGGGGCGTATTGTTGGACGCGGCTTTTCAGAATCCAGCAAGCATCGGGGGAGCGGCGGGCGCCGTTGGGAAGAACGAAACCGGCGGAAGAATCGCACGTGATACCCCGGGCATCCTTCCACGCCCACGTTTGAAGCTGGGCACCGATGGCCATGTTACTAGCGGCAGTCAAAGAGTAAGCGGGAGCCATGACGATGATTTCACCCTCGGCAGTCATTTCAAAGGAGAGATCGGGATGCTCGCCGCAGAAAGTGGCGAACTCCTCATCCGACATCGGTTGTGCGGTCAACGTCGCGGGCAGGAACGATTCGATGGTGAGCGCCATACTGTTATTCTAGCCCTTCTTATGCGTTTAAACCTGAAAACGGCGGTTGAGTTGACAGGAAAGACCCAGACTGTTTGAGGCAAAGGCAGTTCCGCGTGCGGCTGTATTTCACCATTTGGGTGACACAACCACGCACCCAGCCCCCGATGGCAATCGGGGGATTCGTCGATACTCGTCATTCGCTAGTTTGTTGTTTCACCTGTCGCAGCAAAGTAGAAATGTCCTATTTTTGACAAGTAGTGATGCTTGGGAGGAAGCCCCTTTCCCACTGAGTCGATTGTGCAGAACAGTGCTCGCCG
>JAYVXT010000795.1:0-3297 GCA_043785065.1 Bryobacterales bacterium | reverse complement strand
AGCAGTCTGGGTCTTTCCTGTCAACTCAACCGCCGTTTTCAGGATAAACAAGCATGATGCGCCACCCCCTGCGATTGGCCGCCTCACTGCATGGTATTCAATTGCATTACTGTTACATGAGGGATCAGAAGGTGCCCGCGTTGCCACCACTTTGGCTTATGAATCCCTTCTTTGAGGTAGGCCCGCCCCCCGGCGACCTGGTCTAATTCCTCGCTAGACAAAGTTTCTCTCTCGCTGCCCGCGGTTGGCTCCAGCGCGTCCGTCGGTTTGAGTTCAATATTCTTGGTTTCTTCAGACATGGTGTTTCTCCTTTGGGTTTCTAAGTTTCAGCCCGTTTGGCTGTTCACTTTATAATGCGCCGAAACGGGAAAAAGGGGTTCAAAATAATTTTGGACACAAGTGTGCGTTGGGAATAGCCGTGCATTTTTCGATGTTCCCGCGCGGCGGGGCCGATTCGCGTTTGCACCCGCAGAGCCGCCGCAGGCTTGGCTTTCCCGGCTTGACGGATCGCTTTGAGTGGTTCGCCATGGATTACTCCGGCAAGTTTTGGATAGATCGTACGGGTCTGTACCGCTTTCGGTTAGTCTCCGACGATGGGGCGATGCTTTACGTTGACGGGTAGTTGATCATCGACAACGATGGAGTGCATTCCACGGTGGCGCGCATCGGCAGCGTCCGGCTCAGTGGCGGAATGCATGTTATTCGTGTGCCGTATTTCCAAGGGCCACGGACTACCGTGGCGCTAATGCTGGAAGTGGCCGGGCCCGGAGAGGGCGCGCGAATATTCAGCACCGAAGAGTTTAAGCCGCCGGTTGATCCCGAGACTTGGCGATTTCCAACTGCGCTGCAACCGCCGGTTGAAGACCCTGATTTGGAGAGAATTCATCCGGATCGCATTCGAGGACCGGAAAACGGCGAGCGAGTGGAAAAACGGAGACGAAATCAGACGCAGCCATTAGAACGGAAACTCTGTCCGAACGCCGCTGTGGATGGTGTAAGCAGCCGTCAGCGTCTCCTGCGCGCCTAACCAACGGTAACCGGGGATGCCAAACATGCTGCCGCGCTCGATCATCTGGCGCCGCGATTCAGGCATGGGCGAAACTCCGAATTCGATGCCGCGGGTGATTGTTTTTCCGTTCCATGGCTTGTGGGTACGGCCGCAGTTTTCTTCCCAAATGCCGCACCAGGGGAAGTCCGCGCGCTTCCATTCATAGCGGATCCAGCTCTTTGAAGCGGGGCTCCACATCTCAAAATAAGCCGTGTCCAGGGCAGGGTTCATCATGTGCGCCGTATAGCCGCCGGATACTTCGTAAGGCGGGTAAGTGCGCAGGTCCACAATGCCGCCGTTCTTATGGGGAACCATTGGCCAGTCAAATTCCGCTCCGGTTTTTTGATAACCCTTGCCATGGGTGAAATCCGATTCAATTACCTTCGACCTGGTGGCGGTGAGCTTAAGGCGGGTCCGCCCGCGTTCAATGAACGGTGGGCCAAAAGTGACGTGTTGCGTCCAGCCGATGGGGCGGTCAAAATTGGCGAGGCTTCGAACACTTTCGGTAATCCGGACGGAGGAGCCATTCAGTTCAAGGATACGTTCAAAATCCATTAAGGCGAGTGGAAAGTGGGCGCGCTGCGTCATCCGCGCGCCATTGTCTTTGAGCCCATAATGGACCCCCGAACCCTCCCCATGCACCGGCGCGCCCGCCGCTGCTTCGCCCAGGGAAGGGCAGCCGAAAATGTCGAGACACAGATTCTGTCCACTAATGCCGGCGAGCAGTTTGCTCTCCGCATCGTTGCCGTATTCCGGGTGCTTGGCAGGGTCCCAGGTGGAGGGTTCGATGGAGGGCCACGGCGGAATCCACAGCGGATTCACGCCTGTCGCTTTATTGAGGAGTTCGGCGATGTGGCCGCCTTCGGCGAGTACGGTTACGCGAAGCTGCTCGTTTTCAATTTGGCAGGCTTGGCGATTGTTGAATATGGCGTGAGGCATGGGAGTTGGAGACTTGTATTATATGTTGGCGGGTAGCCGCGCACAAAGCCTAGAGCCCGAAGCCTTGAGCCCGAAGAGAGGCGGGAGGCCTGATAGTGCGTTGGCGCCGTTTTATTTTCCGAAGAGCACGGGCCGCGCGGCGTCGGCGGTGTAGATGCACCGGCCATTATGACCACAAGCCGGAACTACCACCAGTTTATGCCCAGCGTTGAATTTGGACTTAATGTAGTTCCAATAAGTCACTCCGCGCGTTAGTCGGTTTGCGCCTTGCGCCATGGCCGGGCAAGTGCCGTCGAAGCCGAAGATCGGTTGAGTGTCTAATTCACCTAACAAGTAGGTCACATTTCGCTTAATCAGGTTCTGCTTCATTTCCTCTTCAGGGATGGATTCGGCATAACCCCAGAGCTTCTCAAATCCATTGCGCCACTGGTTGAAGGTTGTGCAATTGCGGCCTTCGCTGTAGTTCGCAAATGCGCCGGTGCATTTCCCATCCTGCGAGCAAGTCGCACTGGCGGCGAGCCGGGTTGTGTCGAGATACAAGTAAGTGGATGGGTTGGAAACGACGTAGCGGACGGGCACACTTATCTCGCTTTCCACGCGCGCCGCCGCTGCGAAGCGGTGGACAAACTGGCCTCCGGCGGAATGACCGGAGACGACAATCTCCCGCATGTTGGGAAAAATCTTCTTGTCGTTCGCAAAGCGCATCAATTGCTCGATGAACACAAAAGAATTCACGCCGACCGCAGTTCCGCCGCCGCGCCAATCCGTGGTTCCGCCGCAACCCCAGGAAATTTCTCCATTGCTCAGCGCATCCTTGCAGGTCCCCGTATTGGAACCGAAGCGAGGCGACACCACAAGTGTGGTCTCAAGGACTTGCGCCAAAAAAGCCCCTGCCTCGCCCGAAGCGAAGTAGTCGTCCGCATTGCGCCCCGCGCCGTGGATCACGATCAGCATCCGTTCGATCTTCGAGTCTGGCGTATGCAGCGCGTGGCTTCGATAGGCCAGTCCGTACTTCCCCTCGGTTCCAAGCGGGATACGCTCCGTGCAAGATGCATCGGGTTGGGAGCAAGGCGCGGCGGAGAAGCACACCATGGCGGAGGTGAGAAAGAGAATGGAATGCACTCTAATAGACTGCCAAAGACGCCAGCCATGTTGTACCTCTATGATAATGTCCCCTTAGCGACTCAATAGAAGTGTCCCCTCACACTGGACTATGGAGGTCTGGTGTTAAGGACACAAATGAGTGATCGAGAGGCAAGAAGATGCGGGGTTTTAGCGCGAGTAAAAACCGACGAATTGACACAAGTGGA
>JAYVXT010000794.1:0-3309 GCA_043785065.1 Bryobacterales bacterium | reverse complement strand
TACGCTTGCGCTCCTTGGCGGGCACCAAGAAGCCGAAGCCGTTTAATGGATGTTGTATGTCCGCGCGATCATAAATTAGTCCGAGAGTAACTGACGAGTTATAGCCGATGGCCGCGAGCCCGTCGGCCGCGGCTGGCGACAGCCCGCGAAGCAGCTCAGCTGCCTGCCATGCTGGAGTGCATACGATCACTCTACTTACAGCTTGCCAACCATTTATAAGATACCCGCTGTCCTCGGCTTTGGCTACCGAAGTTACTGCCTCATGCCGTACTTCTACTTTGCCTTCGATGGCTTTCCCGATGGCCGAAGTTAGCGTGCCCAATCCGCCCTTCATGGTGCGGAACAACGTGCCGGCGCCTTCAGTTGCAGGCTTGGGAGCTGCCGACCGGCGCGCCAGCGTGCCTTTGGTCAAGCTGCCGTACTTCTTCTCTAACTCCACGAACTGGCCCAGCACTGCGTCGGCGCTCAGCTGCTCCGGGTCGCCGCCGTAGACACCGGCCAGTAACGGCTCCGCAAGGTAGTCCACCGTTTCCTGCCCGTAATGCTCGCGAATCATCGCCGCCACGGAACGTTCGGCCACAGGGCCAGGCTTGCGGAAATACTCGAGTCCCATCTTGATCTTTGTACCCCAGCCGACAATCGAAGTGGTCACCATCGGCCACATCTTTGTAGGGATCATCATCATCAATCCATCCGGCATAGGGACTAACTTGCCGTTGCGGACGATGTAAGTGACGCGTAAGTGATCGTTTGAGCCAATTACTTCCGATTCAAGCCCTAAGTCGCGAATCAGATCCAGTGCGGCGGGCTTGGAGGAAAGGAAGCTATCGGGGCCCCCTTCAACAAGACACCCCTCAACCTGATGCGTCTCAATGACACCTCCCAGGCGAGGGGCTTTTTCGAACAGGGTTACTGGGATGCCGGCTTTCGACAAGTAGTAGGCGGCGCTCAGGCCACTGATGCCGCCTCCGATAATGGCTACTGATTTACTCAGGGTTTCAACTCACGGACTTTATTTGATGGGATACAAAGCTGGATGGCTCTGATCTCCAATGCATCTTGATGTCTTTAATATTTTGGAGTGCGTATTGAATATCGGTCTTCATCCGAATCAACTCGTCCATGGCTCTATCTTGTACAAGTCCGCCTTCCCATCGCTTCACACTTGCTATCCCAACTTTTAAGTGATCCGCAAATGCCTCTTGCGTCATGTTCAACTTGTTTCTACGCGATCGAATCTCTAAACTAGTCAATAACTTTTCTTCTTTTCTGTATTCGTCAGCCAACCGGCGCATAACATCCGGAAGATCAGATCCTTCCATGACAAAGTAATCGCAGTTCGAACAAGCTTCTCCCTCAACTTCGACGGTATATGTCCTTCCGCGGAATTCTTTCGGGATGCGGCTAGTCCCAGGCTCGAAAAGCCCTTCATTACAAACGAAGCATTTCATTTTTCCGTCCTCATTCATTGCCTTCCAGCTTTGAGAAGGTGTTTGGATCATACGGTATGTCTAATCTCACTACAACCAGCCGATCCTATGAAGCTCGTTTCGTGTCAATGGCGAATTTGAAGCACATCCTTTTGTCCAAGTCTCCAACCATGTTTCGGCCAGTTTTACAAGGTTGAGATTGCGAAATCCTTTTAAGAGTTGCCCTTGCTCTATGAATGTAGGCATTTATCTTTTCGTTTGACAGCGTTTCGCATCTAAAGTGCCTGATCGGCCAAACTTGCACACCACTACAGTATCATTTGATACCAATTCAGTCAATCCATGAACTTTCTGATTATACGAAGTAACACAACGAACCAAAAACCGAAATCATCCTCTGTACTTTCTCTCTACATTGATTAGAATAGGGGAATTCCATGCAGTGACCAAAGTGCCAGCCCATGGAATGCATTGAAAAATAACATCATGCAGTCGCCGTTTGTTCAGTGAAGAGCTGTATTTAGCAAGAAATTTTATTAGGCAACTTGCGTGTTGATATCGGTACGGTATTTTTATATCAACTGCCATAATCTTGGAGCGCCTATTCGGCAACCGGCTTATTTTTGCCGAATAAGCTTTTTTGCGCGTTTCGACAAGTAGCAGGCGGCACTCAGGTCACTGAAGCCGCCTCCGATAATGGCTACTGGTTTACTTCTGATAAAACTCGCGCAAAACGGAGTCCCTCCGGCTAATGGAATCAGCGGGTTTCTCCAAATAGTGGAGCCGCGCCGGAGCGGCCTTTGCGCTCAGGGTTTGAATTCGCGAACGAAATCAACGTTCGATCCGATAATTTCGGCACCCCTCAACCTGGTGCGTTTGGATAACGCCGCCCAGTTGAGGGGCTTTTTCGAACAGGACCGCCGGCACGCCGGCTTTGGAAAGATAGTAGGCGGCGCTTAGGCCACTGATGCCGCCTCCGATAATGGCTACTGGTTTTCTTGTGATTAGCTCTGGCAAAACGGACTCCTTCTTTAGAATAGCCGGGGAGCGCCGCGTTCCCCGGCGGGTGGGCCTGATCCTTTAAATCCCCAGACGGCCAGGGCCAAGCCGAGGGCGAGGTCATCCCGGCCTTTTTGCTTGTGACCATCGCCATCGAGGGCGATTAGTTCGTTGCGAAGGCTGGTCCAATTGAGGAGGCCAGGCGACACCTTGATTCGTTTCTGTTCCCATTCAACGGCGAGGCGGGTGAGGAGTTCGCTGCGCGGTACTGAAGTGCGGCTTGCGTTGCCACCTCCGGTGATCATAACTGTTCGAAGGGCGCAAGTTGAACGGGGCGGTTTGCTTTGGCGCACGATTTCTTCGACGGCTACGCCTACGCCGGTTCCGTCCATCCAGATTTCGCGCGCGCCGGAATGGCCGGCGATGCGCCAGATTGAAGCGGCGACTTCGGCATAGCTGGTTTCGAGCGGAAGAGATTCTATCCAGCGGATGACCAGTGCGCCGGCGGGATTGGCAGGGAGCCAGACAAGGCGGACGGGATCTTGCGTTTTTTGGGTGAGCGCCTGTTCGACGACGGTAATGGTTGTGGGGGTGGTGCGTTTGCCGAGATCGACGCCAAGAATGACACGGGTTGAAGGCGACGGCTTTAGCATGAAGGGATCTGGAGGGGTGGGATGGTGGAGAATACGTCGTCGAACCATTGTTCGTCGAATAGGCCTTCGTTTACGGAAACGAATTGGCAGAGGAATTCCTGGGCGAACAAGCGGGCGCCGAGGGAGGATTTTTCGGCTTCGAGATGTTCGGGCCGGAAGCGGGGGCATTCGGTGGCGGGTACGGTGACTTTACGCCAATCTTCCTTGGTAGGAGCCTGGTCGTAGGG
>JAYVXT010000793.1:0-3311 GCA_043785065.1 Bryobacterales bacterium | reverse complement strand
GCTGAAATTAAGATGATTGCTGCTGTTGCAAGCGCTTGCGGCTTCAGCCGCTGTCCGGCGACTTTCAGTCGCAACCGAACCCACCGGCTTTGAGCCGGCGGTCGTTTAGTTAGTGTGTTCATCATATCCTTGACAATTCCGGTTATATAGCAAGAGTTGCGGAGTCAATAGTAATTTCCGGGCCATTCCCATGTCGCCCTGATCGATACCCTTGTACACTAGTACATATCAGATATATACTTAACCCGCGGGACAACCCAAAGATCCTCTGATCCATTGCACGGGGTTCGACTGGGAACCTGACAACACGATCAAGAATTGGAACCTTCATCGGGTAACGCCGGAGGAAGCAGAAGAATATTCCTCAACCAGCCTCTGATTGTAAGAAGTGACATGGGCCAATGGAGGAACGAAAAGCGGTATTTTGCTCTAGCTAGGTCAGCCGGACAAGGGCAGACTCCTGTTCGCTGCGTTCACTATTCGGAAAGTGTTAATCCGAGTGATCTCAGTTCGGGACATGAATCAACAGGAAGGAGCTATCATGAGCCAGGAAAAAGAAAATTCCTAATTTCACTTCCGAGGATCAAGAACGAAAGTTTTGGGGCGAGGAACTAGCGCAAAACGGACTCGCTTCGGCTAATGGAATCAGCGCGTTTCTCAAACATTTGGGGCCGCGCCGAAGCGGCCTATGCGCTTCTGAAAAAGCCATGCCGTCGAAATCAAGCCGCATGTCCTTGTAGTA
The DNA here is from genome assembly GCA_043785065.1 of Bryobacterales bacterium. Lineage (GTDB taxonomy): Bacteria > Acidobacteriota > Terriglobia > Bryobacterales > Bryobacteraceae > JANXSF01. The sequence goes on along the minus strand of JAYVXT010000793.1, from coordinate 2,569 downwards.
TTGAGCGGCGCAAGACCCACATGCCGGATTGCAAATCGTGTACCCAGCGGGAGTAGAGCAGGCTCATGACGAGCGAGTGAACGAAGTTGCCGAACTTGTGTTTGAAGCTCATGGCCCGCCGGTCGCGGACGGGGAAACGAGAGGCGTTGAGGAAATCGACCTCAAGGTGAATGAAGGAACAGGTAGGAGATGGCGCCGGGACGCAAGTGGTGAAGTTTGAATAATGGGAGTCGATTTTCGCGACAGGGCGAGCCAGCGGGGACGACTTGGGTCTTCGCAAAACCAGATTCCGGAAAAGGAGCGGCTGAATGAGAATTCTCACGTATAGCGATCTTCATCTTGAATTCGGAGCGCCCTTTCGGTTGCCGCCGGACGATGAAGGAGACCTCTTGATCCTGGCGGGCGACATCATCACGCTCAAGGATTTGAATCCCCTCGACCGGTTGCTGCAAGGCTGGAAGAAGCCCGTCGTTTACGTCGCGGGCAACCACGAATATTACACGCGGCGACCGATGGATGAGGAAAACAAGAAGTTCAAGGTCTGGCTGACTGCGCACCATCCACGGGTGAAGTTGCTGCTTGATGAAGAGATCAGTGTCGATGGCGTCCATTTCTTTGGCGGCGCCATGTGGACTGATTTCGATGGGGGAGACCCGGTGGCAATGGAGTTCGCGCGGCGGGAAATGAACGACTTCAAACTCATACAGAACGCCGACAGGACCACGTTCAAGCCCGCGGATGCCATGAGGCTGCATGAGACGTTTATCGAAAAGCTGTTGGCATGGTTCGGCAAGGACCTGAACGGTCCGCGCGTCGTCATCAGCCACAACGCGCCGTTGTTAAACCCCCGCACGAAATACAACGGCAGCCCTCTTCGCCCCGCGTTCAATTCCGTGGACATGGTGAAGATCATTGAGGCTCACCAGCCTGATCTGTGGGTCTACGGACACACGCATGAATGCGATGATCAAGCCGTCGGTCGGACACGGGTCATCTCAAACCAGCTGGGGTATCCTAATCCCAGCGGCGGGTTTGAGTGTCAAGACTTCGATCGGTCGGGTCGACCGGTTGATATCCAAGGTTATATACGGGGCTGACAGATCGAGCGTGGCGCCAGGACCTATCGCATAATTTGCAATAGTCGTACCAAGGAGAAGATCATGAATCCGGATACTCTGAAAGCAGCGCGGCTAGCGGCTGGCTGGACTCAGTCGGAGGCAGGCGAAAGTCGAAATTTGCGAACTGCAGTCAGGGCCAGTTCGGGCGGATCAACTCACCCATGCTGCCTGACAAATTGATTGACCACAGCGGCAATGCGGCCCCGATGGGCAAAACTTCCCGCCGAGGCGAGCGCGGCCTGGAGCTGACGCGCGGTGAGACGCCCTCCTCCCCGGTGCTGACGAAGTTGTCATATCCGGCAATGCCGATGAGATGAGCAAGCATAGGGGTGGCTTCGACTTCATCCTTGATGCCGTTTCCGCTGAGCACGACATCAAGGCGTATATAAAATCTGATTAGCCGCGACGGCAACTTCACCCTTGCCGGCGCTCCTGCGAAACCGCTCGGGGTCTCCGCCGTTTTAGGCGGAACGGACGCCGGGTGGTAAAAACCAATAAGGCTGGATGAGAGAGAATATTAGACATCTCAGGTGGGCCAATTTAGAGCATCAAAGTGGGCCAGACCCGGAGTAGCGAACACAGAACTGTCAACAGAAGTTTTTAGGAAGGATTTTGACAAGGCCTGTTGATCTTCGTTTTGCGAGAAGACTTGAGATGGTCCATTAGTGAGGAATCTCTATTTGGCCAACTGAAACTGAGCGGGCGTATAATTTTTTTGGCAAAAGCTTGGTGAAAATACGATTCGCTGGAACGCAGATGTTGCAATTGACGTAATCAATGGCATAGCGGCTCCGCTGAGCGAATCGACCCCCAAGGGGTAATGGGTTGCATCCCCAACAGTTAAACTACGGGCATCCAGGGCTGCTGTGGCGTACCCTGGGGATTCATCTGAATGTGAACAAATAGCCGCATCGCTTTATCCTCACCAGACGGCTTAAACATTAGGTGCTAAGCCGGGCGTGCATGCGCGATTTCTTTAGGGGCCAACTGCAAAGCTTGTGACGCAATTTGCTTACAACCACCACTTCGGAGCAATCTGATCGGTTTCGTCGGCGGTAATCATCCACTCAAGCAGCCGATCCTTCATCTCCCGCACCACGATTTGCCTTCCTGCATCCTTATACAAATTCCGTGTTTCGCCAGGATCAGTCGAAAGGTCATACAACTCGCCGTCATTGCCCGGATAATAGTTCAACTTCCAGCGTGATGTTCGCACCATTTTCGCATCCGGATGGCGTATGCCCTTGATCCCCTCACCCGGCTTGTAGAAGAAATCCTGGTTGGCGCCCGTGATCACTTCGGGAATGATATTCTCCGCAAATGCCGCTTCCCGTTCCTGCAGCAGGCTTGTCCCTTGGACGCGGGGGGGAATGGGAAGACTGCACCATTTGAGGACCGACGGAACCACATCTACCTGCTCGGCCAAATTGCGCCTCACCCGTGGCGTCACG
>JAYVXT010000792.1:0-3311 GCA_043785065.1 Bryobacterales bacterium | reverse complement strand
GGCCCTGGACCCCATGGCGGAACACGAAGTTTTCCAGAAATTCGCCGAACTCGCCAGTGATAAACTTGCCCTTTTCATCTCTCACCGATTCTCCAACGTTCGCATGGCCGACCGCATTCTGGTCCTGTCTCAAGGCAAAATCAGCCAAGAGGGAACTCATGATGAGTTGGTCCACGCCGATGGGTTGTACGCTCAGTTGTTTGAAACCCAAGCATCCAGTTACCGTTGACCGGGTGCACGCCGCGCGTCGGCGTGCCGGGCTAAGGGCCCGGAACCACCATTTATGCGTGTGAGGCTCAATACGTTCGGATTCGAATGGTATTGCTTGTGAATCGGGTGGCCTGTCACTTATTCATGTCGCGCACCCCCGTTGATTCCTCTAATTCCGGTTGGACATTGAATTGCTTAATTAGTTGGGAGGAGATTTGCATGTCCTTTGGAATTTATTTGATCGGGTATCTGATTCTAATTTTGGGGTTGGCAATTGGAGCTCACCTGATGAATATGCCTCCCCGTTGGATCGGCGTCGGCGTACTGGTTATGATTGGGATTGGAGTGATCTCAGGAGTTTCATCCACTCGCAATCGCGATTCCTCCCTTTAGTGACACCACCGATAGCCGGGGACTCCTCATGAACAATTGCGCATCACGTTGACTGATTTTATCGTCTGATAAGGTTTACAATACTGAAATGCAGTTAGTTCGACACACTGCGCCGGAAACTACATGCGAATGCAGTGGAGTCATATCTTTGTGTCAACTCTAGAATTCAATAACGTGAGGATAGAAGGGTCGGGAACCGAAGCCATGGTTTTCGTTCATGGGTTCGGCTGCGACCAAACTATGTGGAAGTTCGTGGAACCGGAATTCCGCCGGGATTTCCTAACCGTGCGCTACGACCTTACCGGCTGTGGAAAATCCGATATTAGCCGCTATGATTTCGCCGCATATGCGACACTTCAGGGTCACGTGGACGATCTTCTTCGAATACTCGCGGAATTAAGTCTCACCCCGGTTACTCTTGTTGGACACTCGGTGAGCGCGATTACCGGCCTGCTGGCATCCATTCAAGCGCCAGGCCGCTTCCATAGGCAGATCATGGTGGCCCCCTCGCCTTGCTGCATAAATGATGGCGATTACATTGGCGGGTTCGAACGGAGCGAGATTGAAAGCCTGCTCGATACTCTGGACTTGAACTACTTGGGATGGGCCAACAGTATGGCTCCGGCAATCATGGGAAACCAGGACCGGCCGGAATTGGCCGAGGATTTGCGGAAGGCCTTTTGCAGAACCGATCCTAAAATTGCCAGCCACTTCGCGGGCGTAACCTTCTATGGCGATCATCGCAAAAATCTGCCGCAAAGCTCCGTACCTGCTTTGATCTTACAGTGTTCGGAAGATCTGATAGCCCCCTTGTCCGTGGGGAATTACATTCACCAACACTTACCTCAAAGTAAACTGGTTGTTATGGATGCTACAGGCCATTGTCCGCAATTGAGCGCGCCCGAGGAATTGATAGCATGTATGAGAACTTATATTAAGCAATCATGAGCCGCCCAGACCCCACTGAGATTTCCATTGGCGATTTCCCTGAAAATGAGGATGAATTGTTCAATGCCGCTCCGTGTGGAATTCTTTACCTTGCCTCCAATGGACTGATTTTACGGTGTAACCCTGAGCTGCTTCAATGGACCGGCTACTCGCGCGGCGAAGTAGATGGGCAGTTGCGCCTGCATGATCTACTAAACTCCGGCGGCAAAATCTTCTATGAAACCCATATAGCACTGTTGCTAAACGTCAATGGAAGGGTGAACGGAGTCACTCTCGATCTGGTGGGTAAAAATCGCAACGTGATTCCAGTACTGCTCAACGCCACTCGACCGCAAAACCCGGCGGGTACAGCATGGTTCAGCCGGATAATCTTGTTCGACGCCCACGACCGCCGCTCCTATGAACGTGAATTGTTGGCGGCCCGTAAACAAGCCGAGTGTGACGCTAAATTATTAGAGCAGCGGAACGAACAACTCAAAAGGGCTGAGGCCGAACTGGGCCGCCGGGTCACTCAATTGGAACGCACCAACGAAGACCTGGTGCACTTCGCCTACGCTGTTAGCCATGATTTGAAGACGCCCTTGCGTACGGTCACCAGTTTTGTTCAACTTCTTGAGCTTACCTACAAAGACAAATTGGACACGCAGGGCGGCGAATTTATCGACTTTATCGTAAGTGGCGTGACGCGGATGAGCACCATGCTTGCTGACCTGCTGCAAGTGGCGCAAGCCGCCGGTGGTCCGCGGCAAGTGCTACCGGAAACCCCTTTAGCGGAGGCGGTGGCGACTTCCCTGCTGAGCCTGCGAAGCGCCATCGACGACGCGCATGCTTCCATCACCTATGATGATTTACCCGTTGTTACCGGCGACCCCAGCCAGTTTACCCGCCTGTTCCAGAATCTGATCGGCAACTCCATCAAGTATCGTAAGGCCGATGTTGCCCCAGTGATTCATATCTCTTCGGAAAGGAAGGATTCGGATTGGGTGATCTCCATCCGGGACAATGGAATTGGATTCCCTCCGGAATCCGCCGCTCAAATCTTCAGGGTGTTTCAACGGCTGCACAGCGAGGAGGTGGAAGGGACGGGAATCGGCTTAGCTATTTGCCAACGCATTGTGGAGCGAAATGGGGGACGTATTTGGGCGGCGGGAAACCCAGGCGAAGGGGCCATTTTTTCATTTACAATTCCATCCGATGCGGTGCCCTCGCAATTAGAAAACGGAAGATTGCCTGCCGTCCCCGGCCCCGTGGACCTAACCGGAAGCTATCCAACTGATCCCTATTTTGATGAACTGTTCCAAGTTTTGAACTTGACGCAAGCGATGGTGAGCAAGCTTGACGGCACAATCCTGATTTGGACGCGGAGTTCTGAGCAATTCTTCGGGTGGTCCAAGACCGAAGCCATCGGAAAAGTCTCCGAAGAGTTGCTCAAGACGGAATTTCCCAACCCGCTTCCGGAAATTAATTCCACATTGCTGCGAAACGGCGAATGGAGCGGCGAAGTAAAAAGGTTCGGACGGGAGGGGAGGGCTATTTGGCTCCTTTGCCATTGGTCTTTGTATCGTGATGGACACGGAAGGCCCCAATCGATCATAGAGGTTTATGCGGATATCACCGCGCGCAAGCAACAGGAATTGGATGAACGGCTTTTATTCGAACTTGTTTCGAAACTGGCGCAAATTTCAAACCGGGAAGAGCTTGCCGGGGCGGCGGCGAGGAGTCTGGGCGAATATCTCTCCGTCTCTCGATCCGTCTATGCG
>JAYVXT010000791.1:0-10717 GCA_043785065.1 Bryobacterales bacterium | reverse complement strand
GGCGCTCGCGAGAAATGACCCACTTGTGTTGAATTAGAGTGACCCACACTGAAAACAGCCCGTGCCGTGTGGCATGAAAAGAGAGGGCTATATCATCCGCGCCCAAGACGCGTAAGTGATTGACGTTCAGTTTCGCGGCAACGGCGCGCTTGACGCACGGGCAGTCCGGTGGCCACGTTCGGGGCCGAAATCCTGCCCGGCCAGGTGGGTCATTTTTCGCGAGCATACCCGGGTCATTTCTCGCGAGCGCCGAAGGGCTGAGTGATCTGGCTCAAAAGCCAATGATTATTCTCGACCTTGCCAAGGCATCTCGCGGAGGTGGGCAAATTTCAATTCCGGTAACTTTCTCGGCAACCGGGCTGATCTCATCCAATGGAGTGCAAGTTCTTACCGTAATGCTTAATGGCAAGCCAGCAATCAACCTTGGGACGGTTGGAAACCTCGGGGACTTCCCGTATGGCGCTTCGAAGCAGATTACGCTTGTCTTTCCTGACTCGGCGGTGAAGGGAACATCGGGAGTGCTTGAGGTCATCGGCGGGTACAACGCGACTCAGACATTTGCCCTCAACACGAATGTTATCGTGCAATAGGAGGCAGTTCTGCTTAGGCGGAGAGTCGGGCCGAATAAGTATCAAGCGATAATTTTTCTCACCACTTCGCCACCCAGATCGGTCAGTCTATAATCGCGGCCCGTGTGCCGGAACGTCAGCTTCGTATGATCTAAACCTAGTTGGTTTAGGATCGTCGCCTGCAAGTCGTGGACGTGCACTTTGTCTTCGATGATGTTGAACCCCATCTCATCGGTAGCCCCAATCGTCGCGCCGCCTTTAATCCCGCCGCCGGCCAGCCACATGGTATATCCGTTGGGGTGATGGTCGCGACCGGCGTTATCGGGGTCGCTCAGATTTCGAATCTCCGCCATGGCCGTACGTCCGAATTCGCCACCCCAAACTATTAGCGTTTCGTCCAGCAGTCCGCGTTGCTTCAAGTCCTTGATGAGGGCTGCGGCGGGCTGGTCAGTGGCGTCGCACTTTTCCTTAAGCTTCTTATTCAAATTGGTGTGCGTGTCCCAGCTTGCGTCCATCATTAGGATGTAACGGACTCCGCGCTCCACCAGCCTACGGGCGAGCAGGCAATTCGACCCAAACTCATTCGTTGGCTTCTTGCCCACGCCATACATCTCAAGAGTCTTCGGATCTTCCTTTGAGAAGTCGAGCAACTCGGGAGCCGACATTTGCATGCGATAGGCGAGTTCGTAAGAAGCAATGCGCGAGGCGATTTCCATGTCCCCTGTGTCAGCATAATGTTTTTCGTTTAAGTCCTTGATGGCGTCAAGGCCCGCGCGTTGCGTTTCCTGAGAGACGCCTTCGGGATTGGAGAGGTATAAAATGGGCTCTCCCGAATTGCGGAACTGCGTGCCTTGATAGGTGGACGGCATGAAGCCGCTCAAAAAATTCGAGGCACCGCCGCTGGTGCCGACTCCGCTAGAGAGTACGACAAAGCCCGGCAAGTTCTGCGATTCGCTGCCCAACCCATACGTTACCCAAGCGCCCATGGTGGGGCGGCCAAATTGGATGGAGCCGGTGAACAGCATCAACTGGCCGGGATGATGGTTGAAGGCTTCCGTGTACATCGAACGAATCTGGCAAATGTCGTCCGCGCGCGTTGCCAGATTCGGCAAGTAATCGCTGAATAGCATTCCCGAATTCCCATGTTGTTTGAAAACACGGGGGCTGCCAAGCACGGCGGCCGAAGGCTTGATGAACGCAAGTTTCAAATCCTTGGTCATGGAGGCCGGCAGGGATTGGCCGTGATACTTCCGGAGCGCCGGCTTGGGATCGAACAGATCCATTTGGCTGGGGCCGCCTTCCATAAACATGAAGATGACATGCTTTGCTTTTGGTGCGAAGTGAGGCTTCTTGGGGGCCAACGGATGGAGAGTGGGCGGGGTGGCGCCAAACAATCCGTCGGAAGCAAGCATGCCGCCTAACGCGAGGCCACCAAAGCCGCAGGCCCAATTTTGCAGGAACTGGCGGCGCGCCTGAATTTGCCGGTATTGATCAATGTGCATGAATGACATGGTGACTACTCCCTCGTTATGAATTCGTCCAGGTTGAGAAGAACGCGCGCCAAGCCTGTCCAGGCATCCTTTTGCGCGTCTTCCGCGCTTTTGCCCTCTTTGGCGAAGATGGCGGTTTGACGGACCAGATAATTTGCCAACGTGGCTTTTTCGCCAGCGGCGGGTTTACGATTGAGGCACTGAGCGAACAACGAATCCAATTTTTCACTGAGCGGCGGCTGTTGCGTTGTGAGCTGTTCGCCCAACGCCGCGGCTGCTTCAAAGAATACAGGATCGTTCATCAAATTCAGTGCCTGCAGCGGCGTATTGGAGGTCCGGCGGCGGCTGCACGCTACATTGGAATCCGGCTCGTCGAAGTTCATCAATTGCGGATAAGGAGTGGTGCGCTGAAAGTGCACGTACAACCCGCGGCGGTAACGCTCCATCCCGTCGGATTCCTTCCATTTAATTGAGTTGCCATAGCCAATCTCAGCCACTCCCTTGGGCAGCGCGGGCCGCATGCTTTTGCCCCCAATGGCGGGGTTCAAAATGCCGCTTGTGGCAAGGGCCGCGTCGCGAATCAATTCAGCGGGCAAGCGCATACGAGTTTGACGGGCAAGCAGCATATTTTCGGGATCGCGGTCGGTGAGCTCAGGCCTTGTGTTCGATGCCTGACGGTAGGTGGCGCTCATAACTATGGTCTTGTGAAGTTGTTTCATGTCCCAGCTGTTTTCGAGTAGCTGAGTGGCCAGCCAATCTAGCAATTCCGGGTGGGATGGCTTTTCGCCTGTGAGGCCAAAATCCTCGGAGGTTCGAACCAAGCCCCGTCCGAAGAACTCTTGCCAGTTGCGATTTGCGATGACGCGCGGCGTCAGCGGGTTTTCCTTCGCAACCAGCCAGAGAGCCAGATCGAGGCGCGTCGCCCGAGGCCCGGCCGGTTTTAGCGGTGGAAGGATCGCAAGCACGCCCGGAGTGACTTCTATTCCTGGACTTCTCCAATCGCCGCCAAGGGCGATATTGGTGACGGGATTGTCCTGGTTGGCACGCACGGCTTGCGCCTGCGAAGGCTGCGGCAGCTTTGCGTTCGCTTCGGTCAGTTTTTCCCGCGCCTCTTTAATTAGGGCCAGCGCTTCTTTATCGCCCTTGAAAGCGTTCCCGGGATTGCCAAGAAAGTAAGCTGTCAAGCGGACCGATTCCTTTTGCGTGCGGCCCGTGGAACCTCTGCGAATCATGCGATCGGCATAATCGAGCATGGCCTTCATTGAAGTGACATTGAAATCCACCTCAAGATCCTTGCCTGGATTGTCGATTGCCGCAAGCATTGCCGTTTCCCACTTGTCTTGCAATTCGGCAATCTTGTACTTGGCTAGAATTTCGACTTTTTGTTTGCGGTACTCGGGAAGAGCGCGAAGATAGGGACCCATTTCGCCGTCAAGAGGTGCGTCGATATCTTCGTCCTCGGCGTCGTTGAAGAATGCCATCAAGGAATAATATTCTTTTTGCTTGAACGGATCGTATTTATGATCATGGCATTGCGTGCAACCAATGGTTACCCCAAGCCACGTGGTTCCCACGGTATTTACGCGGTTCACTAATTGCTCAAAGCGATCTTCGCGCCGGTCCACGCCCGCTTCGCGATTGGTGAGTGTGTTGCGAAGGAACCCGGTGGCAACTTTTTGTTCGGTGGATGCGGCCGGTAGCAGGTCGCCCGCAAGTTGTTCGACCGTGAACTGATCGAAGGGCATGCCGCTATTGAGAGCGTTGATTACCCAGTGGCGGTAACGCCAGGCACTGGAGCGGACGGAATCTTTTTCGTAGCCATCGGAATCGGCATAGTGGGTAAGGTCGAGCCAAGGACGGGCCCAACGTTCGCCATAGTGGGGGGAACGCAAGAAACGGTCGACCCACTTTTCGTAAGCACTGGGGCTTGTATCGGCAAGCCAGCCGGTGAGCTCGGCAGAGGTTGGGGGAAGGCCAAGAAGATCCAGCTTCAGCCGGCGGAACAGAGTAGTGGCGGAGGCTTCGGGAGAGGGCTTGATTCCTTCTTTTTCGAGCCGCGCCTGCACAAAGGCATCAATCGGATTGCGGCTCCAACCGGATTGTTTTGCCGGCGGAACAGCGGGTTTCATAATTGGTTGATATGCCCAGTGGGAGTTTCTTGGATCGACCGTTTTATTTGCCGTTGTGGGCCATTTTGCCCCGCTATCTATCCATTGTTTAAGAATCGCAACCTGTTGCGGGGTTAAAGGATCTCCGGCGGGAGGCATGCGCTTCGCCTTGTCGGAGGAAGCAACGCGGGAGATGAGTGGACTCCTACCACTGTCGCCAACGATGATTGCGACGCCGGAATTTCCTCCTTTGAGCGCGGACGCCCCCTCGTCGAGGCGCAGCCCGTTCATTTGCATGGAAGAGCCATGGCAGGCTGTGCACTTCTTTTGAAAGATCGGTTGCACATCCTTTATAAAATCCGGAGGCTGGGCAATGGCCGCGAGGGTTACGAAAAACAGAAAGAGAAACCACATACGTCTATATTCTATAGCTGTTGGGCAAGCGGTCATGTAACTGTCTACGCCGGAGTTTTAGACCGTCGCCTTTCCTCGTACTGTTTTCAAAGGGCTTAGGTAAAATAAATTGCACTTTCGGGTCGAAATGAAACTGCAAAGGACTGTGATTGCACAAGTTGGCGTGGTAAGATTTACCTTCCCGAGGGCATTTGGCTAAGCAACACAACAATATTGACCGCAGAAACTTCGTTGCCACGACGGCTCTCAGTTACTCCGCAGTAATGGGAGCCAATGATCGTGTGCGCGTGGGGATCATCGGGGCCGGTGGCCGGGGAAAGCTGCTAACAGGAGAATTCAAAGAAATCGGCGTGGAGATGGCGGCGGTTTGTGATGTCTACGAGCCCAACTTGGCCGGGGGTTTGAAAGCTGCTTCCTCTGGCGCGAAAGGTTACGGCAATTACAAGCGGATGCTGGAAGACAAGTCGCTGGATGTGGTGGTTGTGGCTACACCAGATCATTGGCATGCGCCCATGACCATTGACGCTGTTGAGGCCGGCAAGGATGTTTATGTAGAAAAGCCCATGGCGCATACCATTGAAGCGGGGTACGGCATGATTGAAGCCACGCGGCGCACCAAACGGGTGGTGCAAGTGGGCATGCAGCGGCGAAGCTTCGACCTTTTTGAGGAAGGCGCCCGGGTGATGAAAGAATCGGACATCGGCGAAGTGCGGCTGGTGAATGCCTGGTGGTATAACCATCAAGCGGGCTTGCGCACCAACAAACTTGAAGGCGCGTTGGATTGGAGCCAGTGGTTGGGTTCCGCGCCAAAAAGGGAAATGGACCCAACTCGTTTTTTTAATTGGTATTATTACTGGGATTATTCGGGCGGCCTGATGATTGGGCAGGCGGCGCATGCCGTGGATTCGATTCAATGGTTCATGGGATCAACAACACCCTTGGCTGTGACAACATCCGCCGGGCAGGCAAATCTGAAACCGGCCGAGGTGCCCGAAACCACTTGTATGTGCATCGAGTACCCTGAAAACTATATGGCGATTTTCACAGTAGGTTACAAAGCGATGCGCTATTCCTTGCTGCTCGACCAACTCACGCAATACCATGGGTCGAAGGCGCGGTTTGACATGGGCCGCGAATCTTATGCCTTGTACCGTGAGGATCCAAAGGCGCTTGAGTTAAAGCCCACGTTTGAGAAAAAGTCCCCTGGGGCATTTAACGGCGCGGTGCGCGCGCACATCCGCAATTTTCTTGAATGCGTCAAGAGCCGCAAGGATCCAAATGGTGCGGTTGAGCTTGGCCAGCAGACAAACATAACTCTTTGCATGGCGATGGAATCGCTGCAAAAGCAAAGGCGGATTCGTTGGAATAACGCCGCCAAGCGTATGGAAGCGTAGACGTTCGTGCCTTATCAGATTGCCTTCACCAAAAAACTGGAAGTTGCCGAGAGTGGACACTATCTTAGCCCGGCCTGCCACGGCGGAGATATCGTTGCCAGGGAACTGCTTCCTTTTCTGCGCGCAAACTATCCGGGTGTTTTGCTAACGCAGGAAAAGTGGGGTTGGCACATCTTTTTTAAGGACGACGGTGCAGTGTTGAGTGTACAAATTCTTTGCGACAACTTTCCGGCCGGCGCGTTCCGGGTGATCGTGGTATCGAAGATTAAGAAGATGCTCGTCGGTAGCAGGGTGCAAGATGTTCCCGAATTGAAATACTTAATGGGTTTGGTTACACCGGTGATTGAAGATTGGACTAAAGAGTCTTGTTTGATCACTGAGTTGAGTACAGTAGATAACTAAACATTCCCATGCTAACTCGCTCGTTAGGCTAGCCCTTATGATGGTACTGGTACTCCAATCACTCGTAATTTTGGATTATGTCTTTTTGCCGCTGACAAAAAACATGAAACAATTGTTATTGGGGCAAAGTGTTTAATAACAATGGTGGCAACAAATCTCCCACGATCAATTGCCGGTTTTTCCACCTCCAGCTTACGCCTTGCAATCCCCAGGTCTACAGTCGAATAGTTGCGAACACCTGAGGATGGCTAGTTAGTCGTTTATTTAGGGAGTAAGGTCCACTTAATAAACTTCTAAGAAAGTCTTCTAATTGCTGCCTTACCCGATGCGGTGGATTATTAATACGAGAGTATGCCTTTGTTCAAATTCCTTGCCGTCCTTGCACTTGTAGCAATTCCAAATTTACTACGCGCTCAAAGTAATTTTTTGAACGGTCTTGGAGTAACGTCTCCGACGGGGATGTCGGTTGACGCGGCGGGAAATTTGTATTTGGCTGAGCAAGGACGAGTGCGGCGCATCGATTTAAGCAGTGGCGAGGTGGCAACTCTTGTCATCGGACCTGGGCAGGCAGTGAGGGATGGGGATACGATCCGAACCTATTCCTACGACGTGAAGTTGGATGCAAACGGCAACCTGTATTGGAGCGATACGGCGGCCCACATGGTAAAACGGATGGACGTGGCGACGGGAGCTATTTCCGTCATAGCCGGAACGGGGGACAACGGGTATAGCGGGGACGGCGGGTCGGCGTTTAACGCCGCATTGAGCCTGCCAACGGGGCTAGCTATCGATGGTTCGGCGTTATACATTGCCGATTCGGGCAATCACACGGTGCGGCGGGTGGATTTGATCACAGGTATGATTATTACCCTTGCGGGTACGGGTTTTGAAGGAGTCTCCGCCGACGGTGGGAAAGCGGTGGAAGCGAAATTGAGCAGCCCTAACGGGATTGTGTCCGACAATGCGGGAAATGTTTTCATTTCCGAGATGGGCAGTAATCGCATTCGCAGAGTGGATAGCGCCGGCGGGTTGATTTCAACCGTCGCCGGGACTGGTTCGGCGGGATATAACGGAGACGGAATTGCAGCCTCGCAGGCTAGTTTACGGTCGCCTGGGTTAATGACCTTCGATTTGTTCGGCAATCTGATTTTTGCCGATGTTTCCAATAATAGAGTGCGCATGCTGGAAATTTCCACCGGCTTGATTTGGACACTTGCAGGTTCCCGCGCCGCCGTCTTGAAAGGCCCCGCCGGTGTGGCGGTAACAAGCACCGGAGAATTGATCGTTGCCGAAAGCAAGGGTAACTCGCTGCGCCGGATTCCCTTATCTGGTGCTGAAGTATACACGGGGTTGAAGCTTAGTCTTGCCTCCAAGACCGGGGTGTATAGCGGGCGCGCCGCACTCACCGCGCGTTTGGCGGCGCAGGACGGATCGTCTACTAAGGCAACCGGAACGGTGACCTTTTCCTACAACAGCAAGGAAGGAGTGGTGGCCTTGGGCGCGGCTTCGCTGATAAGTGGAGTCGCAACCTTGAATGCGAAATTGGAAAACGTGGGCTTTCTCAAATTAAACGCTGAGTATTTGGGGGACACGGGTTTTGCGCCTACTTCCACATTTATTCCCGGGGAAACGGGCGGTGCGGATGTTCCTCTTCTGGTAATGCCATTAGTCACCGTTTCCTTGAATTCGGCAAGCACCGTGGGTGGACAACCAGTAACCTTGAAGGCTTCCATTCTTCCGGTAAATCAAGACGGGTCTATTGAGTTTCGGGATGGCGATACCGTGCTGGGCAAGAGTTCCCTGCTAGCGGGTGAATCCTTGCTTACTTCTTCGGACCTGGCAGCGGGTGCGCATTCGATCACAGCCGTTTATCTAGGCGCCGGTTTGCCGCCTTCTCCTTCCGAACAGTTTCCCTTCAAGGTAAAGAAAGGAGCCTTCGCGCAAATAGTTTCGTCTCGCAACCCCGCCGGACAGGGGGATGCGGTAACGTTCCACGCCTTGCTTTCGCCCGCCTCAGCCTCTGGTTCTGTTTCCTTTTTTGACAACGGCGATTTGGTGGGCACGGCAAAACTCAATTCGGATTTTCCTGGAACCGCAACTTGGGCCACAACGGATCTTGGCTCGGGAGCCCATTCCATTTCCGTGAAATTTGAGGGCGATGCCGATACAGGCGGAGCCGCTTCAGCGCCTCTGGTCCAAACAGTGATCGGGGCGGCGGCGGTTCGTCTCTTTGCCAATCCCTTAAACCCTTTCGTTGGCCAAGCAGTAACTTACACTGCCATCATTAGCCCACCATCGGCAACGGGAACCGTGCGATTTTCCGATAACGGGGTGAGCATTGGATCGGCTCCCATTCGTGGCGGCTTCGCTTCCATAGTCGTCTCCAATTTCATTTTCGGGCCGCACAATTTGTTGGCTGGATATAGTGGCGATGTGAATCTTCTTGCCGCGTCCAGCCAAATCCTTGAACAAAGCCCAGTTCGCCCCAACTCCTCGACACTTCTAATCCCTGCCGCAAATCCCGCAGTTTCCGGGCAAAGCTTGGGTATCGGGGTACAGATTACGCCCGCAACCGCAACGGGTACGGTGCGTCTTTTCGATGGGGAAACATTGCTTGCAAACATCACGCTACAAAATGGCAGAGGGTCGGTTTTGACCACCGCCCTAGCTATTGGCGTGCATTCCCTGCAGGCGGTTTATTCGGGTGATTCGTACCAGGCTCCAAGCTCCTCACCTGTTGTGGTGGAAGTCGTTCGTGGGGCAACCACACTCATCCTGTCGGCAACGCCAAGTGCTCCCGCTCCCGGCAGCCAGGTAGTGCTATCCGTTTTGCTCGCGCCACGGGCGGCCACTGGGAACGTGCAATTTTTTGATGGAGCAACTTCACTTGGCACGGTTGCGTTCTCTTCGGGTAGCGCCACTTTAGTGGTTCCTGGATTCACGGCCGGCGCGCATACCATTCAAGCCGTCTATTCGGGCGATGGCCTCAACATGGCAAACAGCGCCAATCGCGTTCTCTTGGCGGTAAGGTAGCTCTCCAATCAAGCTTGTCCAAGCACTCGTTGGTAGATCGCTTCATATCGAGGGATGATCAAATCGGTGTTAAACCGTTGTTCGGCGGCCGCCCGTGCGGCGGCTCCCATTTTCTCCCGCAATTGGTCGTCCGCCAATAATCTGGTGGCGCATTCCCCTTGTGCGGCAATATCGCCGACGCCCCGCAGGAATCCAGTTACGCCATCGTCGATCAACTCAGGGACACCGCCAACCCTGGTCGCCACCGGAACCAGCCCGCAGGCCATTGCCTCCAGCGCCGCTAAACCAAAACTTTCCGATTCACTGGGCAAAAGCAGCACGTGCCCTTGCGGCAGAAGCGCCGGAATATTGTTCTGCTTGCCCAAAAAACGCACGTTGCGGATCAACCCCAATTCGCTTGCCAGCTTTTCACAAGCGCCACGGTCGGGCCCATCGCCAATCATCCACAGGTCGGCATCCACATTGCGGCGAACCTCAGCCAGAATGCGGATGCAATCAAGCACCCGCTTCACCGGGCGGAAATTGCTGATATGCAGCATAGTCTTTCGCGCGGCGCGTTTTTCCGGTTGCGGACGATAAGTTGTGGCGCAAACGAAATTGTGAATCACTTCAATCGGGTTCTTAACGCCAAAAACTTCTTCGGTCTGCTGGCGCAAATTCTCGCTGATGGCGGTTACCCCGTCGGATTGCTCAATCGAATATTTCGTGATGGGAAAGTAGGAACGATCAACGCCCACCAAAGTGATATCGGTGCCATGCAGAGTGGTCACAAAAGGAAGGCGGCGTACTTTCTCAAGCATCCCCCGGGCAAGCATGGCTGACACCGAATGCGGAATGGCGTAGTGAACATGCAGCACGTCCAAATGTTCCATTGCCGCAACCTCAGCCATGCGCGAGGCCAGAGCCAGGCAGTAAGGCGGAAATTGAAACAGCGGATAGTTGCTCACTTCCACTTCATGATAAAAAATGCCCTCACTCTCGCCCAGCCGGATGGGGTTGGCGTAGCTGATAAAATGCACCTGGTGTCCGCGCTTGGCTAACTCCATGCCAAGTTCGGTGGCGACGATTCCCGAGCCGCCGTAAGTTGGATAGCATGTGATTCCGATTCGCACTCCTACAGCCTAACAGGAGAGAATAGCGGGAATGAAGACGTTGATCGTGGTGGCCCATGCCGATGACGAAACGATTGCCGCAAGCAAACTAATGGGGGCACTGCCCGCCGATTGCATTGTGTTGCACACAACCGATAGCGCTCCGAAAAATCCAAAATATTTTGAGCGGGCAGGATGCCAGTCCCGCGAAGAGTA
>JAYVXT010000790.1:0-10746 GCA_043785065.1 Bryobacterales bacterium | reverse complement strand
GCCCATTCTACAACCATCCAGGCATCATCGATCCAGTTGCCGACGACGTGGCCCATTGCTTCAACGAAATTGAGGAAGGACGCAGAGGGAAAGCGGCGCTACTGTTCACCGCCCATAGCGTTCCACTCTCAATGTCCGATGGCGCGAACTACGTTCCGCAACTGCGGGATGCATGCAAGATCGTCGCTGGACGAGTCGGCCGTCCCAATTATCAACTTGTCTACCAAAGTAGAAGCGGACCGCCAACACAACCATGGCTAGAACCCGATATCCTCGACACTATCCGCAAGCTCCACGCTGAAGGTGTGACCGACGTCGTAGTATGCCCCATCGGGTTTCTGTCCGATCACATGGAGGTGCTCTACGACCTCGACGAAGAAGCGAAGCATCTAGCCCACGAACTCGGCATGAATTTGCTCCGTTCAAAAACAGCAGGCGCCGATATTCGTTTAGTCCACATGATTCGCGAATTGGTGGAAGAGCGCCGGAATCCTCAACTAACCCGCATAGCGTTGGGCGATCTAGGCGCCTGCCCCGACGTCTGCCCACCAGGCTGCTGCCCAGCCCCCCAGCGCCCAACCGCAACTCAATGAAGCATCTTCAAACGCTGTGTGCAGTAGGGCGGACCCCCTGGTCCGCGGAGGACCCCCTGGTCCGCGGAGGACCCCCTGGTCCGCGGAGGACCCCCTGGTCCGACTGCTGAGAACTGGAAACACCTCGAAGCTAGAATATCAGCTTAGCCGAAACCTGCATCACTCTTGGAAAATTCTGCTGCTCCAGCGGCAACATCCCAAACCGCGCATTGGTATACCCAGTATCCGGAGCCTTATAAATCGGATGATTCGCAACATTAAACGCCTCACCCCGTAGATTAAAACTCCACCGCTCAGTCAACCGGAACGTCTTCGCCGCCGCCACGTTCACACTTAAGTTATCCATCTGACGCAGCCAGGCATAACGATCCGGGACCACCCGCAAGGTAAACGATGCCCTGCCCTTAAAGCAAGTCTTATCGTTGTTAAACCAACGGTCCTTCGTTTGCTCCGCAACCAGAAAATTCTCGCAACTGTTGATGGCGTCAATTCCCGCCACCGGATTCCCCGAAGTAAACCGGTAGATCCAATTCACAGTCCAGCCACTAACCACGGGGTCCAACAATTTATGCGGCGCCGCCAGGAAATGCCGCCCTTTCCCAAACGGAATGTCCCACACGCCGCTATACGAAATATTTTGCGGCTTATCGTAGCTGACTAACTCGTGCACCGGTGCCTCGTTCAAGTTCCAATTGTTCAATCGATTCGCCGACTGCAGGTTCTTCGAGAAGGTATACGAGAACACCGTAGTCAAAGCTCCGGCAACTTTCCTATTTCCTCCAAAGCGTTTTTGAACGCTCAACTGAAATGAGTCGTACCGGACTTTCGCCCACGGATTAGTGCTAATCGTAATCCCATTAAAAGCGGGATAAGGATAGTAAAGGCTAGTTGCAGCAATCGTCGGACTAGCGCCAAACGTGCTGTTAGAAGGCAGAATCCCATAAAACGGATTCGCGACCGTTCTCGTCAAATACGTGTTCGTCTGCTGTCCTTGCAGAAAAGTGTCCATCGGCAAATAATCGGTGTTAAACGACATGCTGTCATGATTCGTAACACTGCCAACATACGATGCATCAAGCAGCACATTCCACCAAACGTGGCGCTGCAATCCAAAAGAATACTGATACGTCCTCGGAATTGGCCGCTGCCGCCCATCGAAGCCTACTCCGTTTCCGATATTTGTTAGATATCCAAGCTCACGCCCGGAGGGCGCTGTAATACCTTGCGGAAATGGGTTCACCAAGGAATAGGGACCATTTGCGTTCGAGCTGGTCAAAGACGAAGGCGTGATCCCTCCATCAAGGGATGCCTGATACGCAGTCTGTTGGCTGAAGCCGTCAGTATAGCCTCCTTGCGTTGCCGTGCGATGTACGATGCCAAACCCCGTGCGCAATACCGTCTTAGGCGCGAACGCCCAGGCAACGCCAATCCGAGGTTGCACATCCGTCCAGTCCGTCTCGTAGGTGCGGCGGCTTTGGCCCGGTTGCACAAAAGTCTTGCCCCCGTAAATAGCCCGCGGCGGATCGGGATAGGGAAACACTTTGGTCTGCACCGCGTCATATGCAGCCTTGTTCTTGTTCCAAGCAGCCAGGATTTTATCACTAAGCGGATTCACAACCGTATAGTCGAACCCTGTGTTCAGCCGGTCCCAACGTTCCACAAAAGGAATCTGCACATCGTAGCGAAGGCCCAAATTCAACGTCAACTTCTTCGTCACCTTCCAGTCGTCTTGCACAAAAACGGCAATTGCCGGATAAGTGCGGTAGTAAGTATCGTTCCAATCCAAAAACCCCGACCCAGGCGCGCCCAGCAACAAATCCGCGATGCCCGAACCATCGGAAGCCGCTGTCCCCGCGCGCAAAGGATACTGCTGCGTTGCCGAACGGTTGAAGCTAAATTGCCCGTTCGTTTGGCCAATACTGCCGTTCGCGCGGCCGGCATAAACCATATCCACGCCCATGCGAATTGTTTTCTTTCCACGCGTCACTGTTATGGTCGGAACAAGATTCCATTGGTTATCGGACGCCCAACTAAACAGGTTGGTTCCATTCCCAAACAAGTTGGAAAACTGGTCTGTCAAAATACGCGGAGGAAACTCGGAGGTGCTCGTCGGCGCATGAATCATATTCGTCATGCCCAAATATTTGGCCGTGATGCCGACACTCAAATCCGCATCCGGGAAGAGCGACGTGAATCGCCCATAGGAAGCCCGCACGTCAAAAATCGCTGAAGAGGAAAGTATCCTCGTCCAACTGGCAATGATGTTGATGTTTGTGCGTTGCGAATTTATGTTTCCCGATGCCGCAACTCCCGGAATGCCGGTCTGGTTCCGATACTCCTGCCCATGCTGAAAAGTGAAGGTAACATTTAATCGGTCTCGCTCACTGATCACCCTGTCAAAGCGGACCATTGGCTGATCGTAAGAATACTTGCCCGTGCTGTTTGAAGCTACATAGTTCTGCGTAAAACCCGGAGCATTCGGGGTTGGAAAGTAGGTCATCAGCTTCTGCCCAATGGCGCTCATCCTGCTCGGCGGCAGAACATTGCCGGGAAACGGCTTGCGAATGTAAGGGCTGGCGCAAGTAGTCACATCCACCTTCGCAACGCAGTCATGAACCGTCAACGGATCAAAAACATTGATTTTGTAATTGCTAAAATGTTGCCCATCGCGCAAGTCAATTGGCGGAGTATTCGCCACCACGGGAAACGGAACCCTCTCCCGGAATCCTTCAAAACTCACAAAGATAAAATCCCGGTCCTTCTTGATCGCGCCCCCCGCCGTCCCGCCGAACTGGTTGCGGATATTCTTGCCCCTCGGCGCACCCACCAAATTATTCTGCGTGTAGTTTGCGTCAAACACAGAATTGCGAATGAAATCAAAAAGAGTGCCGTGTACAGCGTTTGAACCCGACTTCAACGTCGTATTCACGCTACCTCCACCCGTGCGCCCGCTTGCGGCATCGTAACTATTGGTCTGCACTTTGAATTCCTGAATGGCGTCCACGTTGGGAGCAACTTGCCAACTGCCCGCCAAACTAATCGGCGCGCCATTCAAGCTGAAACTGTTTGTCCCAACTTTGCCGCCGCCCATCGTGTAGTTGCTGTTGGTATCCCAGCCCCTCGTTCCTGAAAATCCGGACGATCCGAATTCTTCCTGGGTAAACAGCACTCCGGGAGTCAGGTCCATCAGCATATAAACTTGCCGACCATTCAATGGATACTCCGATGTCTGCAACGCATCAAAGTTCAACCCGCCGGAAGCCTCCGCTGTCTGCAGCAGTTCCGCGCTTGCGGAAACAACCATGCGCTCCACAACGCTGCCAATTTCCAACATAAAGGGCAGGTCAAGCTTCTGCGCCACCAGCAAGGTTATGGTTTCTTTTCGAAGCTTGTTGAAGCCCGCTGCGGTAACATCAATATCGAAAGTGCTGGGCTGCAAAAATTGCAACGCGTAGTAGCCTTCGTGATTCGTCTTCGCCACTACCACTGCGTTCGTGCTGCGTTGCACCGCGCGTATCTCAGCCCCCACAATGGCCGCTCCTGAAGCATCGGAAACTTGCCCCGTAATCGTAGCCCGAAAATCCTGACAAAACAAAGGCAACAGAATTTGCCCAGCAAGCAACAGACGACGCAACATCCCACGCTCCCCAACATTAACGATTTTAGCTTCTGGGCTATTCTATCGCACTTCGCCTACATCATCCGCCAGCGGCGAACCCCGGATACAACGTCATGCCGCCATCAATGTAAACGTTCGCGCCCGTCATATAGTCCGCCATATCGGAAGCAAGAAAAACACACATGCGGCCAACGTCTTCCGGCTCACCAATGCGCTGGTAAGGCACCAGCGCCATCAAGTCCGAATAGGCTTCCGCAGTGTTCCAAGCAGCAGTATTGATCGGAGTACGAATCGCCCCAGGGCAAATACTATTTACTCGAATCCTATCCGGCGCAACCTCCTGCGCGATCGACTTCATCATTAGCATTACACCGCCCTTAGATGCCGCATAGTTCACATGGCCTCCCCACGGAATTACATCGTGCACTGAACTGATGCAAATTATCTTCCCGGCGGAAACAGATACTTCCGGCACTACGCCACGCCTCTTAAACTCGCGCACTGCTTCCCGCGCGCAAAGAAACTGTCCGGTTAGATTCACCCCAATTACAAGGTTCCACTGATCCAGCGTCATCTCAGAAAACTTGGAATCGCGCTGCAAACCGGCATTGTTAATCAGAATGTCCACCGTGCCAAATTCCTCACACGATTTTTTAAACATCCCCTGAACCTGA
Source organism: Bryobacterales bacterium (assembly GCA_043785065.1). Taxonomy (GTDB): domain Bacteria; phylum Acidobacteriota; class Terriglobia; order Bryobacterales; family Bryobacteraceae; genus JANXSF01. The sequence goes on along the minus strand of JAYVXT010000790.1, from coordinate 5,860 downwards.
TCTTCCTTCGACACATCCGTTTGATACGCGAAAGCCTTGCTACCGCCGGCAATTATAGCGTCCACCACTTCCTTGGCCGTATCATCGCCCTTCACATAGTTCACCACCACATCCGCGCCGGCTTTGCCCAATTCAAGGGCGCACGCTTTACCAATTCCGGAATTTGCACCGGTAACTAGCGCCTTCTGCCCTTTTAGTAATCCCGGCAGCGTCCTATCCGTCGGCATGCGCTTCGGATCAAATTCAAATTTCAGATTCGACAAGGCTAATTCCTCCAATTCAAAATTACGGCTTCATTAATCTTCCCAGAACAGCGATCTTTTCATTCGACAAATGACATTGCGCACTTCAACTTTCCTCAACCATTGGAAAGCTGCTGGAAGTACCTCACGCGGCGGCTCAGCCCCAACTATTGCTCCAGTGCCATGCTTCAACAGCTGGTGATGAAATTATGGGCCGCCAAGATAGTGATGCCCAATTGCGCCAATCTTCCAAACCGCCACGCGCCCGACAATAGGGCCGTTTCAGCCCATAGTTGCCAGTTGTATTCAAATCCTATTTTGGCGTTGTCCTAGTGTATCCGCCATCCGATGGAAGTGACGTTTCCCTCGTGGATCCAACACATCGCTGGAAGAACTAGTGCAAGCATTGCTACATTGAAGGTATCAAATGTTTCCACTAGTCTCGTGTTACGCCATTCGAAAAGCCTTCGGATCGCGCGTCCTGTTCGATAATTTTTCTTTCTCCTTAAGCGAAGGTCAGCGCGTTGGATTGATCGGTCCCAACGGCAGCGGCAAGTCCACGCTCGCCAAGATTCTGGCTGGACTGGAGGAGGCCGACTCTGGCACGCGCTCCCTCAGAAAAGGGGCAAGCGTATCTTATGTTGCTCAGGACTCCGTCTTCGAACCTGGCGTGTCCGTCAACAAAGTTTTGCACGACGCGCTTTCTTCCACAAACATGGATGAGTTGGAGCGGGAGATTGAACTCTCCATCCAAGCCGGCCGCGCCGGTTTCGTTGACTTTGATGCCGATGCATCCCAACTTTCCGGCGGTTGGCGCAAGCGCCTGGCCATTACCAGCGCCCTTGTCCACAAACCCGATGTTCTTATCCTTGACGAACCAACCAATCACCTCGACCTTGAAGGCATCCTGTGGCTGGAACAGCTACTGACCGAGGCCGGAGTCGCTTGCCTCATCATCAGTCATGACCGTTACTTCCTCGAAAAGGTTTCCACCAGCGTTTCAGAAATTAACAAGGCTTACCCGGATGGCATTTTCTCCGTTGACGGAAACTACAGCCGCTTTCTCGAAAGGCGCGAAGAGTTCTTCAGCGCCGAGGCTAAACGCGAGGATGCACTAGCCAACGTAGTGCGCCGTGAAGTGGAGTGGTTGCGCCGCGGGCCCAAAGCTCGAACAACAAAAGCAAAGGCCCGCATCGACAATGCCGAGGGCTTAATTTCACAGCTTTCGGAAATGCAATCCCGCGCCCGCACATCCACTGCTAACATCGACTTTACCGGTTCCGAACGAAAGTCCAAGCAGCTAATCTTGGCTGAAAACGTCGGCAAATCCTTCGGCGGCCGCCTCCTGTTTTCAGGCATCAATCTGAAGTTATCTCCTGGCACGCGCCTCGGTCTAAGCGGAGCTAACGGTAGCGGCAAAACCACATTGCTCAAAATCCTTCGTGGCGACTTTCTGCCTGATGAAGGCAAAGTGGAGCGCGCCGAACTTCTGCGGCTTGTCACTCTCGATCAGAACCGCCAACTGGAAGATGAAACCGTAACTTTGAAAGAAGCTCTCGCCCCCGAAGGCGATTCAGTCATCTTCCGCGACCGCACACTTCACGTCAATGCATGGGCTCGCCGTTTCCTGTTTCCCGTCGACCAATTGGTGCAGCCCGTCTCAAGGCTTTCCGGCGGCGAAAGGGCTCGCGTGTTGATCGCTCGCCTTATGCTGCAACCGGCGGATGTTCTGTTCCTTGATGAACCGACTAACGATCTGGATATCCCCACGCTAGAAATTCTGGAAGAGAATCTCAGTGATTTTCCAGGCGCCATTGTTCTGGTCACCCATGACCGCTATTTGCTGGATCGAGTTTCGACTCAAGTGTTAGGACTCGACGGCGACGGCGGCGCAACCATGTACGCTGATTACGCACAGTTCGAGGAAACCCTTGGCCAGCGCAAACCTGGCAAGGCGAAGCAGCCTGTTGCCAAAGCACCAGCGCCTGCCCCAACTACAACAGCTCCCAAAAAGAAACTGTCGTTCAAAGACCAACGCGAATGGGACGCAATCGAGGAAAGAATCCACGTAGCGGAGAAGATTCTAGCTGACGCCACCGCAGCTTTACACGCCCCGGAAACTGTGACGAACCCGGAAGCAATCATGAAGTGGTCCGCGGAGCTGGAAGCCGCTCAAGCGGAAGTAGACCAACTATTCCACCGCTGGGCGGAGTTGGAAGCTAAGCTTACTTCATCATGAACTTAATCCGCGTAGCCTTATCGCCGCCCCGATAGATCCGTTGTGTAGCCTTAACGAAGTCTAATTCCTTGGCGGAATTAATATCCAGAAACTTCTGGGGATTGCGGTCGACAAGCGGGAACCACGAACTTTGAATCTGCACCATGATCCGATGTCCTCGGCGGAAGGTGTGGTTAATGTCGTTCATATCGTAAGCAACGGAGGTTGCCTTGCCCGGCGAAAATGCTTCGGGGCTTGAATAGCTGTTTCGAAATTTGCCGCGCATCACCTCGCCGCGCACCATCATTTGATATCCATTCATTGGGGTCTTCTTCGGAGTATTGCGCCCACGCACATCCGGCTCAACTGTTTCGTAATCGTCGGGAAAAACATCAATTAGCTTCACAATCCAATCCGAATCCGTTCCGCTCGTCGAAACGAAAAGCTCGGGCCGCACTGGTCCTGCAAAAGTCATGTCTTGTTCCAAGGGCTCAGTCTGGTAAACCAGAACATCCGGCCGGCTGGCTGCAAAGCGCTGATCGTCCAGCATATGCTCAATCGTCATGCCCACCGCGATTCCATTTATAAACGGCACGGGCTTGGCAGGGTCGGAAATATATTCATCAAACGAATCTCCGCCTTCCCTGGGAGCAGCCAGGGATAACTTTCCACCGGCTTGCAAGTAGAGCGAGGTTTCCCTGGTTTCCTTCGGCGGCCAAGCATCATACTTGCGCCAAACGTTCGTGCCTGTCTCAAAAACATAAGCCTCCGGAAGCTTGTTCTCACCCTTGGCGCGAAGATGAAATTCGAAAAACTTTAACTCGATATTCTTGCGGTAATATTCGCTGGTCTTCGAATTAAACGAAACATCTCCAAGCTTATCGCCGGCATCGCGCGCCCAACCACCGTGCCGCCATGGCCCCATCACCAAAATGTTCTGTGTCTGACTGGTCTTCTCAACATTGCGGTAAACGTTCATCGCCCCATAAAGATTCTCCGCGTCGAACCAGCCGCCAACAGTCATCACCGCGGGTTTAATGCCTTTCAAGTGTGGACGCAAGTTCCTCGATTGCCAGAACTCGTCGTAAGTCCCGTGCTTCATCATGTCGTTCCAGAAGGAGATTTCGTTCTTGTAGTATTTCTCGTTGGCGTTATACAGAGGCCCCATATTCAGGAAAAACTTGTAGCCGTCAGGGGTGCCATGGTCGAAAGTGTCTCCACGTTTGGGCACGATCGGTTCGGGCCGCGGCTTACCGAACCCAATCAAGAAGTTGAACGCATGAGGCAAGTACAGCGCCCCGTTGCGATGAAAATCGTCACCCGTGAACCAGTCCGTAATCGGCGCTTGGGGCGAAGCCGCTTTGTGCGCCGGATGGGCGTCAATCATGCCCGCCGCCGTGTAAAAGCCCGGATACGAAATCCCCCAAGTACCAACGCGGCCGTTGTTGTTCGGAATGTTCTTTACCAGCCAATCAATCGTGTCGTAGGTGTCTGAACTTTCATCCACATCCGCCGGACCCTTCTTGTTGGGCTTGTGCGGCGTCATGTTGATGAACTCGCCTTCGGACATATTCCTTCCACGCACATCCTGATACACGAAAATGTATTTGCCCAAGTTTCCAAATTCGGCGCTTGGCCCTACTTCGGTCTTGTATTTATCCACGCCATAGGGAGCAACACTGTATGGCGTGCGCGACATCAGAAGCGGAGCCGGTTCGCTATCGTCCTTCGGGACATAAACGGAAGTGAACAAGCGCTTCCCATCACGCATCGGGATGCGATATTCGTACTTCGTGTAAAGCTCTTTTACTTTTTCAAGGCCTTGTCCAAAGCCAAATACTGGCAGAAGAAGAATGGCAGCAGTAGTGTGTCTCAACCCCAGATTCATTCAACTAGGGTAACTCAGCCGTTAGGTTAGCTGGCGAATAACATCTTCCAGCTTTTCAACGCGGCCACGCAGATCGGCAATTTCGTTCTCCAGTTGTTGCACTTTTTCGCCATCTTCCGATGCCGCTCGCCGGGTAGGTAGAACGTCACTGATGGACGTCACATCAATGGGACCGCCCATCAAATGCATATAGCGCGGCTCACGCAATCCTGTCTGTTTAGGAATAAAGATCGCGAGTGGTTCCGGAGTGCGTTCCATCAATTTACGAAGCGTACTCTCAACGGCTTCGTTGTCTTCAAACCGGTGCAGGCGCTCTGTCCGGTCCTTCAATTCGTTCACTGTTTGAGGCCCACGCAGAAGCATTACGGCCATCAATGCTAATTCACGATTGCTCAAGTTCAATGTATCGCTTATACGGTGGCCATATTTCTTCACACGGCCCGATCCGCTAATTTCCACCGACAAGCGCAAGTTCCGCAACTCCTCAAGAGTCTGCAACACAAAGTTATCGTCATAGTTCGTCACAGGTTCACGATTATTCTTTTGATTGCAGGCGTTGGTTAAAGAGTTCAACGACATTGGATAGTAATCCGGGGTCGACATTTCTTTTTCGATTAACGTTCCCAAAACTCGAATCTGCTCGGGGGTCAGCGCGGTCATCTATTATTCGATCTCCTCAAAACTGACGGCGGGCATGGCGCGGCGATTCACATTCAACCGGAAAATATCCGGGCGCGCATAATGGCCAGTCACGTCTAAATCGTACTTCCCTTCCAGGATAGCGTCCGGATTGAGATCAGCGGTAAGGACACAGTCCCGGTCAAATACCGGGCCCGCCAAAACATTGCCCAACGGGTCCACGATTACGCTGCCTCCACGAATCACCGGCCCTTCAAAAACGGCTGGGTAGTCCGCGGGCAAGTCGGCCTTGGTTACATGCTGAACGGCGGAAAGAACAAAGCAACGTCCTTCGAAAGCGATATGCCGCATGGCTGAAGTCCATACAGGCCGATCGTCCACGGTGGGCGCGCAGTACAGTTCTATTCCTTGGCTGTACATACTCGTTCGCAAAAGAGGCATATAGTTTTCCCAACAGATCACCGCTCCTAACTTCCCCATCGGCGTATCAAACACATTAAGCGTTGACCCATCGCCAAATCCCCAAACAATACGTTCCATCGCCGTTGGCATCACCTTACGATGTTTGCCCAACATGGAACCATCCGGCGCGAAGAAAAGCACCGTGCAGTAAAGCGTGCCACCTTCGCGTTCAATGACTCCGATCACCACATGGAGCTTATGCCGCGCCGCCATTTCGCCCAGCGCGGCGGTATCCTCGCCGGGGACATCTATCGACGATTCCCAATATTTGCGGAACCACCTGCGCCCCTCGTTCGTGCGTTGCCCCACTCTGGCCCCAAAATCCAAACCCTTCGGGTAGGCGGATAGAAAGGCTTCCGGTAGAACGGCCAGTTGAGCCCCTGCCGCGGCGGCCTCGCTCAGCAAGCGATC
>JAYVXT010000789.1:0-10747 GCA_043785065.1 Bryobacterales bacterium | reverse complement strand
CCTTCGCCCAAAATCAGCCCGTCCCTATCCTTGGAAAACGGCCGGCAAGTGGTGCTTGAAACCACGCGCATCGCTTCCCATCCGCGCAAAAGTCCAGGGGTGAACGGCGCTTCGGTCCCGCCGGCGATCGCAACTTCCACCACCCCATTGCGAACCAACCAAAATGCTTGCCCGATGGCATGAGCCGCTGAGGCGCAGGCGGTGGAAATGGTGTAGCAAGGCCCGGTGATGTGGTGACGCATGGATATCCAACTGGCGGAGGCGTTGGCCATCACACGGGGAATTGTCATGGGTTCAAAGCGCTCACGGCCTTCGCCATACAACCGCCGGTAGGCCTCATCTTCGCTAATCTTGCCACCTACCGAACAGCCGGTGACTACAGCCGTTCGATCGCCGGAAACAATCAGACCTGAGGCTGCTATCGCTTCTTCGGCCGCCGCGCTTGCCATTTGAGTGGAACGGTCGAGCATAGCGGCGGACTTGGCATCCAGATGGGCTAAAGGGTCGAATGTCTTCGCTTCGGCCCCATTTTGAATTTTGAAGCGGGTAACATCGAGCGACTCAATCGGACGAATGGCGGGGCGGCCGGCGGCTAACGATTCCCAAAACTGTGCGGCATTGGTTCCCAGCGCCGAAATGACGCCGATGCCCGTGACAGCCACACGCCTCACGCCATCTCCGGCGCGGCGGTTTCCTTTGCCTGTTCCTGTTTCGCTTCGAGCAGCAGGTTCACGCCATCAATTGCTTGTTGCACCGTCACGAACTTCTTTGCTGCATCGTCGGGAATACTAATTCCAAACTCCTCTTCCAAAGCGAATACGATCTGCAAGCCATCGAGCGAATCGATATTAAGTTCGGTGAAAGTGCTTTCGGGTGTTACTTTTCCTGCCGGCAAGTATTGAGTTCTTTTAAAAACGTCGATTACGCGTTCACTAATTGTGCCGGTCATTTCTCTTCTCCATTAGTGCATTACTGCAAGCGGCCAACGGCCTGTATGTTAATCTCCACATTCCCGTTCACGCGAAGGATGAATGTGCTGGGGTTTTTAAGTCCCCAATTGACGTAAGGAATCTTGAATGTGGAACTTATGTTCATTTGGCCGGGCTGCGCCGTTAGTTGAACCGGTATCGTCATTTCGTGATCCGCGCCGTGCAGTTTGAACATACCATGAACCTGCACCGTGCCAGTACCCGTCACCGGAGTTTTTCCAACTACTTTATCCGGAGTGAAGACAATGTCGGGAAATTTGACGGCTTCCAAAATAGCGCTCCGCATACGCTTATCGCGCGAATCGTTGCCGCTCTCCCCGCTTAGCGCATTCACCACTAGAGCCCCACTTGCTTTGCCGGTTTCCGCATCAAACTTCACCATTCCGTTTTTCAACTGGAACGCGCCGTGCACGGTATGAACATTACCCTCCAGGATCCAGCCGATTTTAGTTTGTTGCGCGTTGAAGACCAGCGTACTTTCAGCGGCAATGGCGGCCATTGCCGAACATAGGAAGAGGAGTGCCTTCATTTAAGCCAGCCTTTGAAGCGTGGGGACTTCGTTTGCGGTATGAAAATTGAGGATCTGAGAGAAGATGGCCGGCTTTGCGGACAGACCACGCATGACCAGCCGGTTGAGTAACGGATAACGGTCCATAGCCAATAAAGCCGCGGCCATCAAGGACGGCGCCCGCCGGATGCGGCGGTGGGCTGCTTCGTATGGCGCCATCTCTCCTGCCCGCAACGCTTTCCCTAACGCCTCAGCCTGTTCGAAGGCCAGCGAAAGCCCGTCGCCGGTAATCGCGTCGAGTGATCCGGAGGCATCGCCCACTAGCGCTACATTTCCTTTTGTCACGCACGGAAGCCTCCGCGAAACGGAAGCCGATCCGCGTTCGGTGCTAGTAGGCGCGGCAAATCGCAAGCGGCGAGCCAAGTTGGGGCAATGGGCAACGGCCGAGGCCACGCGCAGTTTCGAATCCCTCGCAATCACTGCAATCCCCACCTGGCCATCATCCACCGGAGTGACGTAAACCTGAAATCCGTGAGCCCAATATACTTCCACGCAATCAGACCACGGGGCAACGGCAAAATGCCTGCGGAAGCCGAACCGCTTGTCTTGAAACTGGATTGCGGTAAACCCCATGGCGCTTCTTACGGTTGAAGACCCGCCATCGGCTCCGATCAAATAATCGAACCTCAGGCGTTTGCCCCCAACCAGTGCCGAACCGGGCTCCAAAGCGGAGACTGGAGAATTCCATAACATCGTCACGCCATGAACGGATGCGGCTTCGGTTAATAAAGAGTGTAGTTTTGTGCGGCGCATGCCAAGGCCGAAGCCTTGGGAAAACTTCGCGCCGGCTGATCGATCATTTGTGAAGAACTCGACCCCATGAAAAGGATAGGAATCGGCGGCTGGAATCTTAATGCCAAGGCGCGCCAAGGCACGCACTCCCTGGGGCATCAATCCTTCGCCACAAGCCTTGTCGATGGGGGGCTTGGCTCCGTCGGCCAGTGTGACGCGAAACCCTTGACGGCGTGCCGCGATAGCCGCCGCCAGCCCAGCAGGGCCACCGCCAACCACCAGCACATCCGTGTTTTCAATGGGCAATCCTCACCACCTCAACAAGAGTAATTCCGAACAAAAACCTGGACCCATTGCCGCCATCAAGCTGTAAGTTCCTTCAGCCGGCCGCCGGTTCTGCATCACTTCCTCGAGAACCAAAAGCACCGATGCCGAAGAAAGATTTCCCGTTCGCCGCAGGCACGTCCAGGAAGCTTCAAGCGATCCTTCGGCCAATCCCAATGCGGTTTCCGTAGCTTCTAAAACCCTTGGGCCGCCGGTGTGTAAAATCCAACTGCCGATATCTTTCCGTGTCAGACCCTCTGCTTCGAGAAATGCATCCACATCGGCCGCAAGATTCTGCTCCACAACAATAGGGACCTCACGGGATAGGACAATTCGAAAGCCTTTTTCCGAAATATCCCAACCCATCACATGTTCGGTATCAGGATAAAACACGGATCTGGTGGAAAGGATACGGGGACCGGAACAAATTACATTTTCACCGGCCACCAATGCCGCGCCGCAACCATCGCCGAACAGGCCTGAGGAAATGAGATTGGCGATGGACAAATCGTCGTGCTGCAAGGTTAACGAACAAAGCTCAACCGACAGAACTGCCGCAACTTGATCGGGATACGCCTTGACGTAATCAGCGGCGCGCGCGACGCCGGCGGCACCGGCCACGCAGCCTAGCCCAAAGATTGGAACGCGCTTAATGTTCACCGGCAACTTCATGCGGTTAACCAGCCGCGCGTCAATGGACGGGCTGCAAATACCGGTCACCGAAACGAAAAAGATGGCTCCTAGTTTTTCTTTAGGAATGCCGGCGCGTTCGAGGGCAAGCGTCAGCGCCTGCTCCCCTAAATCGAGCGAGGCGTCGATCCAGTGGTTATTCGCCTTGCCCCAGGTTGTGATGCCGTAATATTCTTCAAGCGGCAGGGCAAGGTAGCGCGTATCGACCCCAACCCGTTGGTGGAGTCTTTCGATAAATTGCGGGTTATCTAGCCGGGAACCCCAATACGCCTTAAGGGCATTTAAGAGCACGCGTTGGTCGTATTGATTCTTGGGAAGAGCGCTCGAAGCGCTTGCGATTTTCATGATGAGTTAATTTAAGCGGGCCAGTTCGGAGGCATATAGGTGGTTGCCGGGAAATTCATCCCGCAGTTCCTTCAATAGTTGTTTAGCGCGGGGGATATCATGCTCGCGCAAAGCAGCCACCGCGATCAGGAGACGAGCAAAGGGGCGCAGGTAGCGCCCTTTTTCAGCGGTAATCTTAAGTTTTTCGACGCCGGCAACACGATCAGTTTGATTCCCGGTCAGACGCAGCAGCCAACGCACAGCCATCGGTTTCAGGCTCAGCATGTAGTTCTCCACGCCAATGGCTAGCCAGGCATCGTAGTAGTGCGGGTCGATGGTGAGAAGCTTTTCGGCGGTGGTGCGCCCGGCCTTGGTGTTGGACAGCGAGCTCATATACTTCTTTTCCACCAGGCCTTCATAATCTGATCGTAAGCCCAACGCGAGCGCCTTGGCGAATAGGGCATTTGTGTCTCTGGCGTCTTTGCTAAGCGCCTTTTCGGCCAGAGTCTCGGCGTTGGTAATTTGACTTTGAAAGGCAGCTACGGTTTGAGGGTTTGGGGTCAATTGCTGCTCGGTGCGGAAATTTTCGTCATGCGTGAAGAACTCGCCTTGCAAGATATGAAGGCGGTCGAACTCGGTAAACAGGTAGGCGGCGGCGTCCGACGCGGGGCCTAGAGGATCTTCAGGGGCTACCTTGTTCCATTCCGCAATTGTTTTGTGGGCGCCGTTAAAATCGAGGTTGTACATCTGACGGTAGGCGCGATCCAGCGGACTCGCTTGTTCAGCCAGCAACAGCGGCGCGCACGCCATCAGTAGGAAGAGTCGACTACATAACATCGGCTACTATTATGACGCGCTTCGGAGGGTCTTCGTTTCCCCAAGCGTAAATCCATACCTCCAAAGCCTCAGCCGCCTTGACAACTATGGCCAACCTATGAAAGTTTAAATGACATTCTGGATTTTGGCTCCGTATCAGCCAGGAGATTTTCCAAGTGGGAGGGCTTCATGATGAAAGGCAATCTACTCGCTTCTTGCACGTCTATCCTATTTTCAGCCGTGCAGTTAGTAGCGCAAACAGCCGGTACAGGCACACTTGTGGGAACGGTAAGCGATTCAACGGGAGCCATTGTGGCCGGCGCCAAAGTAAATGTTCTGAACGCCGAAACCGCATTCCGGTCGGAGTCCATTACCTCGGCCGAAGGCGCCTACTACGTTCCATATCTTGCGCCCGGAACCTACCGGCTGACAATTGAAACCGCGGGTTTTAAGAAGCACCAGCACGACGGCATTCAAATTCGCACCGGGGAAATTCCCCGCATAGACGTCACTTTGGAAGTCGGCGCGGTGACTGAGAGCGTCAAGGTGGAAGGCTCGGCGCTATTGCTGGAAACGGAAACGGCGGCAGCCGGCCAAGTGCTTTCCGGCGAAACGCTGCTGAAAATTCCCGTAAGCCAAAAACGCGCCATCCGCATGACTTACTACTATCCAGGCACTCAGCCCGTGGACGGTTACCACGTACTTGGCCAACGGGCCCGTTCCATCGGCTATACAGTGGATGGCATCAACGGCAAAGAACCAGGCATTGGTAACATTGGCGGCACTAACGAACAGATTTCCACCACGCAAGATGCGTTTGAAGAAGTGAAGGTGCATACGACCGGCACTCCGGCTGAATACGGGCACTCGGCGGGCGGGCTGATGTCCATTGTCTTCAAAAGTGGCGCGAATCAATTTCACGGATCGGCGGAAAACCGCCACATTGGCCAGACAATGGTGCATCGCAATTACCTGGAGCAACTGCCGCGAACGAACCCCTTCACTTATCATGAAACATCTTTCTTATTCAGTGGCCCGATTATTATTCCCAAAATATACGATGGGAAGAATCGAACGTTCTGGCTTTCCGGCTGGGAACAGCATTACGAAAACGCCGGCACTTCAAGCGCCCGGACTTCAGTGCCCACGGCGGAAATGTATGACGGCGATTTTAGCTTCAAAGGCAATCCCACCGGTACCCCAGCGCGGACTATTTACAATCCTTATACAACCCGCGGGTCAGGCACAACTTTTATCCGGGATCCATTCCCCGGCAATATCATTCCCAAGAACCTGTTCGACCCAGCCGTACAAAAATTCCTGGCGCAGAAACCTTTCACCGCCGGCAATCAAGCAGGCATAGTTTCCGCCACTGGCCCCACGGAAAATTTGGTCGCCAATCAGATAAAGCAGATTCGGCGCATTCGCTGGGATGAAAAGATCGACCATCAATTTTCATCCAACCACAAGATTTTCGGCCGTTATTCGCAAGCTCACCATCGCGCATGGAAGGGCGATCATCAGGCCCAGTTCGCCTGGCTCGACATCGATCCTAATGCGCAGGACGCGCCTGTGGAACACATCAACATAGCCTTTTCCGACATGTACATCATCAGCCCAACGATGAGCAATGAATACCGCATGGGCTACAATCGCCGGGCGCGTTACGAAACAGCTTTGACTAAGGATCAAGGCTGGGCTCAAAAATTCGGCATCCCCAATACGGATGGCGGGACATTCCCCAACTTCAACATCGGCTATGGCCTTGCGGGCTTACCAAGTTTCCAAAACGTTGGGGAGGATTTCACTTTCCAGGACAATGTGACCCGCAGCGCCGGCAAGCACACTCTGAAGTTCGGATATGAATTGATTCGCACTCGATACAACGGAACGGCCGGGGCCTTGCCAGGCGGTACTTACAATTTTGCCGGCACTGAGCAGCCGTTCGTCCCCAGCACCGGAAACACTTTCGCATCATTCCTGTTAGGAACGGTTTCAAGCGCCACTTACACCCAGGAGTTCGCCAGCTGGCTGCCACGCTGGTATTCGCATCAAGCCTACCTTCAGGACGACTGGAAGCCGATGCGCAAGCTCACCATCAATCTAGGTTTGCGTTGGTCTTATGAAACTCCATTCAAAACCAAGTATGGACAACAAGCCCAATTCGACCCTAATGCGAAGGATCCGCTGACGGGCCTTACCGGCGCTATCATTCATCCTAAAGGCGCACTGGCGCGCGGCGACTGGAACAACTTCGGCCCTCGCTTAGGACTGGCTTACAATTTCAGCCCAAACTGGGTTTTCCGCTCGTCCTTCGGATTGCTTCATCAGGATATCTTCGCCACCGCCACAAACATCATGTATCAGGAATATCTGGCCACGGCCACGCTGCAAAGTCCTGTGGGCGATCCCAATCCGATCTTCCGTCTTTCGCAAGGCCCAACGGCTTTCAAGTTCAACGTTCAGCCAGATGGTTCCGTGCCATTTGTGGGAACCAACTATTCAGGACGCTCCGCCGGCTGGTTTGATCCGGGCCTGCGGATGCCCTACGTGATGAGTTGGTCTGGCGGATTTCAGTGGAGCTTTAAGCCAGGATGGGTGCTGGAAACTATGTACCAGGGGCAATCGGGCGTGGGCCTGATCAACAATTGGGACATCAACCAGATTCCTCTTAACGTGTCCAAAGACACGGCAGTGTTGAATTCCATATTCACCGCGGCACAGAATTACAAGCCATACACGCAATTTGGTTCGGTCAATCTGATTTCAAATTTTGGCCATAATTCTTATCATTCGACCACTGCGCGCATTGAGAAACGCTACTCGTCCGGGTTGAGCCTCAACAGCTTTTACACGTTCGGAAAAACATTAACCGAGAACGAGGGCGAAACCGGAGCAGGCGGCATTACTTACTACAACCGCCGCCTTGAGAAGGGGCTGGCTTCTTATAACATCGCGCACCGCTTTGTGAATGTGATGAGCTATGAGTTGCCTTTCGGTAAGAACCGCAAGTGGATCAATCAGAGCCGCGCGGCCGATCTTGCGATTGGTGGTTGGGAATTGACCTGGACCCAAACCTTGCAATCGGGACTGCCCTTTACTGTGGGCTTCGCCAATAGTCCAAACCGCTATTTACCTGGCGGCGCCCGGCCTGATGTGGTCACTGCCAACGATGCCGCCTATACACCGAATTGGACCATCGGGGCTAACCGCTTCCCGACATCGGCCCAAAATCCTTACTTGAACTATAATTCCTTCGCTTATCCCGCGGCCTTCTCGCCTGGGACTCTTGGCCGCGATACTTTTATTGGCCCAGGGCTTAACTGGACTCAGCTTTCCCTAGCGAAATGGTTCCACATCACAGAGCGACTTCGGGGACAAATACGGATGGATGCGAACAACTTCCCGTTCAAACAACCGCAGTACGCAAACCCCAGCGCCACTTACGATCGCAACAGCCCGCTTTCGTTCGCTAAGATGACGGGCACGCGGGGATCGTTTTCCGACGTGGGGACAGGAAACTCAAATCTGTTGATTATTTTCAAGGTTCAATTCTAATTCAAGCCGATCGCGCTTGCTTTTTGATAATGTAAATAGGCTATGAAGAGTCTATTGCTTTCCTTAATCCTGATTCTGTCTCTCAAAGGCCAGTCCGGCACAGTTATTTTGGACGATAAATTCGCCGACGGTAACAGCCAGAATCAGGACTTGGAAAACAATTCCGTCTGGCTTTTCAATGGGCGGTCGAACAACATCCGTACCGACGCGCCCGGGTCGGTGACCCTCGACATGACGCCCGCCGGAGCTTCCTCGGAAGCGGTTTGGGCCTTCTTCACCAAGGCTGGCTCACCAGTTTTCCTAGGCGTGGGCGATAAGCTTACTGTCGCCGTTACTTTCTCCCTCTCCGGTTTTCTAGGAAACGGCCAGGATATTCGTTGGGGCGTGCTGGATTCGCTGGGCACGCGCAACACTACGAACTTAGCCGGAGGCCATAACGACGCCACCTTCATCAACGATACCGGCTACGGATTGCAGTTCTATGCAAGCGGACAGGGCAGCCCCATGGTGCTTGGCCGCCGCGTCGCGCTCGGCAATGCCAACATGTTTAATAACTTTGCCGATTTCGCAACCATTCAAGGCACAGGTGCAAACGACCGGCAAGCTCTGGCCGATAACACGCCCTATACACTGACTTACACGATTGAGCGCCTAACGGCTATAACTACCAAGCTAACCGCCGATGTTAGTGGCGGCAAATTGAGCGGGCTTAATTACTCAGGCGTGGAATCAAACCCGTCGCCAAACACCACCTTCGATTCGTTTGCCTTCCGCGTAGCCGGCACGAATTTCGCCAGCAAGATGACATTTACCCGGTTGCTTGTTCAATACAACCCCGCGCCACCCGCCATCACCGCGCAACCACAGCCTTCGGCCCTCACGCTACAGGTAGGTTCCAGCGTAACCATGGCCATAGCCGCCTCCGGCAGCGCCCTCGCCTATCAGTGGCAAAAAGATGGCAAGGACATTGCGGGCAATGATTCCGCAAAGACCGCCATACTAGTTCTGGACAAGGTGCAACTGGCCGATACAGGAACCTATACCGCCGTGGTTTCCAACTCAAGCGGCAAAACCACAAGTGACCCGGTGGTTCTGAAAGTCAGCGTCACACCCGTTCCACCTGCCCCCGCAATCACGCGCCAACCGGCCAACACAACCGGAACCATTGGGCAATTCGCCAACCTTTCGGTGGAAGCAAGCGGCAGCGGCCTTGTCTATCAATGGTTCAAGAATGGCGCCCTCCTGCCGAACACCGATACCCCTGTCCTGCAATTTTCCAGCCTGAAAATCACCGATTCGGCCACTTACAACGTCTTGGTTAGTAACTCCAGCGGCAGCATCGCCAGCGGCAAGGCGGCGCTCTTAGTTACGTCGCCGATGTATGCCACCAGCGTCAACCCGTGGCCCAACTATCCTTCCATTTGTACCGATACTCCACTTACGATTGATTTTGACCGCACGCCGGCAATCGGAAAATCCGGCCGCATCCGTGTCCTTGATTCCGCCGGCAAACCGGTCGATACCATCGACATGTCCGCCAATCCTCAGACCAAGGTAATTGGAGGGACGTCTTACGTTTACTACCCAATCATCATTACCGGAAATCGCGCCACCATCTACCTGCACCAGCAACTGCCCCTGAACGACCGCTATTCGGTAATCGTGGAACCGGGAGTGATCGTGGATCAAGACGGCGCTCCCTGGACCGGATTTGGAGACCCCGCAACCTGGAATTTCCGCACCCGGATAAGAGCCCCTGCCGCCGATGCTTCCTCGGTGATCGTGTCGGCCGATGACAGCGGTGATTTCTGCACCGTGCAGGGCGGCATTGACTTTGCACCCACCAATGCAACAAACCCATTCTTTGTAAATGTATTTCCGGGAACTTATAACGAAATCAACTATGTGAACTCAAACAAGCCTTTCATTACCGTGCGCGGCTATGATCGTGATAAGACCGTCATACAATATGCCAATAACGCCAACTTGAATCAGGGAAACAATCGCGCCATGTTTGGAGTGGACGCCACCGATTTCGTTTTGGATTCGGTGACACTGTGGAACACTACGCCTCGCGGCGGCTCCCAAGCCGAAGCGTTTCGTGGCAACAACCGCCGCATCCTGTTGAATCGCGTAAACCTGAAAAGCTTCCAGGATACGCTGCTGCTGCAAGGTCAAGCGATGGTCAACGACAGCTACATTGAAGGCGACGTGGACTTCATGTGGGGCATCGGTACGGTGCTCATTCAAAACAGTGAACTGAAGGGCATCAGTTCCGGCGGCTACTATACCCAAATCCGCAATGTGCAGGGGCAGAACGGCTATGTATTCCTGAACTCAAAGCTAACGGCGCCCGACGGAGTAAGTGGCATGTATCTCGCCCGCATTGATCCAACGGTATTTCCCTACAGTCAGGTGGCCTACATTAACTGCGTCATGGGCCCGCACATCATTCCCGAAGGCTGGCTGCTCAACAACGCCACAACCGCTCCCAACGTTCAGTTTTGGGAATACAGATCCACTGACCTGAAAGACGTCCCCGTTGACACCAGCAAGCGCGCCGCATTTTCAAGGCAGCTAACCGCCCAGGAAGCCGCGCAGTGGAGCAACCCATCGTTCGTTTTAGGCGGATGGGTCCCGGCGACTCTAAATTCCGTAGCCCCCAAGACCGGCGAGCCGGTGATGGCCAAGTGGACGGCCCCTGAGGATCGCGATCCATCTGCTTGGATTGGCCTATATACGGAGG
>JAYVXT010000788.1:0-10761 GCA_043785065.1 Bryobacterales bacterium | reverse complement strand
ACTATTTCTACGCCAAGACGTTGAAGTTGGTTGGCCGGACGGACGAGGATACACGCTTGGCCAAGGAGTCTTTCTTTAAGGCAACCAAGGTCGATACACGGCAGCAGAACTATGGCGCTCATTTGCATTTGGCTCTGATGATGGCTCGTGAGAAGGGCATCGATCCACAACAAGTGTCAGCGGAAATGGACACGTACGTCACCGATTACGCGCGTTGGAATGCCGAGAAAAGAATGACTGGCCTCTATCCTCCAAACTTGGGCTCCATATACGAGTACATTGCCTTGTATGGCGGAGACAAGAATTGGAAGCCAAAGGTTCCAGACATGCGCGAGATGGAAATCTATCGAGCTTTCTCCGATTGGACACCTGCGAGGCCGGTGGGTGAATCGCCTGTGGCCCAGTCGGCGACTCCCGGGGCAGCACCGGCCGTTTCCGCTGCTCAATCGGCAGTAGAAAGAGTAAGCAAGCAGATTCAAAACACGGGTGCGACCGTTGGCGCCGCCAGAACAGTGATCCCCGCCGTCAAGAAAAAATGAGGTTGCCGGTAAAAGCCGGCATTGCCGGTATTCTTCTCCAGATTGGGCTCTCCGCGCAGGAGGGCCCAGGCCTGTTTCAATTGTGGCTTCCTGATTTCTTCGAAACGCCATTTACCGGCGCGAATACCCTTGTGGGATTGCCCGACCGGCCGATTCGCCACTTGAAAATTCTGGTTCGCGAGGCCCAACAGAGAAACCTCACTCCGGGGCGCTACAAGATCTTCGTCAATGGCAAGGGACTGGGAAACGTCTTCGAGGAGAGAGCAGTTCCGGAAGGAACGATGCTTGTGATGGAACCGGAGACTCTGCGAAAGAGGACCGATGATCTGTTTGATTCACAGGAAAACGCCATAGAAATATCGGCCGAGGATAAACGCGGAAGGCGTTATTACCAGAACTGGGTGTTGCGTGTAAACAGTTTCATGCAAAATTCGTTCTTTGGATATTCCAGTACTCTTTCACCGGACGATCCAAAGTCCGTGCCTCCGGACCTTGTCCTCACCGAGCCTGTGCGTCCGTTGGTTTTCAAGAGCCCGCAATCACTGGAAACAATTACTTTGGCGGGACGGCTGTCTTCTGGCGCAACACTTAAGGTGAATGGAAAAATAGTTGCGGAACCAAAGCTGGGCGCAACGGAGTTCCAAGTAAAGACACAAATGCCGCCCGCAAGCCGCGAACTAATAGTGGAAGCGGTGAATGAAAAGGGGAGTTCCCGCCGTATCATCATCCCAGTACACCGGCCTGCTTCCAATACTCCGCTAACCCGATTCGCGGGGAAGAAATATGCCGTGATCATTGGAGTCACGGAATTTGGCACTGCCAAGCAGTCGCCACCGCCGCTAAAATTGGCCGCAGCCGGCGCGGAATTATTCGCACAACGGCTGGAGAAGGAGGCGGGATTCAATAAGGAGAATATCCGCCTTTTGATGGATCAAAAAGCAAATTTGGAACAGGTGCGAGTCGCCTTTTCCGACTTTGCGGCAAAGGCGCAATCCAACGACATTCTGGTTATCTACATCGCCACCCATGGGCTGCACGATCCGCGTCCGAACAAAGCCGATCGGATGTATTTGGCGGTAAACGGGACACAGCTAGAGACTCTTGATTCCACGGCGTTATCATTTTCCGACTTGGAAATGTACTTAAATCGCAGTGTAAGAACTAACAATTGCTTTCTGCTTTTTGACGTGGGCCATGAACTCAGTGAAGAATGGCGCTTCCGCGCCGGCAGGAGCTTGGTGAACAACCATGTGTTGAACCTATTCAACGACAAGCCCGGATGGTCGGTTTTGGTTTCAGGATCAAGCGACGAAACGTCGAAAGCGCATGAGGGAACTTCCACAATGTTTTCCCACTGGCTAGCCGACGCACTGGGAGGAGCCGCCGACCTAAATGGAGACCGAATCGTTTCTGCCCAGGAATTATTTTCGTTTGTCGCGGAAAACGTGAAGTTGGAGAGTAAGGGAACGCAGCAGCCTCGCTTCCGGTTATCGAAGGATGGTGGCAAGCAGCCGTTGGCGGCTCCATAGAGTTAAGCAATAATTTCCCGAACAACCCGGGCCGGGAACTAAGCGGTTAACCGCTCCTTCGAACCTTGCCGCTCTAGCACAAGGTCGCGCGCCTTCAACCCAAGTAAATGAAGAATCGTTGCATGGAAATCGTGGACGCTAACTCGGTCGTCAGCCGCCTTGAACCCGACATCATCTCTAGTTCGGTAAGCCGAATTCTTGAATGCCAATCACTCCTTCAAGCTGGACCTAACCTCCTCCCCATCCAACTCAGCAGACACCTCTCCGCTACCCTTTCCGCACTATTCAGGCGAAGCAGTCGAGCCGTGACTCTCCCGTTTTCTGTCAGCGGCTCAAGTACATATATAAGCACTGACTCGGAAATGATCGGCCCATTGATCGCGGCGAGGATGAAATAGCCGGACCGTTTCGCCGGTAACTTGATCGATTAAAGCCAATGTCCGTGCCCTAATAACGATTGCAGAGGAGGCAGGCATGGGCCAAATTCTCAAGATTCGAACGACCGCCATGTTTGCGACGATCTGGTGCGGAAAACCAGCGTCGTCTACTGCTATTAGGCAGTATTCGCATTGGTGGATTGCCCACTGAGCTACTTTTTGCCGTACTTGAGAACAGATATCACTGGCCACAAGCGAGAATTTGCCTTGCCTTAGCTTTAGCCATTCTGAGGATGTGTTCCAGTTCCATGAAATGTTCGAGCTCGGTTTTCTCTTCAGGAGACAGCCGTTTCCTTGTTCGCGCTTTATCAACTCAGTAACTCTCTTTCGAGATTCAAAGGAGGACCTGAACTGCACAATCGCAGCGGGAGTTGTACCGGCAGCGATGAAATCGATGATCTCTAAGTACGCAGGAATCGGGGCGCTGATTCTGATTTGATCCTACACCAACAACGTGAGTAACGCAGCCAGCGGCCAAATCGATTGATTACCTAACTTCTTCGGGAGTCTCAAGCGATCACTTCCTGCACCACCCGCGCAGGAAACTGATCCGTGAGCCGTTCCTTCAAACCTTGCCGCTCCAACACAAGGTCCCGCGCTTTTAGACCCAGCAGGTGGAGAATCGTTGCATGGAAATCGTGCACGCTTACGCGATCATCAGCCGCCTTGAACCCAATATCATCGGTGGTTCCAAATGCCGTGCCGCCCTTAACGCCGCCGCCGGCCATCCATACGCTGAAGCCATTCGGTCCGTGATCACGCCCCGCCGCCTTGCCGTTACCTTGCGAAATGGGAAGACGTCCGAATTCACCGCCCCACACGATTAAGGTAGAATCCAGCAGCCCGCGCTGCTTCAAATCTTTAAGCAGAGCCGCTACCGGCTTGTCCGTTTTGCCACAAGCGTAATTCAAGCTGGATTGCAAATCTCCGTGGCTGTCGAAGATTTGCGATTCAATGTAGAGCTGCACAAAGCGCACGCCACGCTCCACCAACCGCCGCGCCATCAAGCAGCGTTTCCCATAAGAAGCGGTCGCTGGGTCGTTCAACCCATAGGCCTCGCGCGTTGCCTCGGTTTCCTTATTCACGTCCAATGCATCCGAGGCGGCCATCTGCATCCGCGCCGCAAGTTCATAACTGGAAATTCGAGCGTCCAATTCAGGCTGATAGGGCCGGTCCTTGCGATGCGCTTCGTCCATCTTCCGCAGCAGCGCCCGTTCTGCTTCCACCAACGGGGTGGGGATTTCCTGCCGGGGCTCTAAATTCAACACAGGCGGACCTTCAGTGCGAAAGCGCGTCCCCTGATATATTGGAGGCAACCAAGCCGATTGCCAGTTGGAAATGCCGTTGATCGGCAACCCCTTGGGATCGTCCAAGACCACATAGGCGGGTAGATTCTGGTTTTCCGTGCCGAGCCCATAACTCACCCACGACCCAATCGAAGGCCGGCTGGCAATTGTGCGGCCGGAATGCATCAGGAACAACGCCGGCTCATGATTGGCATGCTCGCCATACATGGAACGGATGAGCGCAATATCATCCACGCATTCAGCCAAATGCGGCAGCGCGCTTGAAATTTCGATGCCGCTCTTGCCTCTCGGCTTGAATTCAAACGGCGAAGGCATAAGAGTGCCGGCATCCTTACCGTTGGAGATCGCAAAGCTCAATTCACGGCTTGGGGCAGAGCCTGCTAACTGTTTCAACTTTGGCTTCGGATCAAAAAGATCTACTTGGCTGGGACCACCGTTCATGAACAGATGAATCACAGCTTTTGCTTTGGGCTTGAAGTGAGGCCGCTTCACCGAAAGATCAAAAATATTGGAGGAGCCGAATGCCGGAGCCTGGAAAAACTCCGTACTCAGGATGGAAGCCAAGGCGGCCCCATGGACGCCGTCCACCATCGTCGAAAAGAAATCGCGTCGAGTCTTGTTGGTCATGTTGATCCCTAGTCAATAAAACTAAATTCCGCTGAGTTCAAAATCGCATGGCAGAAATTCGCCACGGCAAGCCATTGCGCATTGGCGCCACGCGGCGCATCCACGTTATCGGCATCAAGCCGTGCGGGCCATTTTTCCCGGAACGCGGCAATCGCTTGCATGCCGTCGCGCACTTCCTGTTCCGAAGGCGGCCGCGAATAGGCGCGCATGTAAATGTTTTCCACCACCTTGGCCCGGTCGCCGTCGGAATCATCCATCACTCGCCCGGCCATATAGCGCGCCAAGTTCCACGCCATTGAGCCGTTCATCATGTGAAGCGCTTGGGTGGCCACATTCGATTGGCGACGTTCCGTGCAATTGGGGGTCATTGTTGGCTGATCGAATGCATCCATTAAGGACACGGGTGTCTGCCGACGGTGCAAGGTATAGATGGAGCGGCGGTAGCCTATTTTGGTGGGTTTGACTGTCACTTCTTTTTCCGCGCTTACTTCAATCGGCGACGCAGGCCCAAACTGCTCCGGATCCAAACGCCCAGAGACGGTGACCAGCGAATCATACAAAGTTTCGGCGTCCATGCGGCGGAAAGGCATGCGGGTCAGTAGCGCATTTTCCGGATCGGCAGCCAGCACCGATTCTTCGACGCGGGAGCTTTGCCGGTATGCCTGCGAAGTGACCATCATGCGGTGCATCGCCTTCATGCTCCATTCTTTGTTGACGAATTCCGTGGCCAGATAATCGAGCAATTCCGGATGGGAAGGAGCAATCCCGGAGTGGCCGAAATTGGCGACTGTGGGGACAATGCCTCGTCCAAAGTGCCGCATCCATAACTGATTGACGGCCACGCGCGCGGTTAACGGATGGTTGGGCTGAGTCAGCCAATGAGCGAGGGCAAGACGGCGGCCCGTTGCACCCTGGAATGGCGGGACAATCTCATACGGTTTCAGACTGGCGCTAGCCAATACCATGGGCACGCCCGGTTCCACTTGATCCCCGAAGCCTATGGCATCGCCGCGGCGCAGCAGATAGGGGATGGATGGTTCCTCATTGTCGGTCAAGATTCGAACGTGGGGCTTGGACTGCATTTTTCCACGCACCATTCCCGACTCATTCTGTAAAGCTCGCAATTTATCCTGCAATTCAGGATACTTCTTGGTCAAGTCCCTATTGTTGACCGTGAATAGCGGCTTGAACTTCGCCATCAAGTACTTCTGCACCTCTGTGCGCTTTTCTTCGCCGGCAGCCTCAGCCGCCTTCAAGTCAGCCCGTACATCAACCGGCAGCGCCTCCAACCGCTCATCAATCAGCTTCTTTTTGAATGGATCAGAGACCTTCCGCAGTTCCTCCTGAATTCTCTTCAACTCAAGTTCCAACGGCTCATTAACTTTCTTGGCCTCGTCCAATTCGCTCTGAAGCGCCAAGGGGAACTCTCGCTTGTTGGGCGATTTCCATTCATAGGGATCGTAGGCACCCTGAAGAATAGCGCTCAAGCGGTAGTAGTCGCGCTGAGGAATTGGATCGTATTTGTGATTATGGCAACGGGCGCAACCAACGGTGAGCCCCATGACGGAAGAAGCCAGCACTTCGACTTCGTCGGCAACAATGTTCATACGTTCGGCGATAAGCCCGCGCTCATTGGAATTTGTCGGATCAGGAACGGTGCGCAAAAACCCCGTGGCCGCAAGCCGGTCGATCATGGCCTGGCTTGCGGACTTCGCGCTTTTCCAATCGTTGGATAGCTCGTCGCCGGCGATTTGCTCGGTCAAGAACTGATTATAGGGTTTGTCGCTGTTCAACGAACGAATCACATAATCGCGATAGCGCCAGGCAAAGGGCCGCACCCCGTCGTCTTGCCCAAACCCTTCTGAATCGGAATAACCCGCAAGGTCCAACCAATGCTGCCCCCAGCGTTCCCCATATTGCGGCGAGGCGAGCAGTTCGTCCACCAACTTTTCGTAGACATCGGCGGCCTTATCATTCAAGTAATTGTTGAGTTGTGCTTTGGTGGGGGGCAGGCCCAGCAAGTCCAAATAGATGCGCCGCGCCAAGGCGAGTTTGCCCGCATCCTTTGCATAGCTGAGGCCCTTCGATTCCAACTTGTGAAGCAAGAAAGCATCAATGGGATTTTTCACAAGTGCTTGATGCTTTACCTTCGGAACATCGGGACGAAGGGGCGGCTGGAACGACCAAAAGTTCTGTGCATCTTTCTTGACAATCGCATCGGCGGCGACATCCACGGGTCCGGGCTCCTTGGCTCCGCCAGCAATCCAAGCGCGCACGATTTCGGTTTCATTGGGAGTCGGCAACTCCACGGCCAAATCTTTTGCCATCGCATTGGGAGGCATTTGGCCATCCACGATCCGTTTATAAAGCAGGCTTTCCTCGGGCTTGCCGGGTACAAGCGCCGGGCCCGACTTACCTCCTTTTAAACGGCTGGCAACCGTTCGCATGTCCAGGCCGCCTTCTTTTCGCAGGCCGCCATGGCAGGTCACGCAACGAGCTTGGAACACGGCGCGAGCGTCCTGCTCGCGCACCATCGCCGTCTCAACTGGGGGCACGGCTTTTAAGCCCTTGTCGATCCAAGCGCGGATCTGATCGATTTCCAAAGCGGTTAATTTAACCTTGCCGGGCGGCATTTGTTGCGTAACAACTTTGTCGATCAGCAGGCTTTTGGCCGCGGCGCCAGGCACAACGGTTGAGCCCGAAGCTCCGCCTTTTAGTGCCGCTTCTTCGGTACGCAAATCAAGCTTGCCTTGCGGGGCAGCGCCGTGACAGGCAACGCACTTCGCCATGAACACGGGCTTGGCTGTGGAATCGAACAACGCAGGTTGAGCTATGACGGTAAAGCTAAGAGACAGGAAAGCGGGCAAACGAGTAGTAATAGTGCGCAGCATTTGGATTTGTGTTCAGTATATCGAAATTTGCGTTTGCCAAGTTAATTAAGGAGAGGACCACCCGCGGAGACGTTTGAATTGAAATGGATCATTGAGCGCGGTTGTTCATGCGGACCTTTTCCGTTGGCTTTGCGGCCTCACGGGTCTTCACAAACTCGTCCTCAGTCTTCTGCCACAGAACAGCCAATTGCTTGGCGCGTTCCGGCTGCTGGGCCGCCAGGTTGCGCTGCTCGCCGCGATCCGTTTTGAGATTGTACAGTTCCCAACCACCATCATTACCGGTCGCAATTAGTTTCCAATCGCCAACGCGGATTGCCCGGTTGTTGTTGTGATTGAAATAGAGGAAATCATGAGGAGCCGCGCCGTCTTTATTGAACGCGGCGGCTATGCTGCGGCCAGCTAACTTCGGTGCTCCAGGGGGCGTTTCCACTCGGCCGCCCGCCAAATCAACCAGCGTCGGTAATACATCCACAAAGTGGCATGGATTCTGCCGGAGCTTGTTCTGATCCTTAATCCCATTGGGCCAGTGCACGATCATCGGCGACGAAATTCCACCTTCATTCACCCACGATTTATGCAAGCGGAAAGGAGCATTGGAATTCGACGCCCATCCAGGGCCAAGCCCAAGATGGGTCTTCGCCGAACCCATTGGAGCAGTCTTGTCGTGCCCGTCGCCGCGAATCAACTGCTCGGACGATGCCCCGTTGTCCGATAGAAAAATCACGACGGTATCACGTTCGGCCCCCATGGCTTCCACCTGCTTCATCAACTTGCCGATCTCCGCATCCATCCGCGTAATCATCGCCGCGTGAATGGCCATCTTCGTCCGCTGAAAATCTTTCTGTTCCTGATTGAGAGTTGACCATGGTACGGCTTTGGAAACTTCTCCTGGCCCAACTTTTTCCAGCAGCTCGGCATCCGGCGTGTTCCAAGGGGTCCACATTCCTGGCTCCATCGGAGATAAAGCACAGTTGATTAAACCCATCTGGGTCATCCTTTGCCACTTGCGTTCACGCGCGGTATCCCAACCCTCGGTAAACTTGCTCTTGTAATGATCAATGTCCGCTTGCGGTGCTTGCAAGGGAAAGTGAGGCCCATGGAACGCCACGTAAAGAAAGAACGGATCGTTGGCATTCTCCTGCTGATGTCCCTTTAAGAATTTCACGCTATAGTCAGCAATCGTCGTGGTACTGTAGTAACCTTCTTCCGGTTTGGGAAGCGCCTTGCCATCCAATTCATGGCGATTCTGAGTGAAGAAACGAAGTTCGTCGAGCATCGTGTAACTATGATCGAAACCCGCCCCGCCTTCCCCTGTGACGTGCCGCAAGTGCCACTTGCCGGAATGATAACTGCGGTATCCAAGCGGTTTCAAATACTCCGGCAGAAATTTCGTGAAGGCTGGAATCTTTCCCGGGGTCATCACGTCGGACGCAGTTTGCTGTGCGTAGTAGCCCGTCATCAGGCAAGCCCGTGAGGGTCCGCAACGCGCCGTCGAATAGCATTGGGTGAAGCGCAATCCCTTCGCCGCAAGCCGGTCCAGATTCGGCGTATTGATATCGCCGCCATAACAGCGAGCGTCGGAAAAACCCATATCGTCAGCCAGGATCACAATAAAGTTCGGCTTTTTCGCGGCAGCGCCTTGGGCGATGGCGGCCAACCCGGCCCCACCTATCGTTCGTAAAAACTCGCGTCGGTTCGTCATAGCAGCTTCCATCTACTATATGATGAGGATCTGAAATGAAGCTACTTAAATCACTGACGGCCCTGTTCCTCACCTCATGTTTCGCCGCGGACTATTACCCACCTCCCGACGCTAAGGGCGGATGGCGCACCCTCAGCGAACCTGCCCAGATTCAAAAGCTGGCCGGTATCGATGCCAAGAAGCTCGACGAGGCTTTTGACTATGTTCAGCAAACCAGCCAGCACGGCGGACTACTGGTCGTGCGCCATGGCTACCTACTCTACGAGCGTTACTTTGGCCGTGGAAATCGCGAAGCGCTTCCCGAATTAGCATCATGCGGCAAGGCGTTTACGACAGTGGCTACCGGCATTATGCTGAAGGAAATGGCGGACCAATTTCCTAACGGGTTGGACGAAAAGATCTTCACTCCGAAATATCTCCCCGCCAAATATTTCCCGCTCGACGATCCCCGCAAGGCAGAAATTTCTCTTGGTCAGGTTCTGTCGATGTCGGGCGGCATTCGCGGCACTAATCCCGTCTATGTGAATGGCGTGCGCTCCACCTGGGAAAATCCCACGGAAGATAACGGCCCATACTCCACCACTGACGACTTCGCCGTGAAACAATCACTTTGGTGCGCGCCTGGCGATTGCTATTCGTACACAACTTCGTCAAGCCATATCCCGGCGATGATTGTGCGCCAAATTACCGGGATGGAAATGGAAGAGTATATGCGCAAACGGCTGACGGGGCCGCTGGGATTCGGGACCTGGGGCTACGCCATGTACCGGCCCAAACTGAAAGGCGGCATCGACGAAAATGGCCGCATGTTCCACACGCCTGGCGGAGGAAGCAACGCCGTGCGCTCCACCGATGTGCTGCGCTTCGCCTTCCTGATGCTGCACGAAGGCAAATGGGGCAAACAGCAAATCGTGCCCTCGGACTTCGTCAAAATGTGCGGGCGCATGGTGAAGTACAACCCGCACTACAATCACAGTTTCAATTTCAACGTGAACGAAAAAGGTCAATACCCGGGCGTGCCACGCGACGCTTACTGGAAAGGCGGTTCGGGCGGATACGCGATTTACGTTGTGCCCTCGCTTGACATGGTGATCTACAAAATGGGAGGAACCGAAGGGCAGTACGACCCGGCCTTAACGCGGCTACCAGTGAAGTATATCTATGACGGTTCGCGCAAGGATTGGAAAGCAGGCGGCCCCAAAGTGATTGGCGATTCCACGGGCAAGACACTTCAAATGGTTGTCGCTGCGGTGAGAAGCTAACTCATGCAGAAACGCCGCGAATTCCTGAAGACTCTTTCCGCTTTGCCTGCCGCTGCAGCTTTAGCGCAAGAACAGAAGCGCCCGAACGTGCTGATAATCCTGACCGACGATCAAGGCTATGGCGACTTTGGGTGCCATGGCAACCCAGTGCTGAAGACGCCTAATATGGACAAGCTGCATAGCCAGAGTCTGCGCTTTACTGATTTCCATGCCGCTCCGATGTGCACGCCGACGCGAGGGCAGCTAATGACCGGCCTGGACGCCCTGTACAACGGGGCGACTTCAGTCACCGCAGGCCGCGCTATGTTGCGCCGCGGCATTCCCACCATGGCCGACATCTTCCGTTCAAACGGCTACAGCACAGGAATTTTTGGCAAGTGGCACCTGGGCGACAACTACCCTTACCGCCCCATGGACCGCGGCTTTGACGAAGCGAAATATTTCTTCGGCTTCGGCTTGTCGTCGGC
>JAYVXT010000787.1:0-10783 GCA_043785065.1 Bryobacterales bacterium | reverse complement strand
TGATTCAGTTCGCCGTTTGCCACGTGGCAAGAACTGTTTTCAGTGTGGTCAACTCTAAATGAGCACAAGTGGGTAACTCTTCGCAAGCGCCGACGGGCAAGGAATGACTGAACTGCTTTCACAAAGGCAAATCTTGCAGATTACCGCTTTCATGGAAGGTAAAGACAAGGGTTTATATTGGCCCTAATTTGGTCAAGTGCGTTGGCGCTACGAATGCTGCTAAAAGGTGGTCCAAGTAAATTGCGCGGGAGAAATCATGCACGAATCTCATAAGCAAGCGGCGGAACAGCACGAATTAGCGGCAAGTGCTCATCGCGATGCAGCCAACCACTACGAAAAAACCGACCGGGAAACTGGAGCCCGGTATGCGAAGCGCGCGCTTGATTTTGCCGATCAGGCCTACGGTCTAGCGCAAGAAGCCTACAAAAAGTCCGCACATATCGAGGAGAATTAAATGTCAGGTCACAACGACGGATCGCACTACGACAATCACCGGCAGGCTGCCGAAATACACGACAAAGCGGCACACATGCACCGCGCCGCTTCGGCTAGTCGAGATCACCAGGATCACGCAACGGGCCATGAAGACACACGGCGAGCATTGGAGCATTCGCATCAGGCTTTCCAGAAAACGGAAATCGCACATCAAAACGCGGCCCAACCTCACAGGCTAGCGGATAGCGACATCTCCTTGATGGCTTATGAACTTTGGGTAGCCCGAGGCTGCCCGGAAGGAACACCTGAACACGACTGGGAGCTTGCCAAGGAGCGGCTACGAGAGATAAAAGCCGGGGTTATACTCTAACAGAGCAAGCGGCATTCGTACTAATCGTCAGATGCAAAATTTGCCTTTGTCCGTTCGCTCTTTATAGGGAATCAGGAAAATGGATGCACCGTGATCCCGGTTGCGGCGATTGATTCCAATCGCCTTCCGCAGTTGCGACACTAGCTTGATTATCCGCAAGATTGGCCCCAAAATTGCTCCCTTAACCCGTGTTTATATTCGCTTCTTAGCGAGGGCAGAATTTCTAACCGGAATCTGCCCTATTTTACAGCCGGGGACATTGAAGACTAATATGAAAAACCGAAGCTTCGATCCACTCGGAGAATATCCATGTTAGACGAGGCCATTGAAGACGGGCGCAACGCCATTGAATGGTTTGGCGGTCTGAGCCTTTTAGGCGGACAAGTTTTTCGCGAATGTTTTCGCCGGCCGTTCGAATTCACCGAAACCCTGAAGCAGATCCATGAGATTGGATGGCGGTCTACTCCTCTAATCATGCTTTCCGGCTTGGCTGTGGGAATTGTACTTTCCATGCACACTCGCTCCACACTCGAAAGATTTGGAGCTGCAGCGATGATTCCCACCGCTCTTGCGTTTGCGCTGGTGAAGGAAACCGGCCCGTTGATTACCGGGCTGCTGATTTCGGGGCGAGTGGGCGCGGGGATTGGAGCGGAACTAGGCGGCATGCGGGTCACCGAACAAATTGACGCTTTAGAATCCTTGGCGGTTAATTCCTTCAAGTATCTGGTATTCACCCGCGTTGTGGCTTGCGCCATTTGCCTGCCGCTGCTCACCGTTGTTATGGATTTTTCCGGCATGCTTGGAGGATTCCTTGCCGAGGCTATCGTGTCGGGAACATCTCTGCGGCTCTATTTCACACAAGCTTTCGGCAGCTTAGCCTTCGCCGATTTCATTCCATCCACGCTGAAAACCATCGTGTTCGGCATCATAATCGGGGGCACTTCTTCATACCTTGGATATAATGCTTCGGGCGGGGCCGCGGGTGTGGGGCGCGCGTCCACGCAAAGCGTGGTATTTAGTTCCGTGCTGCTCATTTTGATCAACGTGATTCTAGTGAAATTCATTGCTTTCGTATTTCCGGCGGCCGGAGGATGAGCCAACTCAATGCCAAATATGCAATTGAATTTAACGGCGTTTCCAAGTCGTTCGCCGATCGGGCTGTGTTGAACAATATTTCGTTCAAAGTGGAAGCAGGATGCGGCTATGTGTTGCTTGGGCGCAGCGGCACCGGAAAAAGCGTAACCCTGAAACTGATATGCGGCCTGCTGAAGGCCGATTCCGGGAATATCATGGTGGCCGGAGAGGACATCACCAATATGGACAGCACCGCGCTTACACCCATTCGCAAGCATTTGGGCTTCCTGTTTCAAAGCGCCGCGCTGTTTGACTCGATTTCAGTAGGCGAAAATGTCGCATTCGCATTGCGGCGCAATACGGATAAACCCAGCGGCGAAATTCAGCAAATTGTACAAGCCTTGCTGGAATCGGTGGGGTTGGGAAAGGAATACAACAGCATGCCCGCAGACCTTTCCGGAGGAATGCGCAAAAGAGCCGGGCTGGCGCGGGCGCTTGCGCTTCAACCCTCGATTTTGCTGGTGGATGAGCCAAGCGCGGGCCTTGATCCGATCACATCCGCGGAGATCGATGAGTTGCTGCTGCAGGTGAAAAAGCGCAACAGCACAACGCTGGTTGTCGTTACGCACAACATTCCCAGCGCCCGCGTCATCGGCGACCGTCTAGCCTTCCTTGATGGCGGACGGATTCTGGCCGAGGGCACGGCGGAAGAGCTCGAACACAGCGAACATCAAATGGTTCGCGACTTCATGTTGTCCAAGCAGGGTGGGTGAAATGGAAGCGAATAAGAAATTCATGGTTGGTTTGTTTGTGGCCGGAACGCTTTTGTTGTTCGCCCTGGGATTGTTTTTGATTGGAAACGCCACCCAACTATTCACGAAGTCTTTTCATGTTAAGGCTGACTTTGCCAAGGTAACCGGTTTGCAAGTCGGATCGAAAGTGCGCGTGGCGGGGATGGATGCTGGAGCGATCACGGTGATTGAAGTTCCATCCCATCCTAGCGCCAAATTCCGCGTGCACGTCAGAATAGTGGAAACCTTGCACCCTATTGTCCGGCAGGATTCAGTAGCCACCATTCAAACAGATGGCTTGTTGGGGAATAAGTTTCTTGAAATTGATGCGGGCACGGAAGGGTCGCAATTGGCCGTTAAAGAATCCTTGATTCAATCCAAGGAGCCTTTCGATTGGACGGACCTCATTGATCAAATGAGCGAAACGGTCAAAACAGTCAACGTGCTTATGGCGGGAGTGAAAGACGAGGTGCTAACCGCCGTAGCCAATATCAGCGATACGGCGAAGTCGGCCAACCGGTTGATAAAGACGGCTACCCCGCACGTACGAGGCATCCTGGAATCATCGAACCGTATCGCCGCCAATATCCGGGAGCTTTCCGATGGCGTGCGCGAAGGCCGCGGCGCGGTGGGAGCCTTATTCAATGACGAACAGCTTGCGGAGGACGTGAAAACGGCGGTGCATGATACGGGCAAGGCTGTACGGAACCTTCGTGACACTTCCGAAAGCGCAAAGAAGATCGTAGCCAAAGTGGAAGACAGCGAGATTGTTCCCGAAGTGCGCAAAACAATCCAGAACATGGAGCAGATCACCAGACAAGTAAAGGAAGCCGTGGATAAATTCCAATCCGCTTCGGGTGAAGGCGGAGTTGCCGAGAACCTTCAGAGGGCGCTTGCCGACGCCCATGAAGCCATGTCGGATCTGTCAGAAGACACCGAAGCGCTGAAGCATAATTTTCTTTTCCGCGGCTATTTCAAGAAACGCGGCTTCTTCGATTTGGGATCGATCAACGCGCCGGAATATAAGGAAGGCAAATTCGCAAAAGGGTTTGAGCGGCATCGTGCTTGGATAGAAAGCACTGAGCTATTCGAGAAAGACGGAAAGGGAGTGGAGGTGATCAGCGCCCTGGGCAAGCAGAAGCTGGATGCGGTCATGGCCGAAATATTGCGCTTCCCTCGAAACGGTCCCTTAATAGTGGAAGGCTATGCTGCGGAAGGCGACCCGTCGCAACATTACCTGCAGGCTCGCCGCCGCGCCGTTAGAGTTCAGGCATACATCACCGAGCGGTTCCATCTGCGACCGGCGTATGTGGGTTCGGTCGTGATGGGTGCGGTTCCGTTGGAAGGCAAGAAAGATGGCGGCTTCCTGGAAGGTGTGAAGATTGTTTCCTACTACAAGAAGTAGGTTTTCCGGTTTGACGAGGAAAATATTTGCAACTGCTTTTTCGGCGAGGAAGCGTGCCGGATTACCATAATAGAAGTGACTTATGAAACTTCAAGGTAAGACGGCCATTATAACCGGCGCTTCCACCGGCATCGGCAAAGCAATCGCAATCCGCTTCGCCGAAGAGGGCGCCAATGTAGCCATCAATTTTCTTGATGGCCTGGAAACGGCGCAAGCCACGCAAGCGCTGTTAAAACAGGCCCGTGTTCCCGGCAATAGCGGCCGCGAAATTATCATTCAAGCCGACATTGCCGAGGAAGCCGAAGTTCACGGCATGTTCGCGAAAACCGTGGAGGCATTCGGCGCGGTGGACATTTTGGTGAACAATGCAGGCATCCAAAAGCCCGCCGAAAGCCATGAAATTGACATGTCGGATTTCGACCGCGTGTTAGGGGTTAACCTGCGCGGAGCATTTCTGTGTTCGCGCGAAGCGATCCGGCACTTTCTTTCTCGGAAAAGCGCCGGGGTCATTCTGAATAATTCCAGCGTCCATCAGACTATCCCCAAACCGAAGTATCTGCCTTATTCCATCAGCAAAGGCGGGATGGAGAATATGACGAAAACCTTGGCGCTGGAATACGCGGACCGGGGCATTCGTGTGAATGCGGTTGGGCCCGGGGCGGTTGTCACTCCGATCAACAAGGCTTGGATCGACGACCCGAAAGCCCGAGGGGAAGTGGAGAGCCACATTCCGATGGGGCGCGCGGCTGATCCATCGGAGATCGCCGCTGTCTTCGCCTTCTTAGCCTCCGAGGAAGCATCGTACATCACAGGGCAAACGATTTTCGCGTGCGGCGGGTTGACGTTGTACCCCGAGTTCCGCGTCGATTGGTCCACCGGAGGATAGCTGTATGAGCCTTTATTAGGGGTTACTCAAACTGCCGCCGTCAGATGCTTTACGCTTCCTCTTCAAAGTTTCAAGATCCAAGGGCGGGCGAGTAAGATTTGCGCCCGCCGCAGAGAAATTTGCATTTTCCATCACTTCTCACGCTGCTTTCTAGGCAGTTAGCTCTGGCATTAGAATTGCTTCTCTTGTACACATTGCCTTCTATGTAAGTTAAATAACAAACAAAATGCCCTTAGTGCGCCGCCTCGGTTTGTGGATGTTGCGCGCTACTGAGTAATTAGGCAAATGCAACTGCTTACTTTTCATTGAGGAGATTTTATGGCTGCCAAAAATACAATGGCCGATTTGTTGGAAGATGAGATTAAAGATTTGTATTCCGCGGAGAAACAGCTGACGAAAGCCATCCCCAAGATGGTCAAAGGATCCAGCGACGAAGCCCTACGGGGCGCGTTACAAAATCATTTAATCGAAACACAAGCGCAGGTGCAGCGCCTGGAGGAAGTTGCCGCACTGCTTGAAATCAAGCCTACCGGCAAGAAATGTATGGGCATGGAAGGCGTGATTAAAGAAGGCGCCGAAGCCCTGGAAGAAAAGGGAGAGGCAACGATTCTTGATTTGGGTGTGATTGGTGCGGGCTGCCGGGTAGAGCACTATGAAATGGCGGGCTACACTGCGGCGATCAATCTGGCGAGATCTATTGGCGCGGATGAAGTTGTTGGACTATTGCAAAAATCGCTTTCAGAGGAAATAGCCGCCGACAAGAAACTCCAAGAAATCAGTTCCAATTTGGTGAAGCGCGCGGCTGCCGCGGCGGCTTGAATCTTTCATCCTGGAAACGGCAGTTGGATGCTGCTCCAGAATTTGTTCCAGCATCCCGCCAGCCCCCGATGATAATCGGGGGACTGCCACTAGCCTTGGTGAAACAACAAATTAGCGAATGACGAGTATCGCACCAATCCCCGATTGCCATCATGGGCTGGTGCGTGGTTGTGTCACCTAAATGGTGAAATACGCCGCACGCGGAACTGCCTTTGCCTCAAGCAGTCCGGGTCTTTCATGTCAATTCAACCGCCGTTTTCAGGTTGAACCGAGGAGCAGGTGCGTGGGGAGGCGGCTTCTTTCAAGAGTCGCAGCCAACGCCAGAACAAACAATTGGGGTTTCTCTGGTCAGAAAGCGAAATGCAAAAACCAACCAGGGACGCGGGATATCCTGTTGGCGTGTTGAGGCCATCTCCATTACGGCCGCAAGGAGGGACTAGCAAGTGGTGACGTGGAAATCCTGGCGCCGATCCGGCATTGGCCCAAAAGTTGGTAAGCAGATAGATGCCTCCGTCCCGCACGCTACTCCCAGGAAATTTCAACCACTTGATCCATCGGCGTGACAGCCGTGATGAACAGCGATGGTCCCGACAGCTTCTTCAATGCACCGCGAATTTCCACATAGCGGTGGAAGGATTTGCCTGGACCAACACGCAGTGTGTCTTTTCCAGTGGTGTAGGTCGCCGAGCCGGATTCAAGCAGGTAGGCGTCGGCTTGTTTTAGCTTCGTGACTCCGGTCAACTCGCCGCCTTCGCGGAAGTTCACTTCGATCACTACTGGAACGTCGCGGGTTCCTTCTGCACGGAAATGCAGGCGGAATGATTTTGGTGTTTCCGTGATTAGAACAGACTGCGTTAGATGGCTCACCTCTGATTGACGGCGTTCGTGACGAGTGGCGTTGAACTCGTCGACGGTGATTCTGCGGGCGGGGGTGAATGGCTGGAAGTATGGCCCTTCCAGCTTCTGTTCGAGTAGCCAACCTGCCGCCGTCTTATGAAAAGACTCGCTGCTGAATTGGCCTTTGCCGAAAAAAGCCGAGGCGAAGCGGACTCCATTGATCACGGCGTCCCCTTTACGGATGGCGAAGAAGAGCGGGATCTTTTCAAACACCGAAGCACTCATTGCGCCATGGCGAATGCGCGTCACTCCGATTACCGGGAAGTGCTTCTGGTAATCCTCAGGTAACGGCTTTTCGGCAATGGCGGCAAGCTTTGTCAATTCGGGATATTCGAGCAGCCAGCCGAGGCTTGCGCTCGATTTGAACAACCTATTTGCCAGGTTTGCGTACAGGCCATTATTGTCGTGCACGGCGAGGTAAGCCAGCGGCAGCCAATATCCGGCCATGGTGTATCGCGCAAAGGCATCCTGTCGGTGAGAGATTTCGGTGATCACTTCACCGTCGGCATGCATCAGGTATAACATTGCGTCGAGATTGCGGCGGACGTAGGAGAGCAACTCGGGCTTGTTCATTTTGATGGCGGTGACTAGCAGGCCTTTGTCCACCACGGTGTTGTAAGTTCCAAAACTGCGCTCGCTGAATTGGCCATCTGCATCCTGGTCGATGCCTTCGGCCAGCCATTGTTCGGCACGGAGGATCAGTGCGGGGTCGGGCATAGCGCGGTGCAAGGCGGCAAGGGCGCCACACATCATCCAGCGGTGATTCGGCGTGTGGACGCCGCCCCTGAGCAGCCCCTTTTTCGCATGTTCGAGGAATGGCCGCATGATCTCAAACAATTCAGGGGCATTGTAGGCTTTGGCATTGGCGGCGGTTGTGCCGGCGGTGAACATGGCGAAAGAAGTGTCGGGAGGGGAGTTGAAATTCGTGGTGGGTAGCCAAATGTTGCCGTCGGGGGTCATTTCGCGGACAACGGTTTCCATGGCCAGCTTGATGCGGCTGAGCGCTTGTTTGTCCTTGTAATATTTCGACTGTGGGCAGAGGTAGGCTGATCCGAGAACCTCCGCAATTCCGACGCCTGTCCCCGAATAGTAGAGCCCGTCTTCGGTGGGGATGAGACCTCGCCAGCGGTGAGTGGGCTCGGTGATCTGCTTTTCCAAATAATAGGCGACGGCTTTGTCGTGGGCCTCGATAGTTTCTTTCGGAATCTGAAGGGGCGTTGCGGCTTGTAGCGCGACTGGCATAGCCGCTGCAGCCGCAATTAAAGCTTCTCTTCTGGTCATGGATTACTTCTTCGCGGCGATGCGGAAGGCTTCACGGGCTTCCTTCATTATTGGGCCGTAAACCAATTTGTCGAACGGCGGGCAACCGGTTGGGAATTGGCCGATGGCGTTGTTCTTGTTCCGCATCAGAAATGTGCAATAGGTTAGTGTCTTGCAGACGCGGCGCTCGTCGAGCTCACCTTTTTCAGCAATGTCGGTGGCGAAATCGGGGTAGGCCAGTGCGTTGCGGCCGATGCCGAAGATACGGATATTGCCCTGGGCCACGTTGTGGGCGGCGGCGTTGATGGAATAGATTTGCAGCCAACTATAGCCGCTGCCGACCATCGGCAGATCGGGGAACGTGCGCTGCAATTCGCCGGATATCCGGAAGTGACGGTCAACGCCGTTCAATGGATGCTCGGGCTGTTCGTAGTTTCCTTCATCCGGCTTTTCAAATGGGCGGACGATGTGGGGATTGTAATAAGGGCAACCGATGGAGACGTTCAGAAGTTCGACGCCCCAATCCTTGAACCAGCCGATAGCCTGCTTTACTTCGGTGAGGTCTTCTTCCAGGGGGTTGTTTGGATTGACGCCCCAGCCCCAGGGGTACGGACATGTATAGGGGAGCGGAATGCCAACGCCATCGACCCCGATTGTGTACGGGACAGAATCGAAGCAGCCGAGGCGCATGCAAAGGATGAGTTGATTGCCGACGGCGGCGCGGATTTTACCGAAGACGTTCTTGATGGCGCGGGTGCGGTTTTCGAGCGAACCGCCATAACGGCCTTCGCGGGTTTTTGCGCCGAGCAATTCGCTGAACAGGTAGCCGTGGGTGACTTTCAATTCGATGGCGCGGAAGCCGGCCTGTACGGCAAGTTTGGCTCCTTCAACGTAGGCGTCTTCGAGTTTTTCTAGTTCATCGTCGGTAATGATGGGGTAATCGGCAGGCACTCCGGATTTCTGGTCGATGAGCGGATTGTGATAGGCGATGGTTTTCTTGGGAACCGAGTAACGGCCGGAGTGGGTGAGTTGCATCGGCTCAAGCAAGTCGTCAGTAGTTCCGAAGCGGGCCTTGTGCTCGCGGCGGATCATTTCAAGGATACGGGCGTACTCGCCCACGTTATCCTGGCGGATCCAAAGTTGGCGAGGATTGGCGCGGCCATCTTCGCGTACGGCGGTGGCTTCGAACCAGACAAGTTTGGCTCCCCCTTGGGCGAAGCGCTCGTAGCGGCGCCAGGTAAGGTCGCTGGGGCTGCCGTCGGCGGTGGAATCGCAACCTTCCATGGGGTGGATAGCCATGGAGTTTCCTAGCTTGTAGGATTTGCCGATGACTGGGCGGCCAAGCGCGGCCTGTACTTTCGGTTTGTCCGCTTCAAAGCGGACGTGTTGGGTCAGTTGATCAGCGGATTGCTGTAACTGTTCCAGGTTCTTGTAAAGGAAGTGTCTCATCTTTTCTCTTGCGATTTGGCAGCAGCGCGATCGCCACGGCTCCGACGAAGGCGAGAGCAAAGACGACATTGAGGGCTGCTTGGTAGCCGCCGAAACTTTCGCGGATTTTCGCGATTGCGAACGGGAACCACGTCTGTCCTATGGTATCAGCCGGAAGAATGATGGCCATGGCGCGGCCCAATGAATTAACTCCGAATTGTTCGGCGGCCATCAGTGGGATTAGCATGTAATCGGCTCCCATCCCGAAGCCGAATAAAATGGAAAAGAAGTAGACGT
This sequence comes from Bryobacterales bacterium, assembly GCA_043785065.1. GTDB lineage: Bacteria > Acidobacteriota > Terriglobia > Bryobacterales > Bryobacteraceae > JANXSF01. The sequence goes on along the minus strand of JAYVXT010000787.1, from coordinate 1,121 downwards.
ATTCGGGTTGCGTTGGCGTAACCATTTGAAGCAGCGGGATGGTGCCGGCAACCAGACCGTAAGTGGCCAGCATCACCCATTTCTTGGAGAAGATGTCGGCCAAGTAGCCCATGACGATGCGGCCGGCGATGGAGGAAAACAGGATCATCATGGTAGCGTTGGAGAACAGTTCGTCCAGCGTTTTTTGTTCAACGAAACCTTGCTCCTTAAAGACGAATTTCATGTTTTGGTTGATGGATCCGATGGCGCCGATAGAGCACAGGCTGCCCATCATGAGCAGCCAGAAGGACGGTTGATGCAGCAGAGCTGAAAAACTTTGCGGGACGACTTTGGAATCCGCCGAGGCTTCGGGGTCACCGTCGGGAAATTGGCCGACATCAACAGGCCGGTCTTTCATGATGAACAGAGCAAGGGGCCATGCAAGGAACATCAGACCGCCGATGACGAGCAGGGCCGTTTGAAATCCGAATGCTTCAGTAAGCGGCTTGGCGATGAATTTCGAGGAAATTCCGCCAAAAAAACCGACGCCAAGGTAAGTAGCAGCCATGGCTTTGCCGCGATTCTTGCGGAACCATTGGGAGATCAGAATTTGGTGCGGAATGGGTCCGGAGAGGATATAGCCGGCCATGTAGAGCAGCCAAAAACCCCAATAAATGAATATGCTTTTGCCCATTGTGCCGAAGCCTAGGAAGGCCAAAGCGGTGAGGCCGGTGCCGGCCATGATCATTTTACGGGTGCTGAATTTGGGGATGACGAGGGGCCCGAACCAAATCATGCAGGCGGCGGCAAGCGGGAAGCCGAAGACGATGTCGGACTTTTCCCAGCCGAAAGTCTTCTGATAGTAGTCGTAGAAGAACGGCATGCCGTAGTAGGGGATGCCGACGGCTAATCCGAACGTAAAGAAGCAAGCAATGGAAATCCACCAGCCGTAAAAGCGTCCGTTTTGATTCAACTTGAAACCTCCGGGAAGTTTCCTTTTATAACACATGCGGTGGGGCTGGCACAGCTTCCGTTGGTTTGTTTGTCAAGGCAAAGTAGAAATGTCCTAATCCAGCAAAGTAGAAATGTCCTATAATGGCCGATTTGCACATGCCCCCTTACCCTTATCTCAGGTTGGCCTT
>JAYVXT010000786.1:0-3345 GCA_043785065.1 Bryobacterales bacterium | reverse complement strand
GCTTGTCCATCACAACGCCGACGAAAGTTTCCGGTGCGTCAACAATCAGCAATTCCAGCGGTTCCTGCAGCTTCCCGTTAACGGTGCGGGTGATGATTTCAGGCTTACCCACCATCAACTCAAAGCCTTCGCGCCGCATCATTTCCACCAGGATCGCAAGCTGCAACTCGCCACGGCCAGCCACGCGGAATGCATCGGGACCGCCGGCCTCGGTCACTTTGATCGAAACGTTGGTCAGCAGTTCCTTGTCTAAACGGTCACGCAGATTGCGCGACGTAACATAAGTGCCTTCCTTGCCAACAAACGGAGAGGTGTTGATGGTGAACATCATCGAAATCGTCGGTTCGTCAATCTGAATAACAGGCAGCGGCTCTGGCGTCTCGGCGCTGGTGACGGTTTCCCCAATGGTGATGCCTTCCACACCGGCTATCGCAACAATGTCGCCGGGGTGAGCGTCGGTTTCCTCCACGCGCTTCAACCCTTCAAAGGTAAACAGCTTGGTGATGCGGGTTTTGTGGAAAGAGCCGTCCAGCTTCGCAATAGAAACTTCATCGCCAATCCGCAGCCGGCCGTTAAACACGCGGCCAATGGCCAATCGGCCAAGATAATCGCTGTAGTCCAGATTGGCCACAAGCAACTGCAGAACTTTTTCCGGATCCCCTTTGGGCGGCGGAATCGTTTCTAAAATGGTTTCGAAGAGCGGACGCAAATCTTCGGCCTCGTCCTCCATCTTTAGCTTCGCCAAGCCACTCTTGGCAACCGTGTAGATGATCGGGAAATCCAGCTGATCTTCGTGAGCGCCAAGATCTATGAACAAATCATAAATCTCGTTAATCACTTCCTGAACGCGGGCGTCAGGGCGGTCAATCTTGTTGATCACAACCACCGGAACCAACTTGGCGTCCAGCGCCTTACCTAGCACGTAACGGGTCTGTGGCAGAGGCCCTTCGCTGGCATCGACCAGCAGCATCACCCCATCCACGATCTTTAATGCGCGTTCTACTTCTCCGCCGAAATCACTGTGACCCGGAGTGTCAACGATGTTGATCTTGGTGCCCTTATAGTGTACGCCTGTGGTCTTGGCAAGAATGGTAATTCCGCGTTCCCGCTCAAGATCATTGGAATCCATCACGCGTTCTGCAATGTTCTCGTTGGCGCGGTAAATGCCGCTTTGGCGGAACATGGCGTCCACAAGTGTGGTCTTGCCGTGATCGACGTGCGCAATGATAGCGATGTTACGGATGTTCTGAGTGGAAATGGCGATAGCTCCTAGGGTTACGACAGGGTTACAAATTTCGAGGAAATTGTTCTATAATCATTTTCTCACGAAACGAGCAAAAAAGCGCGAAGGCCACTTTCGGGGGGTGCGCGACAGGAAAGTGACAGGTCACCCATACATTCAAATCCGAACGTACTCATACTCACATGCATACTTGATGGTTCCGAGTCTTTAGCCCCAATGCTCGTCACTTAAGTGGTTAGCCACTGCTGCGTCCAAAGTGGGGCAGACGCCCTCGTCTGCGGCTGGCCCCCTGGCCAGCCTGCTACAGGTATTGGAGAAAACTTCGAACATTGGGTAATCTACCGGTCCGAAGTATTTGTAAGTGACGAGTATGACCACCATCTGAGCAAGCGATCGGCACGCGCCTAGGAAAGAGCCTTCATTACTCCTATGTCACAACCTCTTTCGAGCGCAGACTCCGCAACATTGGAGCGAGGCGAAACCCATAGACAATTCCAGGTCTAGGAGACATCCAGATAGGAAACAGCTGCCAATACTCAAGAAAATAAAGCGATAATCCATGCAAATGGTATCCTGAAGGATACATGGTTGATTCCAATAACATTGAGCAAGAGTCCGAAATTACTGAACCCGTCCCTGAACAACCATTGGCTTCCATCGTCATTGTGGGCCGCCCCAACGTCGGAAAGTCCACCCTGTTTAACGCAATTCTAGGTAACCGCCGCTCCATCGTCGGAGACGAACCGGGCATCACGCGGGACCGCATCATCGGCCAAGCCACCTACAACCGCAAAACATTTGAATTGATCGACACCGGCGGCATCATTCCCAATGATGAGGAATTGATCCCCAAGCAAATTCTTCGCCAAGCCCGCGTCGCGTTGGAACAAGCCAATCACATTATTTTCCTGATCGACGGCCGCACCGAAATCACTTCCGCCGACCGCGACCTTGCCGTAATGCTGAAGCGCCTGGGCAAACCCGTGGCGCTGGCGGTGAACAAGATCGACACCGGCAAAAGTGACATTCTGGTTCACGAATTCCACGAACTCGGATTCGAGGATGTGTTCGCTGTTTCGGCCGAGCATCGTATCGGGATAGGCGAGCTGCTCGATTGCTGCACGGCAAACATAGTGCCAGCCGACGAAGTGATCCCCGACAAGCGCAAGCGCATCAAAGTTGCAATCATCGGCCGCCCCAACGTCGGCAAGTCGACTTTGCTGAATGCGCTCACCGGCCACGAGCGCGCCATTGTTTCACCCATCGCCGGAACCACGCGCGACACCGTTGACGAAAGCGTTTTCGAAGACGGCGTGGAGTTCCTGTTCATGGACACCGCCGGCATCCGCCGTAAGGGCAAGACCAAGGAGATGGCCGAAAAGCTTTCGGTGGTGATGGCCCGCCGCCACATTCGCATGGCCCATGTGGTGTTAATCATTGTGGATGCCACCGAGGGCATGGTGGCGCTGGATGCAACCATCGCCGGCTATGCGCATGAGGAAGGCCGGGCCATTATCGTAGTGGCGAACAAATGGGACGCCGTTGCGGACAAATCGAAAAAGAAGTTCGAAGAAGAAATTCGCGACGAATTGAAATTTCTTGAGTACTCGCAGACAACCTACATCAGCGCCAAATTCAATCGCGGAGTGAAGCAGCTTTATAAGATGATTCAGACGGCTTATGATTCGGCATCGTTGCGCGTTGGCACTGGTGAGTTGAACCGCTTTGCTAAGGATCTGACGTTGGAACCGGATGTACGCGTGAAGTACATTACACAAGCTGGCATTCGTCCTCCGACGTTTGTCGTGTTTACCGATCGGCGCGGCGAACTGCACTTTTCTGCCGCGCGCAATTTGACTAATCGTATCCGGCGGGCATTTGGATTTAAGGGCACGCCGATCGTGATTAAGACGCGGCCTCCGAAGCGGCGGGAAAAGAAGTAAGCAGTGGTTAAGTGCGATCTTTCAAGAATTGCACAAATGCGGTTTCGCAGAGTTTCAGGTATTGCTCGAGGGTGAGTGGTTTGCCATCGCTCATTGACAATTCCAGCTTTTCCGCGGCGATGATCAGCTCATAGTATCGTCCTATCCTGTCTTGAAATA
>JAYVXT010000785.1:0-3348 GCA_043785065.1 Bryobacterales bacterium | reverse complement strand
GCAATCCTTCGGACGTGGCTTCGGACGGAAGGCTGGGCAACGTTCTTTCTCTTTCAGTTTCAAACCCCTTCGCGTCGGGGCAATCCTTCGGACCTTCGGATGCCACTAAGGCAGCGGCAGTTACGGCTAAGCACAAGTTTCAAACCCCTTCGCGTCGGGGCAATCCTTCGGACGCTCTAAACTCAAAAGCAGTTGAACGCTACCATCTTAAAGAGTTTCAAACCCCTTCGCGTCGGGGCAATCCTTCGGACAAATGTCGGGAGCCGCAAGTCTCCCTGCAGCCTATTTAGGTAAGTTTCAAACCCCTTCGCGTCGGGGCAATCCTTCGGACCCTTACCTCTCTAGTATATTGAAAAACCAGCCACTTACAAGCCCGTTTTTCCGCATCCCCAAAACCTCCCCTTAAACAGATACCCAGCCATCTAGGCAAGCACCCCTCAAAATCCCCCCAACCCCAACATCCCAAACCACTTCCAAGTTCCTCCGCAACCCACCCCCTCCCACCCCCAAAAACCCATTTACGCTAACACCCCTCGAATCAATCAGATAATGTAAAATTCCGCATCCTTCGGCAACTCCGCCGTCCCCAACGCCATCACCTTACCCTCACACGTCCCGCACAACGGAAACACATGCACCCGGTCCTCCGATTCTTCAATCAACCCGCGAACCCTTACCATCATCCGCTCCAACAACTCCTCATCCAAATGCGCCAAAAACACGCTATGCTGAATCCGCTTCCCATAATCGAGCAACGCCTTCGACAACCGGTCCCGCCTGCGATCGTCCGTCAGATCGTAACAGATAACGTATTCCAATCCTCGTGCGCCTCCTCAAAGGAAAATGCCTTATAATTCGCTTCTCCCTCGCGCAAACACCCTGCCATCCGCTCACACGATTGCTTCAACAAATCCCGGAAACAGGGCTTATCCCCCGTCCGCAACGTCATCCATTTCTCATAGCCTTCAAAAAACCGCACCATCCCCGCCGCCTTCAGAAAAATGCCGCCACGCCCGTCCCGCTTCTCGAAATCGTCATCCGAAATCACATGCTTGTTCGCCAACCGCAAGACCAAACGGTCCGCCACCGGATTCCGGAACGGCTCCATCACATCCAGCGCCAGCGACGGCCTTCCGTAATCCAATTGATGCAAAAATCCCACAAAAGGATCAAGCCCCAGCCCTTCCAGCAATGAGGACGTCTCATGCATGATCAGCGTATAGGCCAGCGACAACAACGCATTCAGCGGATCTTCCGACGGATGTTGCCTCCTCCCGGGCCACGGTAGCCCGGATCGGTTAAATTGCATCAGCGCCGTAAAATATTCCTTCGCCGCTACGCCTTCGTGACCATCGATCGATTCCACCGAAACCGCCCCGTCCAACTCACCCGCCTGCTTCGCCAATAACGCTACCGATTCGGCCACCCGATGATTACTACTATCGCCGCCGCCCCCGGCCCCGTCTGGATTATGTTTCTGCAAACGCTCCAGCACAGCGATCGCGTTCCCGATCTTCGCCCGAATCACATCGCGAGCCAGCCCCAGCGCCCTCGGCCCGTCCCGGTATGCTTCAAACTGATGCATCCGCAGCAGCACGTTCCGGCCCCGCGCCGGCGACAACGACCCGCGATACGACCCTTGCCTTGAAAATAGGCTTAACGGAACGCCCTTTTCCAACAATTCCCCCAGCGCCTGCGTCGTTACCTGCACATTGCCGAACAATAAGACACAGTCCAGTTTGTGATACGGAGCATCCAGTAGAATCTGATCGTCCTTCTCCACCAACAACCGGTCACCGGTCTTCCGCAGCACCGCGCCTTGCTGCGTCAAATACAAGAAAGCCATTGATGTCTGCCTCCACGCGGATGTATGCTCGCCAGCGGACTCCACCGCAACCGGCGCTTCCCCATCCGCCACTTTCTCAAACGCTTGACCCATCGCCGTTTTCCAGGCCGTCTGCTCGTAACGCTTCCGTAACGCCGCCGGCATCGGATGCGCCATGAAGAGGATCCGCCCCGGCTTGCGATCCGTCTTCCAGGGAGCCCAGATTTCGTCCCCATGGAACAGCGCGCCCAAAAACTTAAATCCCTCCGCAAAAGTGGTGATCCGCGTCTTTTCCATATTCAGGTCGAGATGCAGTTCGTGTAACTTGTCCCGAGTCCGCGCCAGAGCCCGCTCGGCGCTCTCCTTTGATTTCGATAAAATGATGAAATCATCCGAGTATCGCACCAGCCGGGCGTCATTTTGGGCTTCCAGTTGCCGGTCGAAGTCCTCAAGAAAATAGTTTGCCAGCAGCGGTGAAATCGGTGAGCCTTGCGGAACGCCTTTCGTCAGCCGGTGGATCTCGTGCCCATCCCACCACTCGCCCCGAATCCACGAACGGATCAGCGTCCACAACGGCCCGCGTACGCCGCCAGCCTGCAACCGGTCGAGGAGAACATCGTGCGAAACTTCATCGAAAAACGCGTGAATGTCCGCATCGACAACATGTTCGTATCCCTGGTAATGCAACTCTTTGATGCGTGCCACCGCCCGGTCCACCCCTCGCCCAGGCCGGTATGCATAGGAGCATTCCAGAAACTCCTCTTCGAAGCTGTGCGAGAGCTGCCGCGCCGCCGCAGTTTGCAGCACGCGGTCTTGCACCGCCGGCACTAAGAGCGTTCTTGACTTGCCGGATTTCGGCTTCTTTTCGATGATGATCTGCAATAACGGAAACGGCCGGTAATCGCCGTTTGCCAGCGCTTGCAGCGTATGCCTGAGGTTGACTTCCAAGTGGACCGCGAACTGGGCCACCGTAACGCTGTCCGCGCCCGCGCATCCGTCGTTTTCTGCCACCCGCTCCCAGGCGGAAAACAATTCTTCGAGTGTGAACAGTTGCGCCGCCGATGCCGTCATGTCAGGTGAGCCAAGCGTACATCAGAATTCAGGAAAATTCAACAGTAATCGATTAGGTTTCTGCTCTCAATCGGTTTTTTGAACGAACGAAGATGTTCGCCCGGACTCTGGTCAAGACGCACAGGCATCAAGCCCCTTCTGATCGGGGCGGTGCTTCGGACTGGAAGGCCAAAAGCTTTTTGGATCGCAACTCGATCCAGCGTTTCAAACCCCTTCTGATCGGGGAGGTGCTTCGGACCCGCCACGGCGCGCGTGTCTCGCGCATACACCGGTACATATCGTTTCAAACCCCTTCTGATCGGGGAGGTGCTTCGGACCATTCCAATCAGACTTCATCACTGACATCGCTAACACGTCGTTTCAAACCCCTTCTGATCGGGGAGGTGCTTCGGACTCGCACCGTTTCGGAGCGCGTGGCAGAGGAGTGGGGAGAAGAGGTTTCAAACCCCTTC
>JAYVXT010000784.1:0-3365 GCA_043785065.1 Bryobacterales bacterium | reverse complement strand
GCCAAAGATCAAAATCAAAGACTTTTGCATTTGTTCACAAGTTAACATACTGGGATTAGGACAACCACCCGTCAATCAGGACGCGGACTTCTTCGAACCGGTTACAAAGTAAGTTGTAACCCGACGGGGGCGCGCATTAGTGCTTCGCTTCGCCATTCGTAACTTCGTGGCCGGCCGCTGAAGGAAAGCTGGCGGATGTATAGAAAAGGCCGGCGGCGGCAAGCACAACCACCAATAACAGTAGCGGAATCCCGCTCTCTAGGGCGGATGGGGCTTCATGCCCGTCATGCGAGTCGTGTCCGTGCGCGTCATGGGAATGGGCGTGATCGGTAGGGCTGCTCATACTTACATTTTCGCAGATTTCGAACAACGCTGAAGAAGGACTTGCAATGTATACGGTTTCCGATATACTGGAACCCGAGTATGAAAGATAACCTCGGCAATCACCTACCCTTGTCCCCGGCCACGCTGCACACGATGCTTGCGCTGGTGAATGGCGACAAGCACGGCTACGCCATCATGCAAGAAGTGGCACGGCAAGCGGATGGGCAATTCAGGTTGGGGCCGGGGACGCTATACGATGGTCTGGCGCGTTTGATGGAGAAGGGCTTGGTGTTAGAAGTACCCGCCACGGAAGAGGCGGACAAAAGACGGCGCTATTACCGGTTGACTCCAGTGGGTATGAAGGTGGTGGCCGCCGAAGTGAAACGGCTGGAAGGAGTGTTGGCTGAGGCAAAGCGCAGCTTGCAGGCGGTGAAGGTAAGGAGGGCGTGATGACGCGATTGCTCTACAGGAGGTTGTTACATCTGCATCCAGCCTGTTTCCGCGAACGCTTTGCGGAGGAGATGCTGTGGATCTTCGATCAGGAACCTGGCGTAAGGGCGAAGCTTGTATTGTTTGGCGACGGGATAGGTTCGGTTGCGAGGCAATGGCTTTTGCGTCCGCAGCAACAAGCGCCGGTGCTGGCTGGCGATGTCCCCTTTTCTTCCTATGTTCTGCTTGAAGGCAAGTTGCCCCGTGGCGCAGCCGCTGGTGGAGGGCTGCTAACAATCGTGTTGTTCGCGCTGTTGACGCTAGCATTTCGGCCTTCGGCACTCAGCGGAACACGATTGACTTCCTGGTATGGCTTTGGTGAGAGGATCTCTTCTGGCACGGAACATCGTGATTCCCTACCTAACAAGTCAAGAGGCCGACGGATAAATCTGATAATTGCGAATACTCTGTCGTATTTTGAATCGATCAAGATCCTGAAGGCAATTGACTCGAATCGCGATGGCTATCTTTCAAGGGATGAGATCGCTGCGGCGCCAGGTTCGCTCATGCAATTGAGCGTTGGCGGTCGATTGACTGCTAACGAGTGTGGCATACGGATGGGACCATTGCCGGTAATAGCTAATCCTCAAACCTACGTAACCGCATTTCATGAAATATGATGCCAACCATGACGGTAAAGTGGATGAATATGAATTGCCCAACGGCATGAAAGGATTAATAAAAGAGGCTGACACCAATGGCGACTTTTTTCTAAGTCGCGACGAAATCCAGGCCTTCGCCATCTCCCCACAGCAATCGAAAAGCCTGCGGACTTTGCGTCAAAAGCAGTCAATTCATATGCGCTTTCATCCGGCCCTGGTTGCGCTCGACTCGAACCATGACGGAGTCATTGATGCCGAGGAAATCCGCAACGCAGCGGCATCATTACTTAAACTCGATAAGAATCATGACGGCAGGCTATCTCCGGAAGAAGTATTGCCCGATCCCATGGACTTCGTAATAAATCAGCTTCGGGATTACGATGTTAATGCGGATGGAAGGTTCGATGCGGATGAATTGAAAACCGCCAAAAGCATTGGCGGCGCTTTTTTTCGAGGAGTCCTTGAAGCTGGATTGGATATGCTGAAGTACGCCTCAACCATCGAAGTAGAAGATCTCAAGCCCGAAATCCGGCGCCGCGCTGACCTTAATAAGGACGGCGTTGTAACTTGGGATGAATTGGTCAAAGCAGAACACAACAACGCTTTCGCGTCCTTCCAACTCAGCGATGCACCGCTACCTCGGCTACCACGTTCCAGGTGAACTCCACAAACTTATAGAACGAAGATTCGAGCAAGCGCTCCACATCGCTATGGGCGCCGTACTTCAAGCTATCTTCTTCCGACGCTGCGGGCCCGATGCCGTAACTCGCCATGCCCTTCGCCCGTAGCTGCGCCTTGTCGCTTGCGCCGGTCGACATCGCCGGCAACACGGTGGCGCCTGGATACATCTTTTGGCTCACCCGCTCAATCGCCTGGTACATTTCGTTCTTCAACGGCGAGGCGGGTGAGAAAGGCCGCGCCATCGGCAGTGGAGCGATCTTCACCGCAGGGTCGCCGATTACGCGCTTCATCTCGGCGTAAAACTTGTCAAGGTTCTCGTCGGGCAATGCGCGAATGTCCAGCGTCGCTTCCGCCTCCGATGGAATAACATTCGGCCCCACGCCGGCTTTCAGCATGGTGGGAACCACCGAAGTCCGCAACATCGAATACTTACGCGGATCTTTCTCCGCCAAATAGCGCTGGGATGTAGCGGATTTTTGAGGATTCAACAGGCCGTTGTAAATCGCCGCTTTGTCCGGCGTGGATATTGTGGCTAACTTCTCAAAGTAAGTGCGCGTGGTGTCGTTCAATCGCATGGGCGTCTCCCAGCGGCCAACTTTTTCCACCGCGGCGCTAAGATGGATAAGCGCGTTATCCATGCGCGGCACGGATCCGTGACCGGAAGTGCCGTTGGAGATCAGCCTGACGCGCGCCGGCACTTTTTCCGCCGTTCCGATGTTCATCGTTGACACGCGATCACCTACTATTGTTGCGCCGCCACCTTCGGTGATCGAAAACTCCGCATCGATTTCATCGTAATGTTCACGCACCATGAAATTGATGCCAACGCCGGTGATATCGGCTTCCTCGCCGGATTCGGCAAGGAAGATCACATCGCGATCCGGAACCACGCCACTGCGCTTCAGCAGCAACATCGTCATCAGGTTGGCGGCAAGGTTTGGCTTATCGTCAAGCGAGCCACGGCCCCAGACGTAGCCGTCTTTGAGTACCGCGCCAAACGGTTCCACTGGCCACTTTTCCCTTTGGACGCCTACCACGTCGGTATGCGCCAGGATCAGCACCGGCCGCTTCGATCCGTTGCCCTTAATGCGCGCCACTAGATTTGCTCTGTTGGGGTCAAGAGCGAATGTTTTGGTGGGGATGCCTTCGGCTTCAAGCACGGCCTTCAAGTATGCAACGGCTTTGGATTCGTTTCCCGGCGGGTTGCTTGTGTCGATTTGAATCAGCGCCCGGTAATGCTTCAGGCTCTCGGCATTTTGCTGCTCCCAG
>JAYVXT010000783.1:0-3370 GCA_043785065.1 Bryobacterales bacterium | reverse complement strand
GGTTCTGGAATTAGTGATATAAGGCCTCTTTCGGGCAAAGAGTTTGCCCGACTGTTGGAGCAAAACGGATGGCTCTTCGACGAATCAACGGAAGTCATCACGTCTATGGGAAGGATGGAACGCAGGTGAGCCTCTCGGTCCCTATTCATGGGAATACAACTCTAAAGATCGGCTTGCAAAAACATCTTTGGAAATTGGCCGAGTTGCCCTAAACTGTTCGGACCTAATTAAGAGACCCAACTTTCTCAAAGTCACCGCACTCACAAACAGCGTGGCATAGCGCAGGCCAAGTGCGGCGAAGTTCTTGTGATCGAGCAGCCTCATGTATCGACCCTCATGCTGAGGCCGTTCCGGAAGCTTCTCGATTGGCCGGTTGATGGAGTTCCTAACGGCGCTCGGGCAAGACGTGCAAATCACTGTCCGCCTCACGCGCAAACAGCATGGCCGAGATGTCCGTCACGCTTGGATAACGAAATTGGGAGCCAGATGTCCGCCAAACAATGAACACAGGGGTCTTGACAGGTCAAGTACGTGGGATGCGTTTGTTCACGAATCCCGGAACAACGCCCGGAACCCTTCTTGCTCAAAGTGCCGGTCATTGCTGAGCACATCGGCGATTTCCTCACGGCGCATGGCTTGCATTGAAATGCAATCTGTCAGACTGTAACCCTTGTCGAGGCGCGCAGCATAAAGATCGAACCCAGCCAGAAATGATTCATGGCTTTGCGGAAGGACACGCACCGACGGATCGGCAAGAATCTCGCGCACAGTTGCAACCGCACGATTTCTAAGCCAAGCGTCTCCCGCGAAAAACGTGAGTACTTCGGATAAGACTTCTTCCGTCGTGTAGACGCTCCCGTTAGAGAGGACATCATCAAAACGCAACGCCTCTTCGGCGTACCTGTCTCCAGCACTGGTTAGCGCAATCCATTAAAACGTATCGGCGAAGACAGGCTTCACTGTTCGTTCTTACCAACACCGTAAATGTAATGATCATGCTGGTTCGCCCCATCACTGGGCAGTTTGGCTCGAACATCGTCGGGAATGTCAGACCAAATTTCCCGGATCCGGGAAGAGAGCGGGGTTCTAGGGCGCGAGGCTAGAGCTTCTTTGAGAAGTTGCTGGGCGCATTGTTCCGCAGACAGCCCTTCCGCACTAGCTTTCGCGTTGAGCAGGATAATTTCTTCTTCTGGCAAGTTGATGGTCAGCGTCATGGGGTCTCTATTCGATGCTCTCTTTTTCAGAGTAAAGGAAAACCCCCGGTTTGTCACGGATGGGGACAGGTTAGGCGACTGGTCGACTGGGAATCGCGAGAATCAGATTTACCCAAGAAAATCTTCCCTTTGTAAACCGCAAAGGACCCAGATTCCTTATAGGTGAATATCCATGTGTTATGAAGCCCGCAGAAAACTCAACCGAAGGAGCAGGGAGTTGGGCCTCGCGGAGACGTGTCAGTGAATCAACGGGGCCACAGAAACAAGGAAGTAAATCCCAAGCAGCGTAAAAACTGATATGGTTGATCCAAAGACAAAAGACAGATACACGTACCGTTTATTTTGAACGCCTTCGATCTGGGAGCCACGCCTAGAGTCCGCAATCAAAAAACCGATCCACGAAACTCAAATGGTGAAGATAAATGCGATTGAAAACGGGAAGGCCTGACTCTTTTCGGAAAATTGTCGCCAGCACTCCTCCCAGGCGACAGCAAGAAATCCGTAAAAGCTACCAATCCAAAACAAAAACCAAAGCCTTTGCAAAATTTCGAGGAGAAAGCGAAACGAGTGGCGAATCCTGCTCATGATGATGCCTGTCCCTTCACACCAAAATCTCCCGCACAACCTCACCGCTCACGTCCGTCAGCCGGAAATCCCGCCCCGCATACCGATACGTCAACTTCTCATGATTAATCCCCAACTGATTCAAAATCGTCGCATGCAAATCATGAATCGAAACCCGCCCCTCCACCGCCTTGAACCCGAACTCATCGGTGGCCCCATGCACCATCCCGCCCTTCACTCCGCCACCGGCCATCCACATCGTGAACCCGTACGGATTATGATCCCGCCCATCGCCATTCTCCGAAACCGGCGTCCGCCCGAATTCCCCACCCCACACAATCAGCGTCTCATCCAATAACCCGCGCCGTTTCAAATCCCGAATCAAAGCCGCCGACGCCTGATCCATATCCGGACACCGCTTCTTCAGATTCTTGTTGATCGAAGTGTGGTCATCCCAAACCTGCCCGGACCCATAATAAACATGGATGTACCGCACCCCCCGCTCCACCAATCGACGGGCCAAAAGGCAACCATTCGCAAACTCCGTCTTCCCGTACTCCTCGCGAATTGCCTCCGGCTCCTTGCGCACATCAAACACGTCCGACGCCTCCATCTGCATGCTATAGGCGGTTTCCATCGCCTTGATCCGCCCCTCCAGCAACGCATCCGCGCCAAACGAATCCGAGTGATCCTTGTTTAAAGCCTGCACCAAGTCCATCTGCTTCCGCTGCGCCGCCGCATCCAGATGCTGATTCTTCAAGTAACGAATCATCTTGTCCGGTTCAGTCTCAGCATTGTTGAACTGTGTTCCCTGGTGCTCCGCCGGCAAAAATCCCGCGCGCCACAAAGACCCGCCACCGTTCCCCGGACTCAGCACCACAAACCCAGGAAGATTCTTATTCTCCGAACCAAGCCCGTAAGAAATCCAAGCGCCCATGCTGGGCCGCACCGCCGTGATGTTGCCCGAATGAATCAGACTCCGCGCCGGAGTATGCGTCGGGTTAAACGTATACACACCACGCAAAACGCAAACGTCGTCGATCACCGACCCAAACTTCGGCAGCAATTCACTGACCTCAATCCCGCTCTTGCCATACTTCTTGAATTCGAAAGGCGACGGCAGCAACCCACCCGTCACCCGCTCCGTCCGCAGATCCACCGTCGACGGTCTCTGTCCCTGATACTTAGCCAGCGCCGGTTTCGGATCCAACATATCCAATTGCGACGGCCCGCCCGTCATGAACAAAAAGATCACGTGCTTCGCTTTCGCGGCAAAGTGCGGCCCTTGCGGCACAGCGCCAGATGCCTCATTCGACATCAATGCTGAAAGCCCCGTGGCGCCGAAGGCCGACTCAATCCAAGCGCGTCTTGAAATTTGTGGAATCATCGAAATCCTTACGGCCAAAAAATAAATTCGTTGGTGGAAAGCAGCGCCTGCGTATATTGCTGCATGCTCGCGCCATTCAAAAAGCTCATGCCCAAATCCAGTTCCTTCGGGCTCGGATCGCGGCTAAAAATGCGCCGATAAAGGACCTGAATCTTCTCCCGCCCATCAGGCATCTCTTCAACTTTCGTCGCCAACTTCGTCGCCT
>JAYVXT010000782.1:0-3374 GCA_043785065.1 Bryobacterales bacterium | reverse complement strand
GTGGGTATCATCGCTATAAAACCTTTTAGCGTCTCAAATGTTTCAACGGTTGTCCACTCAATTCTTCACCGAGTGCCTGACCCACCTGAACTATTACGTTTTCGGCAAGCAAGAAGTAATCCACCGTCGCGCCATCGAGTAAGTTGGCCGAAGCTGTGTCCGTTACTTGTTTCTCGAACTCTTCCGGTGTCTTGTATCCCAAGGCCGATGCAGTCGGAGGCGGTTGTAATAGTTTCCGATGAATTCGTCTAAGTGCCCGGAGAGATCTTCATAGTCACGGTATTGGTTGCAATAGATTTCTTCCTGCTTAAGTGTCTTCATGAAGCTCTCGCAAAAAGCATTGTCGTACGGGTTCGCCGGACGACTCATGCTGGCAACCATGCCGTGGTCTTTCAACTCCTGAACATAGTCGGCGCAAGCATATTGGATTCCCTGGTCGGAGTGATGGACAACTCCTGGGGGCGGACGGCGTTGTTCAACGGCTTTCTTAAGCGCTGTGATGGCGACCCTGGCCGCGAGCGTTCTGTCCAGAGCCCAACCGATTGCTTTGCGGGAAAACCGGTCGATCACCACCGCCAAGGTTGACCACATGGCCACGGCTCCGTACGTCCGCGGTTACTCGCCGGTAACCATAGCGGCGGTGATGAGTCAGGACTACCTCTTGGATCACTATGCGGATTTGCATCTCGGCTTCGTCTTCGGCTACTTCCATCAGCTCTCTGTAATAACTGGCGCGGCTCACCCTTGCCAGATAGCACATCCGATCCACACTTAACGCACCTTGCCCGGGCGTCCACGAACGGATGGCTTCGTGGATGCCGGAACGCCAGATTCGATACTCTGCTGGCGTTTTTCCTTTACTTTGAGCAAGGCAGATTTGAAAAAATCGATTTCGATCCCTTTCTCTCCGAGTGCTGCTTTCAACTTGGCGATCTCATCTTTGAGTTGTTTCTCTTTGCGATCTTCGGCGGTTATTCCCAGGTTGGCATGCCGGGGCTCGGGACGGCCCTCAAACTGATACTTCCACAATGGCAATTCCCGCCTTGCTCAATAACTCCGCCGTTGCGTTTGACGCGGGCACGGCCCCTCGGATTGGCGTTCGCGCACGAGTCATAGCGGCCACTAAATAGTTAACGGTTGAGCCACTTCCAACGCCAATAACCGAGCCTTCGGGCACAAACTGCAAAGCGGCTTCGGCGGCAGCCCGTTTTAAATTGTCGTCACCCATTAAGTTAACCTCATTGTTTCCTGAATCAGGGCAGTAGAGCTAGCAGCCTGTGGTGAAAGTCCGCTCCGTTACCGTCGCGTCTCGGTAACGTATTGCAATTACTCAGCCGCAAGCGAAAGCGAGCGGTCTTTTCCGACTTTAGCCACGGGCTGCTAGCTTAGCTGGCCATCAAATGGCCCCACTCTTGCTGAGTCTAACCTGTTATTCACAGCCCCAAAGGAACATTATGAACGAAGAATTAAAAACTTACAGCATTCCTTCCCAATCACGGAAGGGTGGCGGTCCCAGTTCGGCCGGCCAATCGGGAGATACGCAAGGATTGCCTGATACGGCCGAAGCTGGTTTCGAAAGCATTCAGGAATTGGTGGAAGAAGGACAGTATTCCGAAGCGGATGCCCTTCTTGCCGTGGAAGATGCTCCGGATGGCGATGTCGAAGAGCTTCACACCAAGGAGAAGCTTCAGGACGATGTGCCGCTGGAATATTTGGATCAGGACTAGGACTCATTCCAATGCGGACAAATGACGTTTTTGCCAGTGGCGCCGCTGAATAAAATGAACTTCCCGCAAATTAGCTCGCAGAAAGAAGCTTGGAAGGACCGAATGGCGGCCATGCGTTACCTTCCCCGGCTGTGGCGGCTTCTGTGGGAAGCAGCGTCCTACTCAGTGGCCGGCACTATCTTTTTGAGAATTCTTGGCGGGCTTTCGCCTCTGGCGATGCTCTACACCGCCAAACGTTTAGTGGATTTAATCTTCCAGGCGTCGAAAGGGCAGACGGCGGATATCGGACAAATCTGGTTCTGGGTAGGCGCGGAATTCTCTTTGGTGGCAATTTCGCAAATCATCAGTAAAGCGGTCGATTATCTGGATGTTTTGATCGCCGGCAAATTCAGCAGCCATCTGGCGCTGAAGGTCATGAGGCATGCCGCCACATTGGATTTGGCCAGCTTTGAAGACCCGGCATTTCACGACCGGCTGGAGCGCGCACGGGCTCAAGTTACCGACCGGACAGGCATGCTGACATCGGCCGGTTGGTTGTTGCAACGCGTTGTGATGCTGGTTTCGCTGGCGGCCGGCATCATTGCTTATTCTCCTTGGCTATTGGTTGTTTTGATACTCAGTGTGCTACCGGCATTCCTGGTGGAAAGCCACTTCGCGTTTCTAGGTTACACGCAGGCTCATGAATTGACATCACTCAACCGCCGCTTGGAATATTACCTGACGCTGGCCAGCAGCAAGGAAACAGCCAAGGAATTAAAGGTATTCGCCTTGGCGCCCTACCTTGAAGGAAAATATTCTGAAGGTTCCAGCGGCGTGCTTATGCAACACCGGCAATTGGCTGCGCGGCGCTTACTATGGGGGGCGCTTTTTGCCGCATTGGCCTCCATCGCTTATTACGGCTGTTACGCATTTGTTGCCCAGCAGGCCTTTTATCAGAAAATGAGCATGGGCACGTTCACCTTCATGGTTGGAGCTATCGCCGGAGCAAATGGCCACCTGCAAACCATCTTCACTCTTTTTTCCAGCATTGCCGACCAAGCCCTTTTCCTGGGCGACCTAATGCTCTTCTTCGAACAGAAGTCATCCATAGACTTCTCCCGTTCGACAGCGGCGCCCCCCCGGCCGTTGCAAACCGGCTTAGTGTTTGACAATGTTTCCTTTCAATATCCGGGAAGTGAAAAGCCCATTTTTGATCAATTGTCGTTCTGTTTGGAGAAGGGCCGGCGGTTTGCTTTGGTCGGGGAAAATGGCGAAGTCAAAACGACCATCGTGAAACTGATTGCCCGGCTTTACGAACCCACCGGTGGCCGTATCCTGCTTGATGGGCGCGATCTTAAGGATTACGACATCGAAGAGCTTCGCAAGGAGATCGGAGTCATATTCCAGGATTTTATCCGATACGATTTGTCCGCCAGGGAAAATATTGCAGTTGGCGATATTTCCCGGCTCAGCGACGACGAGGGTTTATGGGACGCTTCCCGCAAAAGCAACGCCATCGAATTGGTTGAGAATTTTCCGGAAAGGCTGGACCAAATGTTGGGGCGTCGGTTCGATGGCGGGGTGGATCTTTCCGGCGGCGAGTGGCAGCGCTTGGCGCTTGCCCGCGCCTACCTCCGCCATTCTCAAATCCTGATTCTGGACGAGCCC
>JAYVXT010000781.1:0-3375 GCA_043785065.1 Bryobacterales bacterium | reverse complement strand
CAGGATGCGACCTCGGTACCCTCTTTCTCCCAAGCGAGAAGCTGAAACGCGCCACCCGGACAAACAATAACAGCCGTTCCGTTCGCTGTTCCGGGTGGTGGCAAGGACACTGTTAGAGTGGGATCAACAACGTTTCGGATTGCTTCACCTCCGTGTCTCGCATCATTAAACTTCACTTCCTTCTGCGTCCAACTCTCGGAACCTGGGGCAACTCCGGGCCAGAGCCTGATCACCTCTCCTTGCGCCCAGGCATTGCCACTTATACCCAACAGTAATATCAAGAGAACGGTCAGCAAGCGCCGGATCGACCGGCACCGGTAGAACGCTCCGCGAAGACGGGTAACAGATGCAGCGTGGGTTAGCATATCCAAACTTTATCAAATATCTCAGCGCCGTGGATGCCCGCCACTCCTAACAAACTAAGCGCCTTCCATCCTGCGCAAATTGCCAATGACATGCACCTGCACCCGGAAGCTGAACATAAAAAGGGGCTGCAAATTCGAGTACTGAACCAGGGTCGGCTCCAATCTGCACATTCGAAATGGTGATTTTGAGTGGCTCCCCACACTGGACGCATTTAGTTAGATAAGTTGGGTTTCGACTGGACCAACGCCACCCGCCGGAGGTTCAATGCAGCCATCTCTTGTTCTACAAAAGCCGTCGGCGGAAAGGGAGATCCCAAAGGGCCTTCAGGCAAGTTCAGCAGTTTTCCCACGATCGACTGATAGAGATCCGCCCCAATACGCTGCTCAACCGGTAGGTACCAACGGCGCACAGAATCCGCCAACTTTTCAAACTCCGTACCAGTTGGTGTCGAGGTACATTGGTGTGGCCGGCATCTCGCAATGTCTCCACCGCAAGGTCCACGGCTGACAGCATACTACTCCGGCGCGAAAGCAACTGAGTCAGCAACGCACCATCACCTGTAGTTGAGCCATCAGTGAAAATGGCCGCAACAACTGGTTGCTCAAAGACAGGCTTTCCACTGGTTGGTAATCTTTCCACTGCGCATTGCTCACCGGGTGGAAGCTCCCCAGCCGCGTTCAGACACACATTAAGTGGTTTGAGAAAATAGACTGTTGGATCGATGAATAGTAAGACAAGCTCGGACAGGTCCGGATTTGCAGGCGATTGTCTTTGCCATCGCGTACTTGTAGCGTAAGCAGCCACGCTTTTAGCAGAATCGTTTCGCAGCCGGATCTCTGTTGAAGCATCTGGCAATTTGTTGAGGAGAGCGGTAACTTGCGCGTCCAGGGAAGGAGCCCAAGCAATCATCAAACTGCAACTACGCTCTTCTTTCAGCGCTCCTTTAACTTGGTTTCAAATGGCCAAGTATCCCAACTTCCCGTTACTATCCGCAAACGAATCCGCGGGCACGCCCATCCTATCCATCATCGCCAAGTGCAAATTCGCCAGTGGCGTTTCGTTTTTGTACTTGATATGCCGGCCATGCTTGAACAATCCATTGCCTCCGCCGGTCAATAAGGTGGGAAGATTATCGTGCTCATGGCCATCGCCCAGCCCGCTGCCGTAAGTCACCATTACGTGGTCAAACAACGCGCCACTTTTCGATCTTATCCTTGTCGCCGACGTGGTTGCTCAGGCCATGATGCGAATAGTGAATGCCGATCGCACGATACGCCCGTTTGCTCTGCTAAATCGCCTAAGGAATGTGGCCACGCGGGAGGCGTCGGTTTGGAAAGCAACCGTCATCAGGTCGAACATTAGATGCGTATAACCTGACGCCAAGCGACCGCCGCTCCTTCATCAAAATTGCCGAGCTATATGGCGCTCAGCCGGAGGCCCTGTTCTTCGATACTCCCTTGGAAGTGTTTCTGGAACAAAATCGTGGGCGTCAGCGGGTGGTTCCCGAGGATGTAATTCGGCACTTGGCCTTGAAACCGCGACCACCCACTAGGGCCGAAGGGTTCAGGAAAATTGATGTATTGCATGTTGAGCCTCCGCATTTTTAATGACACTGGTGCGCCTGATGACGCCTTGCTGATTCAAAATGATCGAGCCAGCGGGCTGCTTTGCGCTTCAACTGAAGAGCCGCCAACCATAACGGCCTGTCTGCGTTTAGCAGACGGACGACTCCGGTTCTTCGGCGCTCGCGAGAAATGACCCGGGTATGCTCGCGAAAAATGACCCACCTGGCCAGGCAGGATTTCGGCCCCGAACGTGGCCACCGGACTGCCCGTGCGTCAAGCGCGCCGTTGCCGCGAGACAGAACGTCAATCACTTACGCGCGTTGGGCGGGGATGATATAGCCCTCTCTTTTCATGCCACACCGCACGGGCTGTTTTCAGTGTGGGTCACTCTAATTCAACACAAGTGGGTCATTTCTCGCGTGCGCCGAAGCTCCGGTTCCCCAACCAGCGCCGCCCTTTCAGTTTTTCGACATTAACAACCCTACTGACACGATGTAGAACTCAGGTCGACCCGAGACTGCTCCGCCGCAAGACAGAGCAATTTCGGATTGAGAGTAGTCCGGCCGGATTCGTTCTCTTACGTTAATAAGGCTAGCAGGCGGGCGCAAGCGAATTGCTTTTGGTGTGGGAGTAAGTTATGGGAAACAGGGGAGATTGAGTTTTTAGGTACGTGGGGAACGACTTGCGCACCCGGTTGAAGATCAATGACATACACCGAACAAGAAGACCGCCACCTGGATCGCTATCACGGCGGAGGACATTTCATGCCGCCGTAGACGCATGTTACCCTTCGGCTAGATAACACGTCCGCTAATTAATTGAGGTGTGAAACATTTTTGCTTCAATCACCGGCGATTATTGGCGTAGATCTCTGATGCAAGCCAGTTTTCCAACTGATCTGTCCAATGGCCGACGGGCAGATCCCACCTCCTGATTGCGAACGCATGCCCACCCTTCGCATAGATGTGCATTTCAACGGGATGGCCTCCCTTCTTCCAGGCGCTGAAGACTTCTAGGCTGCCCTCCACCGGTAACACGGGATCATTGGAGGCGCAGGCGATAAACAACGGCGGCGCGTCGGGCGGGACCTCGGCACCGAGCAACGGCGGTCCGTAGACCGAGATTGCGAAGTCCGGGCGGCTCTGCGTATCGTGTTTCGTTGCCGAGCCGATCACCGCTGCACCGCCGGCAGAAAAGCCCAGGATACCGATGCGATCCGGTCTAATCTGCCATTTTGCTGCGTTCTTGCGGACAGTTTCAATTGCCTTTCGACCATCGGCAGCGGCGATGGCGGCAGCTGGCCCCAACGATGCGATGGCAGTCGCATTGTCCGTCGTCAGCGCTTTAAAAATTCCTCCCAAGGCTCGGCCAAAATCCGCGTCCGTCTCGCCTGTGTTTGACAGCCGGTACTTCAGGAGAAACGTAGTGATTCCCTGCCGGTTCA
>JAYVXT010000780.1:0-10884 GCA_043785065.1 Bryobacterales bacterium | reverse complement strand
GCGACATTAGCATCAGAAGCTCCGTACGCGCCTCCATCCGGTTCGCGCTTAATGGCGGCCCTTTCCCCGCCAAAGTACGCGGACATAGAGAACTACGTTCAATCCACGGCAGCGCACGCAACCAGTTGATGATTCCACACGTGCGAGCCATTGTCGAAGGCGCGAAGGCTTCGAGCTTAGTGGCCGCCGGCTTTTTCGAACGGGCGGCAACCACCGCAGCCATCGCGAATAAGAAGGGTAACTTCGGCTACGGCCGCACTACGGACGCCCACTTATCGACAACAATCAGGAACGCTGACGGATTAATAACCAGATTCTGGTATATCCGCTCAGTCAATCAACAAACGGTGCAATACACAAACGCGGGATGTCTTGTTTCTCATCGAAAACGGCAAAGTAACCGGGCTGGCAATGAACTTCCGTTTCAACGAAAGAACCTATTCGGATGTTACAAAACACAATCGCCATGGGCAAGCCCGTTAGGGTGCGTGGCGGTGAAGGGCAAGGCATGATTGCGCCTCCAATTGTGGTGAAGGATTTCCCATTCACCAGTAGTTCCGAAGCTGTTTAGGAATGGGAAGGTTTCAGGATGGGCCTCCAAAAGATTTTTCCTGATCGCCAGGTAGTCGACTTACCAGAGGAGGACCCAATCTTTCACAATGTTTTCGATCTCAATGAAAAGTATCAAGTGGGAAATTTCCGTTCCAGGAAGCGCAAAGGAAACACTTATCGCGGTGATGGCAATATTCCCCGTTGGCGAGCCATAAAAGACGACAGCGACCGCGTGATGATCATCATGACATTCAATAACGATCTAGGCGATTCCTGGCAGTTAGCGGACAACCCCGAGTATCCCGAAAAGTTTTCTTCCTTGGGTATCCGGCTTGGCGTTAACTTCGTGGTTTACACCCTGACCCACTAATTTGAATCGGGACGCCCCAACAAATTTAACGGCTGGACAAATCAGGTTCAATCAATAGGCATACGGTTGATCATGCTCGCGGCGGTCTGCTCCAAATAGGGTTCAATCACTTCCCGCACCTCGGTGGGAAATGCCGCTTGATCCAGCGCCCGGCGCATCAACTCCATCCAACGGCGGCTGGCGGCAAGGTCAACCTCGAAGCGGGCATGGCGCATTCGCAATCTTGGATGGCCCCGCTGTTCCACATACCGCATTGGTCCGCCAAAGCGGCCAATCAAGAAATCGCGCAGCCGCACTTCGGCTCCCGCTAAGTCCCCGGGCGGATACATCGGCCCCAAAATCGAATCGCCCGGCACCTGCGCATAGAACGCGCCGATCAACTTCGCGAATCCCTCTTCACCAATGGCATTGTAAATTTCTACTTCGGTCATCCTTCCAGGCTACAATGTTGAGGGCCAAATCGAGGACAATAGAAATAGATATGCCGAAACCACTTTCCAGCAAACAGCCGGTTGTGATGGAACCGGGAACAGATATTTTTACCGGTAAGCCGGGCGCGAAACCAAAAGATAAACCGTATACCGGCTTAACAGGTCCTAAAATTCGCTGCCCTTTGTGCCGTTGGAAGCCGAAAGCGAAGGACAAATGGAGTTGCTCCTGCGGGTTTCAGTGGCACACATTTGAAACCGGCGGCGTTTGCCCCGGGTGCATGACCCAGCACACGGCCACGCAGTGCCTGAAGTGCGACGGTTGGTCAGCCCATTCAGCTTGGTATAACTATTAACCGTATTACCGCCGGCTAATTTTCCGATCTTCCGTCGACATGGATAGAGCCATCGTCGCCCAAGCCGTGCCAGCGGCTGAAATCCATTGATCGTGCTCATACGGGAAGCCGCTGTCGAAGTAGGGCTGCAGCCAGATGGAGCGGGTCTTCACATGCCAGGAACCATCTTCAGCTTGCGTGTTTCGCAAAAAGCTGATACCTTTCTTAAAAACCGCATCCGTTGTGGACATCTTGCCCGAAACCGCCAAAGCGTACAGCGCCTGGCCCGTGGCATAGGCGTCTGACGATTGTTCCGGCAATTGGCTCCACCCGCCATCGGGCCGCTGCGACGCAGCCAGTTCCTTGGCAACGGCATCCATCTTCGCCTGCGAACCCTTCGCCCAAGTCAACCCAAGCAAGTGAAACGCCCGGTCCTGACTGGTGCTCGACGTCGCGCCTTCAAACCATTTCCCCGCGCGGGTGATAGCCTTCCGCGTATCGGCCTTTTCGCTTTCCGGCGAATAGGCACTCATCGCGTACACCGCCAATGCCCCCGCATTGAACTGGCCAACGTTCACTGGAGGCCGCCTGCTTTCCGGCGCATGCCAACTGCCATCTTCTGTTTGCATCGCCTTGAGGAATCGCACAGCCGCATCCGTGTATTGATCCTTCGGTGCATGGTTCATGCCCAAGTCGAACAGTTCCCAACCCACGCTGCCCACCTGCACGAAACCCAAATCCATGCCACGCTCCGGCGAAATTAGCATTGACGCCGGCAATTGGGCGATCTCTTTCGGCGCGGGCAAACCATGATCGCGAGCAATAGCCGCCGCCGCCGAAGGAAGATCCTGCGCATGGCAGGAATTGCAGCCTGCCGTGCGAATGAATGTTTGGCTTTGCTTGGCCAGTAGTCCAAAGGCCTTTTCCACCGCTTCCGGAATGGGACGAGTGCTTACGGCCGCGGCCCCAGCCTGTTGCGCAACTACCGCGCCCAACAATTTCGCCACTGCCGTATTGCCTCGCTTAGCCGCCAAGGCCTTTGCCGTTTCCTCATCGCCAAGACAGCCCGGATCGGCCCCGTTTTCCAACAGCAGCTTCACCACTTCAAGAGGAGCGGTGTCCGACCCGGCAGCGTAAAGCAGCGCGGAGTAACCACGAACATCTTGCGTATTTACCGGAGCCCCAGCCGCCAGCAACATCTTCACCATTTCTGCATTGCCCGTGGTGGCGGCATTGGCCAGCGCCGTTTCGTTGCGCTTAGTGGTGGCCTTGGCGTCGGCGCCTTTTTTGAGGAGCAGCCGCACGGCGTTCGGATTGCCGCTGGCCGCCGCGTTCATCAGAGCCGTGCCGCCCGCGCCATTCTTGTCGTTCACACCGGCTTTGTTCTCCAGCAGCATGTGCATGGCGCCAACATTCCCACGCGTTGCCGCCATCATCAAAGGTGTGGCCCCGTTGGTTGTAGCCAGGTTCGCCCCGGCGCCTTTGTCCAGCAGCATTTTCACAATTCCATTCGCATTGCCTAGTGAGACGGCTTGATAGAGCGCCGATCGGCCATCCACGTTGCGATGATTCACCTCAGCCCCAGCGTCCAGCAACAGCTTCACTTTCGCTTCCTCATGAATCGCCCAAAACATTGGCGTGGATTGGCGCTTGTTCTTCGCA
Source organism: Bryobacterales bacterium (assembly GCA_043785065.1). Lineage (GTDB taxonomy): Bacteria > Acidobacteriota > Terriglobia > Bryobacterales > Bryobacteraceae > JANXSF01. Next base: position 7,537 of record JAYVXT010000780.1, on the reverse strand, counting down.
TTAATATCGGCCCCAAGCGAAATCAGCAGCTTCATCGTATCAACAGAGCCGAAGCCAGCCGCATGATGCAACAAAGTGGAACCGCTTGAGTCTGGCGCGGAAACAAGCTCCCGATTCCTCGAAAGTCGCTTTTTAACCTCACCCACATCCGCTGAGCGGACAGCCGTGATCAGCGCGGCCAGCTTCGCATCGACGGGCTTCTGCGTATCCTCCTTGATTTCGGTGCGGAACTCAGGACCCTGATCGATCCAAGCGCGCAGGATGCCGATTTCGTCATCGGAGAGTGCGCCCGTGGGAGGCATCTGCAAGCCGCCATCGCCATTAACCAACCGCCGGATCAGTTTGCTTTCCGCGGATTTACCGGCAAGGATCACCGGCCCATAATCGCCGCCGCGCAGGGCGTTCTGACGTAAGTCGAGGCGGAGCCCGGCTTGCTGCACATCGCCCGCGTGGCATGCGTAGCATTTTTGCGAGAGGATCGGGAGGACGTGTTTTTCGTAGTCTACCTTGAGGTTAGCCACGGGTGGAAGCTTGGCCGGGGCTTGAGCGAACAAGAACTGAAAGGCCAAGGACAAAGTGGCTGTTGAGGGGATCAGGATGCGCATGGAACCTCCGGGAAAGTAACGGCCTATACCGCCTCAATGACGCTATCACAGTTGCGGGGCGGGGTCAATGGACCGACATGGAGCTTGCATTCGCCCCTCCCAGAACTTAGCGAAGAAGCTGTATTCGGGAATCGATTTCTACCGCATTTATTGATTTAGCCTTAAGCGCGCCTGAGCTGCCTAACCGCAAAACCCATTCGCCGTGGCTCTTGATCGCATCGTACATGGCATCGGGCGCACTTCTTCGACAATCGCGAAGCCAGCAAGACCCCGTGGACCAAGGAAGTCTGGTATTACGACTACCGCACCAACATTCATCACACGCTGAAAAAGAAGTCGCTACGTTTCGAGAATCTGGCTGAGTTCCTGGAATGCTATAACCCCAAGAACCGCCACAAGCGCAAGCCAGCCTGGGATGCCGAAACCCACCCCGAAGGCCGCTGGCGAAAATATACATATGCGGAATTAGCCGCCCGCGACAAAACCAGCCGGGACGTCTTCTGGCTAAAGGATAAGAGTCTAACGGACCTCGACAATCTCCCGGAACCGGATCAGCTAGCCGAGGAAATCATCGAAAACCTGGAAGCAGGTTTAAACAGTTTCCGCGCCGTTTTGGCCAGCCTGAAATGAAGCTTTGTGTTTATCCGCGTTCATCTGCGTTTATCTGCGGCCAATTCTGAAAAGTACAGGCTTTGTGCAAAGCCTCTACCGTCCAATGAAAATCTCCTCCGGATACTCTCCGGAACTTGAATCACAGCGTATTGAAAAGCTATTTTTACAAACCAAATTAATAACATACCAGCTTTCGAGAACCCTCTTTCTGCAGCCCACCTGCAATAATAGAACCATAAGGGCGGCCATTCCACTCGGAATCAGCCGCCCTTCCCCATTTCGAAACCAAAAAGGAGCCCGCAAAATGTCCACACCCGCGCAACTCACCGCCAATCAAGCCAACGCTCAGTCCTCCACCGGTCCCCGCACCCCGGAAGGCAAAGCCGCCTCCTCCGCCAACGCCACCAAACACGGCTTCTACGGAAAACACGCCGTCCTGCTCAACGATCAGGAACGAACCCAATTCGAGTCCCTGCGAAACTCCTACGTCTACGTCCTCAACCCCACCAATATTGTCGAAGTCGCCCTGCTCGACCTACTCGCCCTCGCCGCCTGGAACATCGAACGCACCAACCGCCTCGAAGCCGAAATAGCCAACACCGAAGGTATCGACCCGCTGCTCTCCGAAACCAGCGCAAGAAAACCCTTGATCGCATCCTCGCCTTCCGCGCCCGCGCCGAACGCACATTTCACAAGTCCCACAAAGAGCTCCGCGCCCTCAAATCCCCCACTCGGCCCCAGTCCATACCAGCCCCGTTCAAATTCAGCGGAGCGAACCCAAATTCGTCATCCACTCCAGCCAAACCTACGTCAGCCCCATCGTCAAAACTGGCCGAAATGAACCTTGTCCCTGCAAGTCAGGCCGAAAATACAAGGTTTGTTGTTTGCGGAACGAAGCCAATTCACCTGCTTGGATTGCCACCGGCTCCACCCGCCTTAAGAGCTCCTGAAGATTTGACTTGTCGCCCCCTGTCGTATTGGAACCAGAAAAATTGCGAGTTGGAAAACGCCCGGTGACCCAACGGCATTTGAAACTAAAGATATTCTGGGACTGTACCGCAATATTGACGGGTTGTTCCACGGTCTTATTGGTGGAATTCCATCGGGCGTGAAGGCTTTAGCGTTACGGTTTAGCCATGTAAACAGGTGCAACCGAAGCGACGGCGCCCGGCTTCTTTTTCGCTAAAATCAAATCTGAAGGAATACGTTTGAACCCATAGCCAATCGGGAAATCTAGAGGCTTGACTTCGGGTCCGTCGAACGCGGCTTTCAGTGTGGGCTGGGTCATGTTCTTGAATCCGGCGTAGGGACGGTCGTATTTGCCGTAGAACTGGAACTCCCATTGATCCTTATCGAAGTACTTATACGGAATGCCCGAATCGTCTTCCAAAATTGCCGAGGACAGCCGCAGGATCGTATCCCGGATCAACTTGAAATCATTGTGATGAGGAAGATAAGAAGCGGCCTTGAAGTAGGCCACGGTCGGCTTTTGCAATTCAAGGAAAGCCAGCACCGGCTGATTGCCCTTCAGCTTATCGTCCTGCAAGTTCGCGGAGACGTATATCAAACGCTTTTTAAGACCAGCATCGGTCTGAAAATCGATGATCATGCCCTTGGTGGCTTGGCTATCGGGAGTGCGGGCTTCCCAATTACCGTTGTCCTTAAGCTGCACATGCAAATGACCTGTAACAGTGTATCCGGTCCGGGCCATTTGGACCAGTATGATAGGCATCAAGCCATCGGTAATTTGGCCACGATACATCTGATCCATTAACAGCGTGATGAAGAAACTTTTGTTTAAAATATCCTTCATGCTGCCGCGAATTTTTGGCAAGTAGTCCGATTTTTCCAGCACCTTCAATCGCAGATATTCTTCGCTGGGCAGCCCACCTGGGGGCTCAAGGCCCATTAGCACATAAGTTTTATTCTTCGGAAAGAAAGTATGAGCAGTAAGTACGTCCGGTCCGCCGAAAGCATAGAGAAGCGTGGAGCCCGTGATCTCACTGCCGGAGAGTTCGGTCTGTTGGAATTTTTCCATCTTCGCGCGGCGTTCTTGCTCGAAGACTGCCCACTTTGCGTCGAAATCGGCCATGTGGGCTTTGAAAACGGGCGATTCATGAAGGTCGGCGATCTTGCTGCCAGGCTTGGCCGGAAGCCCAGCTAAATAGCGGGATACATCGTCGATCCAGCGGTCTTGCGGAACGGCAATTTTATCCTCCACCAGTTTGGGAGGCGCGGCGGCAGTCTTGTTATCTCCGCACGAGATAAGAAAACCGGCGAATAGTATGGATATGAAAGTAAGGCGGGACACGTCAATCTACTTACACTTGTTATATCGAATTTACACCCGCCGTGTCTCGCAATTGTTAACTTTTTTTGCCGCGCTGATAAAAAACCACTTATTTGCGCGCCCGTTGGATGGACGATGTATTAATTCTTAACTAGTTGGACGTCTAAAGTGATAGACACTTCATCTCCGACGATCACTCCGCCAGTTTCCAAAACCTTGTTGTAATTAATGCCGAAATCCTTGCGGTTCAGCTTCAGCATGGCCGATGCGCCGATACGCCTTTTCCCTAAAGAATCCTTAATCTCCTCGCTGGGCTCCTCCACCGTGAGAGTCACAGGCTTAGTTACTCCGTGCATAGTTAGGTCGCCAACGATGCTAAGACCGGCGCTATTCTTACTAACTCCCCGGCTCATAAATGTAATGACGGGAAATTTTGCGGCATCGAAAAAATCCGGGCTTTTCAAGTGAGTATCGCGTTTTTCGTCTCTGGTGGTAATGCTGCTTACGTCGATCGTTGCTTGAAGGTTTGCATCCTTGAGGTTCCTTGGATCGTAAGTGGCCTTCCCGGACAATTTCAAGAACTCGCCTCTAACATTGGAAATCACCATGTGGCGAACGGAAAACTGTGCCGTCGAATGACGGGGGTCGATTACCCAATTCTGGGCGAAGGCCAAGGGCAGTAGCAGGGACGCGAATAGGATGAAATCTCTCATGGCGCTATTTATTCAGTGTACCCAACTGCGTCTTAACGCGCCCGGGAAGATCAAGCAAAGTAGTTAATTCTTCTTCGTTCAGACAAGCAAGCTCTTGGCGGGAATTTTCAGCAAGCAAAGTATCAAGGCCAGCTAACAGATTGGATCCTTGCTGGGTGATAAAGCAAAGCACCAACCGCCTGTCGTGAGTAGGGTAGCGGGGGTAGGAATAATCCTAGTTGACTATGCCCTCCCTTATCGCACACTCCCACCCATACATTGAGCCCACAATACGGAGCTAATTACGGAAACATGATTGAAATATATTCAGCAATAGGATCGCTAATGCACTGCTCAAAACGTGCATTTTCTCACTTTTTCGCGGCAGCTCTGTCGCTCGGGCTTCTAGCGGCTCAATCACCACAATCCAACAACTCCGTCAAGATCAAGGACGAAGACGGCAACAACATAGCCAATCCCACCGTCCAACTCCTCAACGCCACCGACGATTCCAAATCTAAGAAGGGCGACGGCGACTACAAAGCCGATTTCGCTCCCGCCAACCTGGCCGACGGCGACTACAAAGTTTGCGTCAACATGCCCGCCACCCTGTTCATCAACCCCTGTTTGTGGAAGAACAACCCACCCATCGTCAACGTCAAAAACGGCAAACTCCCCGCAAACTTCAGCGTCACGGCCGAACGCGGCGTCAGCTTCAAAATCCACGTCAACGACCAATTCGAACGCAAGTCACGTCAGACTGATGCAAGTACCCATATCGGACCTGCAGGCAAATTTCAATTTACTGGGTTATCTGATGGGAGTTATGCGCTGTGTGTTCAACCTTCCGGAACCATCTGGTTAGACTCATGTGAATGGGGTCATACAGTGATAGCCGTTGCAATAACCAGTAACAATAAGAATCCCACCGTTGTGGTCACATTGAAAAAAGGAGTAGCCGTTCCAATAAGGATTGATGATGCTACACAATTGCTCTCCAAGTCTGAAGGTAAAACCCCCGGAGCCCACGTTCTTATCGGATTCATAAATCCTGCTTCGGCATTTCGCCACGCAACTTTACTTTCCAACGTTTCGACGGGAAGGAACCACCAGATTGTTATTCCTTTCGATACGCCTGTGAACCTTGTTGTCTCCAACTCCTTTTTTCAAGTGAGAGATAACGCAGTAAAATCTACCCCGGCTGGCGGAGTTGGAGTAACCATACCCAGCACTGGCAAAATAATCCCTCTTTTGGTGCCCACTGGTAAAGCGCCACCGGCAATTAGCTTAAGTGTAACGGCTGGTGGGCGGCCATGATGCGCAAAGTGCGGGTTAACTGTTTGAAGTTGTGTGTATGTTGCACTTTGCTGAAGGTAACCGTATGGGGACAGGCAATTTTTGTTTCCCAAGAGTTCCTAAACCTCATGGCTCCCGCCCATACCCTAATTCCACTAGGAATCTCCGGATACATTAGCTTTCAGTCCGAAGTTCCGTTGAAGGTCGTCGCGATACCTGCTGATGGCGTGAGCGGGGCCGATTTTAACTACCTGATCGTCTCTCCCTCAAACGGAATGGGTGGTGTGAAATCACCGGCTTCCTTTGAGATAGGTTACGCCCTTAACCCACAAACCCTGCCATATATGGTGGCCGGAAGTCATCAAATCCAGTTAAGTTTCTACCGGGCCGATCAGCCTTTAAGCGTGCAGGCGGCAACTAGAGTCTCTCTCTTCTTACAAATTCAAAACCCAGTCGTTTCCGCAGTCGTTGGCTCAGCCGTGTCCCAACCAGCCATCTCCCCTGAACAACTTGTTTCCATTTATGGATCACACCTCAGCACGCCTCCACTCTTCGGACAAGTTGGTGGGGATGGATTGTACCCGACAACCTTGGGAAACACGGCGGTTTCCTTTAACGGCATCCCCGCCCCGCTTCTTTACGTAAGCAACGATCAGGTTAACTGCGTTGTGCCATACGGAGTCTCAGGTCAGAAAACAGTTGAAGTAATCCTTTCCCGCTTTAGTAGAAATGGCCGATTCGACGTACCCAGCTCGCATTTAACGTTGCCCATGCAAGAAACTTCGCCGGGGATATTCACGGTTGATCAGAGCGGCCAGGGCCAAGGCTTAATCTTCAATGTGGACCCCGTTGATCCGAAAGGCTCGACCCCCAATAGCGCGGGGAACCCCGCGGCAAAAGGTTCTTCCATTTCAATACTTGCAACTGGCGCAGGGTTGTGGGACTCGCCGAATTTCAGGCAGCCCATAGTCGCTCTATCAACCCCGTTGGTGACTTTAGTTCCCAAAGCTACAGTCTCGCTAACTATTGGCGGGCAATCCGCTAAAGTGGTCTCCGCTGTGGCTGCGGTGGGAAAATTAGGTGTGCTCCAACTTCAACGCAATTGTCCCCGATGGAATCAGTTCCGGTCCACAGCCCGTTGTGCTGAAGATCGGTGACAATGACAACTCTGCGCAAATAGTAACAATCGCGATCAAGTAGGCGCGCGCCCAAATCACAGCGGGGAATTTGACGGCCTCCAGCCAGATCATCCGCTTGGCCCAAGCCGCTGTGCTGCAGGTTCACATGGACGACCCAACTGGCCACTTGGCAAGACTCCAGGGGCCTCAATGATGGTTGGCGTGACAACACCCAGCGGATTCCAACATCTGCAAAAGACCGTCTCCAATGCCACCAGCCGGGAATACCGGTTATTGGTTCCTTACGACAAACCTCTGAATCTAGCCGTGTTCAGCAGTTTTTTCAAGGTGAATGACGACGATGGCATCGCGCGGGGAGCGCAACCAGTTACTCCGGGGTCGGCCAAAGCAGCGGTCTCCGCGCCGTTGGCGGTGATGGTTTCCCAAGGGGCGCAGGCGAAGACGGTGAATCTGCACGTGGTGGGTGCCGGTAAGTAAGCGGCCGATGGAAACGGAAAACAAAGCCAATTCCCTACCCGAGTTGGGCTCCGTCGAACCCTCATCACCACCGATTGCATGTTTATATCTACCATCACACCAACCACTTGACCCCTCTCGAAAAATGGCCTCACCATGCCGCTATCGTAATTTATGACCAGAGAGCGAATCCGGGCCCGGACTACTCTTCAAACCAAAACCGTTCACCCTTCAAGGTGGACGGTCTCGAACTGCTTCGAGTTGTTGTTTTTTCCGTCGTGGTCAGCGGGTTGTACAAGTGGAATCATTGGATGGACGGGGCAGGTTGGGGAACCAGCTCCGTAGTTTGGCAAACCAAGCAGGCCGCTTTGGGTGGTGGCCCACCAGTTGAAGCAAACGCAGTCCGCTGGCGCGAATAATTTGGAATGTAAGACTCACGCCCCAGGC
>JAYVXT010000779.1:0-3375 GCA_043785065.1 Bryobacterales bacterium | reverse complement strand
GGCGCGCAAGCAGGTTCAAGCGCTTTTCGGTTTGCCGCAGAAGTAAAACCCCTCCATCCGAGCTGATCGTGCCTCCGTCGAACTGGGCCACGATTTCTCGCTTCCCGCACGCTTCAAATGCGAATCTAGATTGGATACACTCTGTCATATCGAAAGCCGTTTCCTTTTGGCGCTAACTGCTTGTGTGGAAACTCAGTTATGCCATAGAGAACGGCTTTTTGCTGGTGCTTCGTGAGATATGCGGGCTAAGCACCCATAACCGTTGTATCCCCACCCCCAAACGGTTCCATCGGCTTTCAAACCTAGACTGTGCACCAGACCACCGGCAACTGCTGCGAATGTGCCAGTGAAATTCGTAACCAGCACGGGAACACTGCTGTCTATGGTGGTCCCATTTCCTAACCCGCCTTGCTGGTTAGGCCCCCATGCCCAAGCAGTACCATCGCTCTTTACCGCCAAGCCCCCCTGGCCGCCTCCGGTTGCAACCACTCCGGTCATGCCGTTCACTGTTAAAGGCTTATTCGATGCCGTAGTCGTACCGTTGCCTAACTGGCCATAGTCGTTGCGTCCCCAGGACGACAGCGTGTTCTGCGCCAGCATCGGCTGCATCCCGGCAAGGAGGATCAGTAGGCCCATGGAGAGGCAAATCCTAAGAATTGATTTGCACGTCTTCCAACCAGGATCTTGTTCCGCTCCGACTCGGATAAATCGGTCCCGTAATCCATCTACTAGTCCCGTGGTCAACTTTGCGAGTGATGTGCCTAACATTTTGCTTCTCCTGCACTTTTGAGGTCCTTGCGACAAAATCCGCCGTCAAGGTTCCCTTCACTTGTTCTATGCGGAAGTGGTAAAGAAAGACGCTCATTAAACATTATTAATGTTATTGCGCCCTACCCCGCTCGCCGAGATCATCTCCGCAATTATCCGCGTCTATCTGCGTTCATCGGCGGCCAATAAATCCGATCTAAAGAGTTCCCGTAAAACTCCATGAAAACAAAATGCTGGCCGCCGATGAACACAGATGAACACGGATAACGCAAAGATAATTTAAGAATTTCACATAGAATCGGGGTAAATAATTGAAGTCATCACAACCCATTCTGCGTTGATTATATAGCACTTACCTATGTCACCCGAAACCAACCATGGTACGCTGATACCGTCATGAGAACAGACAACAAATGCAAGATTTCGAAAATACCCATTCGTAAAACGTGTTTATTGGAAATAAAGGGGTTAGGCCATTTTCGGAAGTTAACGGAAAATATACCCGTTGGAACGAACCTAACCGGGTCAATCCAATGCACACTTCCATCTGTGTAAACCGCCAAGATCATCTCCGCTCTTATCCGCGTCTAGTCGCGTTCATCGGCGGCCAATGGATCCGATCTAAAGAGTTCCCGTAAAACTCCATGAAAACAAAATACTGGCCCGCCGATGAACGCAGATGAACACGGATAACGCAAAGATAAATTAAGAAATTACATAGAATCGGGTAAACAATTTGAAGTCATCACAACCCAATTTGCGTTGATTATACAGCACTTACCCATGTCAACCGAAACCACCCATGGTACGCTGATACCGTCATGAGAACAGACCACAAATGCAAGATTCCGGGAATACCCAGTCGCAAAACGTGTTTATCGGAAATAAAGGGTTAGGCCATTTTCGGAAGTTAACGGAAAATATACCCGTTGGAACGAACCTAACCGGGTCAATCCCGTGCACACCTCCACTTGTGAAAACCGCGTTCCATAACACAACGTGCGGGCATCGGTGGGCTCTCATTCCGTTCACCGTAACGTCCCATGCGATAGAATCCAATTGGATGCTCCGTTTCACTTTCTTCGTTCTGCTCAGCCTACCGCTTTCCGCAATTGAGTTTAACCGCGACATCCGACCGATCCTTTCCGACCGCTGCTTTGCTTGCCATGGACCTGATGCCGGGAATCGTAAAACAAAAATGCGCCTGGATGTGGAGGCTTCCGCGAAGCAGGATATGGGCAAGGGTCGCTTCGCTGTTGTCGCCGGTGACGCGTCCGCAAGTGAATTGTATCGACGCATTAATTCCGATAGCAAAACGCTACGCATGCCGCCTGCTTATGCCGGTCATGAAAAACTGGCTGATCGCGCCCCTTCCCGTTTATCGCAATACGCCACGCTCCATGTCCTGTTTCCTCATCCCCTCACCAAATCCGCGACGAACAAAACCCATAGCCCTCAATCTTACGGTGCGCTTTAGTTCACCGCATTTTTAGACCAATTCCGCGCCTGATCCGGTTTCCACTTCATAGGCTTTTGTCGCGCGAAATCGGGCAAAAAATCTATGCGGTGAACTAAACAATCAAAGGGGTATCTCCGGCAAACTTCACCGGCAAATTCATGGCCATCTTCATGTCTTTCTTGTTGTATTGAATCCGTGCCTCAAACTTCCACAAGTCGTCCTTGATCTTCGTCACGCGTTCAATCACGTAACGGTCTTCCAGTAGTTCCTTACCTTCGCTGCGAGTGTAGAAACCCATCAAAGTGACATTGGACAACATTTCTTGAAACTGTTTTTCGGCGGAGCTCAGTTGCGGGGCCGCGTCTTGGGCACAAGCGGCTAAAGTAAATATCAATGGCAAAGCGAAACGCATGTTCTTATACTACATCCCGGCAAGCGTCTATTTCTTGGCCGCCCGCTCTTTTTCCATTTGCAACAGCACGGGTTTGGTAAACAATCCTTGGCGTATACCGTTGCGGCTGAAAATCCAATCTTCAACCTGGGTCAAATCCACTTCCACTCTAGAGCCTAACTTCAATTCTCCAGGATTGGTCGGATTATTGCCCAAAGTCCCCGCAATCGTGTTGCCCCGCAGCTCTTTAACTTTCACCCAGATATGTTCGCGCCCGCCGTTGGCCACAAGCTGCGCCTTCACCGCGAAGTCAGATCCCGCGCCGTCGTGAAATGCCGCGTCAAATTCCGGAAACCGCCCCCGCGCCTCTGCTTCCGCGGACTGCAGACGCGGATCCTGCGCCACGGTAATGACTGCCGCGCCGCTTACTTCGACCGGCGCCGTTTTCGCCGGTCCCACCGGACTTACTCCAGAATTATTAATTTGCGGAGCGGCTTCCTGCTCCGGCTGCTTGTTGCCCCACAGCGCGGAGAGCCATTTCATATTTAGAGCCATGTTTTGATCACAACCAACATAGCAAGAACCCCCATTCCTCCGGTTAAAATATCTCGAACAGTGACGGGAAGGTTCGCGATGGGTACTCCGAACAGCAGCGTAAGTTCCACATCCGGGAACGGCTTTACTCCACCTTCGAGGTAGATCTTTTGATCGAAACCAGCCACACATCTCCTGCGTTCGCCGCGTAACCGGCCAGCGC
>JAYVXT010000778.1:0-3376 GCA_043785065.1 Bryobacterales bacterium | reverse complement strand
TATCTTCGGTTGCGGCGGGATTGTCCATCAGTAACCAACGCAGCCTTCTTTCCAATTGAACCGGCCCGCCTTTGCCTTTACTGGAAATCCGCTGATCGAGGAAGGCGGCAACATCCGGCAATGCAGTTTGGACGACCGGATGAATTTCAAAATGCGCCATGGCTTCCTCCTTATTTTTCAAAAATCTAATTTCATGGTTACGGGCTTCAGCCCGTCACTTGCTTGCAACTACTCTGGATTGCTGCTTCCATTGCCGCTCTTTACGTGCGCACAGAAAATTCAGCCAGTTCGCATACATCTTGATGGCTGCGGGACGCCAAGTGTTTCTTACAGTAAAAGCAGCCGCGGCAACCGGAAAATCGGCTAGGGATTCTTCCCGCTGATCCTTTAATACTCTGTCTCTAAATGCGTTCAATTCTCTTATACAGCTTTCGTCAAGGTAACCTTCAGGCATGGTAGGGTATGTGTCTCCTTGGTGACGTAGGAAACGGTGGATATCTCTACGATACTCAAATAACAAGGAAGCTGACTCATATTCCGGATGCCCTTGGAAAAAAACAAAGTGGCTCCGTTTAGAAGATTCAATGTTCGACCGGACGAAAGTGTCAACGCCGGCCTTTTCGGAGCGGGTCAGAACCTGATACCCGCCGGCGATTAATTCTTCTTCTCGCAGATTGTTCCATCTTGAGTGGGGAACGAAAACTTTCGATGAAATTCCCGAAGTTAAAAAGTGCTTGCCTACTTTGGAACATTCATAGACTCCGAATAATTTACGGTTAAGCGGACGGCGTTCGATGCCTTCGATGTGCTGCATCGCCGCATGGGCCGCAAGGCAACTCCACACTGCGGAAGATGTGTTGTGCTCCGCCCAATCCACCAGACGGGAAAGATCTAACCAATATGGCTCGTCCTTAAGATTGGCGGCCAATGGTTCGGCGCCGGTTACAATCAGCCCGTCAAGAGAGGTGTTCCAAAGCTCTTTGATGCTTAAGTAATGGCTAGCAATGCGCCGTTTGCCTTCGTCCGAGTGAGGCACATTGGGCAGGGCGAACAGAGATAGCTGAACTCTTAGGCTCTCCCCCGCCACTTTAGCCGCATCCTCAAGCAATTGCCGGAATTGCCGTTCGGTGAGATCAAGCGCGGAGTCGGGCATATTGTTGACTAAGCCGATATGGATTCGAATCATAGCCGCACCAGCCCTGATTGGATGGAACTGTATAATTCAGCATCAAGTCGCACAAATGCGCCAAGTTCGCGGTCATTGAAATGGATAATATCGTTCGTCGCGTCCGGATCAAATCCATCACGCACAAGGTCCGTTTTCTTGTATTTGAAAGTTCCGGTAACTTCCATTTCTCCCCGAATGCGAAGAAACAATGGATGCGCATAGTGCGGCAGTCGATTGGATAGGTGCGTGCGGAATCCGGCCAAATCCAAATCAGCTTCGGTAACAAGCAATGCCATGCCGGCGCGCCCTTCGGCGCCGGAAACCATAACCCCGTAGACATTGGCCTGCATTATTCCCGGATAGCCGCAGATCGCTTCGGCCACTTCGGCGGTGGAAACGTTTTCCCCTTTCCAGCGAAAGGTATCGCCGATGCGATCCACAAAATAATAGTAACCACTCTCATCCTTGCGCAGCAAATCGCCGGTTCGAAACCATGCGTCTCCCGGTTCAAAGACATTGCGCGCTATCTTCTTTTCTGAATCCTCCTTATTGGTGTAGCCATCAAAGCGGTTTCCGGCGTTGGAGGAATCCTCGAAAATCTTGCCTAGCGCTTCCCCTGTTTCGTTGGGAGCGCAACGAAGGCAAAATCCCTGCTCGTTTCTTGCCAGCTGATTTTGATCTATGTCGAAACGCGCGAGAGACGCCGGGAATCGATGCGACAAATAGGATGGGACACGGCCAATAGAGCCGGGTTTGCCCTCAACGTTGAACAGTGAAACGTTGCCTTCGGTTGCCGCGTAAAATTCCAAAATCCGCGGAATGCGGAACCTGTCCTGAAAACTCTTCCATATATCCGGACGCAGGCCGTTCCCGCAGCACAATCTTATGTGATGTTCCAATTCGCTTGGATGGGTTGGGGTGTTCAACAGATATCGGCATAGCTCGCCAATGTATTGAAACAAAGTGCAATCCCATCGGACAATGTCACTCCAGAATTGGCTGGCGGAAAAACCATCACGAATCACCACGGAACCACCAGAGGCTAATAGCGCTCCCGTCGCCTGAACGCCCCCTACGCTGTGATACATCGGCAGGCAACTGTACAATCGGTCGCTGGGTCCGGTGTTCATCAGCCCGGCGAACCATTGGCTCCATTGCAGGATACGAGCGTGACTGATGTTCGCGGCTTTGGGCAAGCCGGTTGTCCCTGAAGTATAGACAAATAGGGCGCGATCGGTGATTGTGACCGGCCGGATTTCCGCCGCGGTTAAGGCCGCGCCTGAATACCGGTGAATTTCCAAATCGCCGGAATGAATCCATATTTTCGGCTGGCCTTCATGGCCCACCAATCGACCGGCCAACTCTTCCGCCACAATGACATGCTTTGGTGTGACCAGATTCACGCAATGAGCCAGCGCTTGGCCGGCAAGATTCGTATTAAGCAACGCCACGGCGCATCCCGCGCGGCTGATGCCCAACCAGATTGCCATGTACTCAGGCCGGTTCGGCATCAGCAGGCACACTGTGTGGCCTTTGCCAAGACCCTGCTCCAAAGCCCAACGGGAATATTGATTGGCCCTTGCGGCAAGTTCGCTGTAACTCATGCTCTCGCGATCAGAAAGCAGTGCCGGATACTCGCCGGCGGTTTCGGCAAATTCCTCAATCACCGATGACAAAATGCGATTAGGATTCTTTCCGATTGACGATGTCAGTTCCAGCGCGCGCAGCCATGCCTTGGACGGCGAGGACTTGTGTGCCGGATTGCTGAGGATGGAATTCATTAGACCGTTGCTTCCAAAAAACAATTGACTATGCCGTCATGCCGGCATCCACCGTGATTACCGATCCGGTGATATTACGCGCCTTTTCTCCGAGCAGGAACTCAACCGCGCCCGCCACGTCATCGACTCGCGGAAAACGTTTCAAGGCGCTGCGTCTTTCGATTTGGGTCCGGCGCTCCACGTCCATGCCTTGGGTCATTTCCGTATCCATGAATCCCGGAGCAACCGCGTTCACATTTACTCCCAAGCGGCCCACTTCGCGCGCCAAAGATTTTGTAAAGCCCACCATTGACGATTTCGTGGCCGAGTAAACCGAGAGTCCGCTATATCCTGTGAAGGCCGCGATGGAAGCCACATTGACAATGCGGCCGCCTCCGTCCGCCATCATGCGGCGAACAACGTACTTCGTCAAAATGATCGGCGATAG
>JAYVXT010000777.1:0-10902 GCA_043785065.1 Bryobacterales bacterium | reverse complement strand
CGATGGATTTACCGAATCTGCTGACCGTTTCCGAAGCCATCACTCGCGCGGCAATTCTTCGACAGGAAAGCCGCGGCGCCCAGTTCCGGGAGGATTTCCAGGGCAAGGATCCCGAATGGGGCAAATACAACCTGGTAGTGAAAAAGTCTGACAGCGGCATGGTGGTGGAAAAGCGGCCCGTCGCGGAATTGCCGCCAGAGTTGAAGCAGATCGTTGAGGAGATGAAGTAATGGCGGCGACATTCCGAATCTGGCGGACCAACGGAGAAGGCGGTGGCGCGTTTCAGGATTTTAAGACAGAAGTGTCCGAAGGCATGGTGGTGCTGGACGCCGTGCACAAGATCCAAGCAGAGCAGGCGGGCGATTTGGCTGTGCGTTGGAACTGCAAGGCTGGCAAGTGCGGCTCTTGTTCGGCGGAAATCAACGGCATGCCTCGATTGATGTGCATGACGCGCTTGAACGAACTGCCGATGGAGGAGCCGGTAACGGTGGAGCCGATGCATGCATTTCCCGGAATTAAGGATCTGGTGACGGACGTCTCGTGGAATTACGAAGTAAAGAAAAAGATCAAGAAATTCAAACCGAGAAAACCCGATGCCCCCGATGGGACTTGGCGCATGCAGCAGGCCGATGTGGACCGCGTGCAGGAATTTCGCAAGTGCATCGAATGCTTCTTGTGCCAGGACGTTTGCCACGTGTTGCGCGAGCACGACAAGCACGATGAGTTTATCGGCCCTCGATACTTGGTTTATACGGCGGCGCTTGAGATGCACCCCCTTGATACCGAAGACCGTTTGAAGGATTTGAAGTTCGACCATGGCATTGGCTATTGCAACATCACAACGTGCTGCCGCCAGGTGTGTCCGGAAAATATTACGATTACGGAAAACGCGATTATTCCTTTAAAGGAACGCGTTGTGGATCAGTATTATGATCCGCTAAGTATGTTGTTCCGGATGTTCACTGGCAAGTAGTATTGAATGCCGGGGGAGGCCAATGATGTTTGAGTTGAAGATCTTGTCGCGCGAAGCAGTCCCATCGGCGCTAGCGAAGGTTGAGCGGTACCGATTGTTGAACGAGCCGTCGCAAGCGGAAAGCATCTGCCTGGATATCCTTGCGGCGGAGCCTGATCATCAACAGGCGTTGGCGATGCTGGCTCTGACGCAAGCCGATCAATTTGACAAGGACCCACGGCGGTTTCAGGGATCGCTCCAAACAGTCGCCAAGCTGACAGACCCTTACGAACGGAATTACTATACGGGAGTGATGTGGGAGCGTCGCGCCAAGGCACGCATGGATCTTGGTGGGTATGGGGCCAACAACATTGCTCATGAATGGTACATGGAGGCCATGTGCTGGTACGAAAAGGCCGAGGCCATCAGACCCCATGGGAATGACGATTCGCTGCTGCGCTGGAACACTTGCGCGCGTTTCTTGAACAGCCATCCGATAACGCAACAGTCGACATCGGCTGAGATGGACGAGCCTCAGTTGTTGGAGTAGTTGTTTTTGATATAAACTTACGGTCACTTGAAATTTGGTGCGAGGTGATTTCATGCGGCCGTTTGCGATTCTGTTTTTATCCATGCTCTACGGAGTTCTTGCCTGGTCTCAGAATATTGCCGGCACAGTGGCGGGACGCGTTACCGATCCGGCGGGGGCCGGAGTTCCCGCCGCCGCCGTGGCGCTAATCAACGTCAATACCAACTTGAAATTCACCGCGAAGTCCACTTACGAAGGAGTCTTTGCATTCCCTTTATTGCAGCCCGGCGCCTACCGCTTGACGGCTGAAAAAAATGGCTTTCAACGATTCAGCACGGAAGTGTTCAATCTTGCGGTGGACCAGACGCAGCGGGTTGACGTAGTGCTGAAAGTTGGAAATGTCATGGAGGCGATCACGGTGATGGAGCGGCCCGCGCTGGTGGAAAGCGATACGTCCTCCTTGGGGCAAGTGATCACAACCCGGGAAATTGAAGAGTTGCCGATGAACGGACGCAATCCGATGAGCGTGGCTGAGTTCACACCCGGCTTCCAGCCAATGGGTGGATTCGGTGACGGGCTGCAGGCGACACGGGCGGCGGCGCAAATGGTGGGCGCCTCGAATTTTTCGTCCAACGGTGGCGTCACCGGGAACAACGAGATTTTGCTGGATGGCGTGCCGATGACAGTCTGCTGCCAGGGCCAAGCGGTGCTGGTTCCGTCGGCCGATACCGTGAGTCAAGTGAAGGTGCAAACGAATTCATCAACGGCGGAGTTTGGCCGCACAAGCGGCGGCGTGTTGAACATCATCACAAAATCGGGAACGAATCAGGTGCATGGCAGTGTGTTTGAGTTTTTCCGCAACGAAAAGCTGGATGCTGCGAATTTCTTTACGAACCGCAGCGCGAAGAAACCGATTCCAGGGCGTGACGATTTCCGTGGGCCGCTGCGCTTTAATCAATTTGGATTTACGTTAGGCGGGCCGCTGATGATTCCAAAGTCGTATAACGGCCACGACAAGACGTTTTTCTTCGTAGGCTGGGAAGGCACGCATACACGGACGTCGAATTATAACAACTCGGTGACGCTTCCAACCGCGCTGCGCGGCGGCAACTTCAATGAATCGTCATTTCCGATTTATGACCCAACGACGATTCATTTGAATGATGCCGGCGCCTATGTTCGCGATCCGTTTCCGGGGCAGCAAATTCCCGCAAACCGCATTTCCCCAATTGCCAAGAAATACATAAAGTTCTATCCACTGCCGGATCTTCCGGGTATTGTGCAGAACTATAGTTGGACGGCGTCCACCGGCACGGACGACAATCAGGGCAACGTGAAGGTGGATCATAATTTCAATTCAGCCAACCGGTTTTTCGCGCGGTTCAGTATTTCGGATAATGACAACAATGTTCCCGATTGGGTTGAGCCTTCGTATCCCAGTGGCAACAAACAGTACGTCACTGCGCATACCTATGTGATGGATTATGTGAAAGTTTTGGATTCTTCAAAGGTGCTGGATTTCCGGTACGCGTTCGCCAAACAGCGCAATAAGAGTTTCGGCAATGCGAATTTATACGATGCCGGTAGCTTAGGGTTTTCCAATAATTATGTTTCGCAACAAGCCTTTTCCGCAATGCCGCAATTAAACATCAGCGGCTACCGGGCGACCGGTGGAACGGCAAGACGGGATTGGGACCATTACACCCATGCGTTGAATGCGAATTTGAGTTGGTTGCATGGCGGGCATACCGTTAAGGTTGGTTGGGATGGGCGGATGTTCATCGACAATACAGTGACGCTGGATAGTGGCGGCGGGACATTCAGTTTTGACGGCCAATGGACGAAGGGTCCTGGCCCGAATGTGGCGATGCCGGCGGGTTCGCAACCTTACTATTCGATGGCGACTTTTCTGTTGGGGAACTTGTCGCAGTCGCAATTGCTATACCGGGAATCGGTGGCGCGGCAGCAACTCTACAATGCATTTTTCTTTCAGGACGATTGGCGCGTTTCGCGAAAGCTGACGCTGAATATTGGCTTGCGTTTGGAGGTTGAAACAGGCTTCCGTGAACGATACGACCGCCAGACCAGTTTCAATCCTGACATGTTGAGCCCGTTGTCAGCCAAAGTGGAATCAGCGCTGGGACGCAAGGTGTACGGTGCGGTGCAATTTGCGGGCAAAGACGGCGCGCCTCGGAATCTATGGGCCACCAGTCATAACCTGGGGCCGCGTTTTGGGCTGGCTTACTCGCTGAACTCGAAGACCGTATTGCGTACGGGATTTGGCATCACGTTCTTCCCCACCACCCAACGCGCCTACATCATCAATTCGGGCATCGGCTATTCGGTGATCAATTCAGCGGTGACTTCGATTGACAGCATCGCGCCGATTGCCGCGTTCGATAATCCCTTTCCCCCGGAGTTTCCCGTGCAGCGGCCAACGGGCAGCAGCCAGGGCGCCGATACTGGGTACGGCACGGGCGTCACGGGCGGTGTTTTTAACGCGGCTAATTCCTATGTGGAGCAGTGGAATATCGGATTTCAACGTGAATTACCGAACGCTTTAGTGGTGTCGGCTTCCTATGCCGGCGGGCATGGCGTGAAGCTGCCTTTGAACTTTAATGCAAACGATTTGAATCCAATTAATTATGGCGCGCCTGGGGACAGTTCCAGGGTGACTGTGCTGCAGAAGACGCAGCCAAATCCATTCTTTGGATTGATCAAGACCGGGAATTTATCGAACGCCTCCATTTCGCTGCAAACCCTGTTGAACGCGTTTCCGCAGTACAGCACCTTGACGATGCAGTACATGCCGTGGGGCAACGCCAGCTACAATTCCATGCAAGTTAGCGCCTCGAAGCAGACGCGCGGAGGTCTCTCGGTTCGCCTGGCTTACACTTGGTCGAAAAATTTGGGGAACATCAATAATCTGACGACTGCCGATAGCGTGGGCGAAGGTAATGCGAATTTCCAAAACTCATGGGCGCGGCAGATTGAGCGGTCTGTTTCCACGGCGGACATTCCCCATAGGTTGGCCATGAATGGCACCTATGATTTGCCATTCGGCAAGAAGCGTAAGTTTGGCCACAACATGAATCGCTGGGCGAATGCGCTTGTTGGTGGTTGGCAGAGCAACGGTATTTTTACGATTCAAAGCGGCCTTCCCTTACAGATCACCGAGACTGGGCAAGCTTCCTATGGCGGATCGCGGCCAAGCTATTCGTCGCTGAATCCGCAAGCATATACTTCGGGTAGCGTGCAAGATCGCTTGGGTGGGATTTCGGGTGGTGCGGGCTATCTGAATAAGAGCGCTTTCCGGTTGGCCAGCTTTTTTGAATTTGGCGATGTGCCCCGTGTCAATGGCGACTTCCGGGCTCCGCGCCCGATCAACACGAATGTTTCCTTGAATAAGTTTTTCCCGATCAACGAAAATATGCGGTTGCAATTCAGGACGGAGATTTTCAATCCGTTCAATCACCCGATCTTTGGTGGGCCAACGGTGCAATTCGGCAACCCGGCTTTTGGCACGATTAATGGGCAAGCGAACAGGCCTCGCAACATTCAGCTTGGCTTGAAGATGCTGTGGTGATTCTTTTCGCGAACTAACAGCATAAGCAGAATGCCGGCGATGACGGGCATGAGGCTGGCGATGATCAATACTGGCTTGAACGAATAATGATCGGCGGCGAAGCCTGTCAAATATGTGGCGATGATTGTGCCGATGCCTGCGCCGGTGCCGCTCATCCCGCTGACCGAGGCCACGCTTTTGGTTGGGTAGAGGTCGGCGGGCAGGGCCAGCACGATCGTCGAAAAAGCTGCGTAGCAGAACGTGGCGAGTGAGAAGCAGATTACCAGCGTGGTGAAGCCATCCAGGTAGGCTACTGCGGCAAGTGAGCCCATACCCAAGGCGCACGTAAGGGCGACAATTTTGCGGGCGCGGATCAGCGGCCAGCCGCGTTTGATTAGAAGGCTGGAGGCGCCACCTCCGGCGAAGTTGCCAATATCGGCGGCCAGGAATGGGGCCCAAAAGGCCAGCAAACTTTCTTCGGGCTTGAAGCCTCGCGTCACAAGGAACAACGCAAACCAATCCGTGATGAAGAACCAGACCGGGTCGGTAAATGATTTTGCGAGGATGATGCCCCAGGTGTCTGGCCGGGTCAGCAACTGTTTGTAGGAGAGTGGCGATGCTGTGGATTCAAGGTCGGCTTCGGCGCGCTCGCTCAAGATTAAGGCGCGTTCTTCAGGTGACAGGCGGGGGTGTTGTTCGGGTGTGCGGAAGAACTTCAGGAAAAGTGGAATCCACAAGAAACCAAGGATGCCAGTAAGCAGGAAGGCTGGCCGCCATCCGCCGAAGCTGTGATAGACCCAATAGACGAGCATGGGCGCAACAGCTCCGCCGATTGCCGAGCCGCTATCGAAGATCGCCACAGCCCATCCGCTTTCTTTGCGAGGGAACCATTCGGCAACGGTCTTGGCGGCTCCTGGCCAGTTGGCTGATTCCCCGAGCCCGAGCAAGAATCGGAAGCCGCAAAAGCTGGCAAGGCCAGTGGCGGTGGATGTAAGCAGGGCGGCGGTGGAGTAGAGTGCGACAGCGATGCTGAGTCCGCGGCGCGTACCGAATTTGTCGAGCAGCCGGCCGCTAAGCGACTGGCCGATGGTATAGGCAACGCGGAAAGAGATAATGAGCAGGGCGAAGGTTTCGTTGCTCCAGCGGAATTCCTGCTTGATGTGCGGGGCGAGAGCTCCGAGGGTTTGGCGGTCGATGTAGTTGATGGTGGTGGAGAGGAAGAGCAGCCCGGCTATGTGCCAGCGCAGATTGCGGATGGGGGCCATGTATTTATGAGAGCGTAGCAGGTTGAGGAGCTGTGATACCACATCAATGGATGCCCAGCAAGTTCTTGAGGACCCGAAAATCGATGCGGGAAGGCAGGTTCTACCGGCCACCTAATCCGATGCGGTTAGGCGATCTTCAGCCGTTCTTCGATATGCCGCAACCTTGCATCAAGCACTTCTTCCATGCGGCGAAGGTTTGATTCTTGAATTCGAACCGCTTGTCCATAGTTGTGCGGGGGTCTGAGACTGTTGCCCGCAGGTCCGAATTAGATGCTTGAATGTTGCAGCGCAGGTCTGACAGCCTGCTGTTATTGACGAGTATCCCAACCATTAAAAAGTCACCGATAATAAATATAAGGGGTTAGCTCCCCAGTTTAGGGTCTTACTTTAAAAAATATGAAATCACCTATCTCTTTGTTGAGAGTTTCAGGCTTGCTGGCACTAGCCGGACTTGCCTTACCCGTTTATTCGCAACAGACTTCAGCCACCTTGACTGGAAATGTTTCCGATGTCTCCGGCGGGTCCATTGCCGGAGTTACAGTCAAAGCAACCAATCGCCAAACCAATGTCGTTCGCGAGACGAACACAAATGAACAAGGGGCATACACGCTGCCGTTCCTAAGCGCCGGCGAATACACTATCGAAGCCACCAAAACCGGTTTCCAATCCGCAAAGGTCAGTCAGCTTGCCATGCAAGTAGGGCAGACCGTTCGTGTCGATATTCCGTTGCAAGTTGGCGCGGTGACTGAATCGGTAACGGTGCAGGCTTCCGGCGCCTTGCTGCAGACGGAGAATGTGGCGGTGGGTACGGTTATTGATGGTGTGAAGATTGTCGACCTTCCGTTGAATGGCCGCAACTTTATTCAACTTGCCCAGCTGATTCCTGGTGTGCAAGCGGGTACGCCCGGCTCAATCACAGTACGCCGCGGCCGTGGTTCGATCGGCCAGACCGATTCGGCAAACGGATCCACGGCTATGTCGGCCAACGGTTCGCGCGATACGGCCAACCGCTATTTCCTCGATGGCGTGGAATTGATGGATTACGATGCGATGACGTATTCCTTCTCCCCTTCGATTGATGCGCTCTCGGAGTTCAAAGTGGAAACCAGCACCTATTCCGCAGAAAGCGGCGGGGCGCCAGGCGGACAAGTGAACATGCTGACCAAGCGTGGTGGCAACAGCTTGCACGGCACGCTGTGGGAGTTCAATCGGAACAATGCGTTGACGGAAACTTATGACGCGATTGCCGGCGCTAGTGTCGCCAATGCGCGGTTGAACCGGAATCAATTCGGTGCGAATATTTCGGGTCCGGTATTGCTGCCGAAAGTTTACAACGGCAAGGACAAGACGTTCTTCTTCTTCAATTGGGAATCTGGCTATGCCGCACAAGGCGCGGTGCCCGGCTACCGTATCGTTGCAACTGCCGCTCAGCGCACAGGCGATTTGAGCACTCTTAAGACCAACGCCGGTGTACCGATTGTTTTGAAAGATCCGCTGGGAATTGGCATTCTACCCAACAACATCATCCCGGCAAGCAGGTTGAGCAGCCAGGCGGCGGGCCATTTGAGTTTCACGCCACTGCCGAATACATCGAAGGACGCCTTTAATTTTCTTGCGCCTACTTTTAGCGCGCTTAGCCGTCAGAAGAATTTCAACGCGAGGGTTGATCATACTTTCTCGCCGAAAGACAGCGTCTATGGGCGTTTTGTAATCAACGATACCTTTGAAGCCGGTTTGCCTGCTTGGGGTAATGATCAACGCGACAATCTTGGCCGCACCAAGAATCTATCACTAGGATATGTCCGCATGGTTTCGGCTTCCATCGTGAATGATCTTCACGGCGGATGGCATCGCTTCGCGGAGACGGAAGTATTCGGAACCACCAACAACCCCGCGTTCGATGTCGTCGGCAAGATGGGCTTGGTTGGCGCTTCTCGCGATCCTAAATATTTTGGCCCTCCAACCACAAGCATTAGCGGACCTGACGGCGGCTACAGCTTGTTCAACCTGCAACGCGACATTGGTCCACGCGACCGTTCCAATGGCATCTATCAATTCGTCGATACGCTTTCCTGGCAGCGCGGCAAGCATTACCTGAAAATCGGTGCGGATATTGCGCGGCGTAACGTCACGTTTTTTCAGGCTCGCAATCCTCGCGGTTCATTTGGATTTGACGGCACCTATACTGGCTCCGCCTTGGCTGACTTTCTGTTGGGTTATGTGAAGACTGCAGGCTTAAACGCCGCGGAAACCAGCACAAACTTGACGAACACCTGGCAGTCGTATTTCATTAACGACGATTGGAAGATCACACCGCGCCTGTCCCTTACGATGGGTCTCCGCTACGATTACTTCCAGCCCATGACGCAGACGGATGACAAAATCGTCAACATTGAACAGAATGGATTTGTGCCCACAGGCATCGCCAACCCTTCCAACTCGCAATACGGACGTGGGTTGCTGAAGCCAAACCGCAAGAACTTCGGGCCTCGCTTTGGCTTTGCTTACCAGCCTGCCTTAGCAAAGGATATGGTAGTTCGCGCCGGGTATGGCATCTACTACACTCCCGAAATCTCCAACGCAATCTTTGCAATGGTAGAAGGCGCTCAGGCAACGGCGGGCGCTTCACTAATCGGCAATCTGTCAGGGTCGCCGAATCTGACCTATTCCAACGTGTTTGCCAATATTCCGACCTCAGGACCGAACCCTTACAACTTCGCCGTCTCAAACGATCCGAACCTGCGCGACAGTTACGTGCAGCAATGGAACATGAACATCCAGAAAAAGCTGTTCGGTGGCATTGTTCTGGATACTGGTTACGTAGGCAGCAAGGGCACCGCTCTTATTGCGACTTTGGGTGATATTAACCGTCCGATCGCTGTTGTGAATCCCAACACACCGGGTCTCGCCTCGCTCAATTCGCGCCGGCCTGACCAGTTGTTTCAGCGCGCGGTTACGGGTGACAAATCAATCGGCAACTCCATCTATCACGCACTGCAAGTGAAGGCGGAACGGCGCTTGGCGAAGGGCTTTACGTTCCTCACTGCCTATACCTGGGCCAAGTCAATTTCAGGACCCACGGATATCGGAGGCCAAGTTGGTGGCGGATCCTACATTGGAAACGTCCAGGATCTTTACAACCTCCGCAACGAACGCTCTATTTCGGGATTTGATCAAACGCAACGGTCGGTTACGACCGTACTTTACGATCTGCCCTTCTTCAAAGGTTCGAAGGGCGCCGCCGCTTACCTTTTGGGTGGATGGCAGCTGTCAACAATCGCAATCATCCAAAGCGGTTTCCCAGCGCCGATTGCTTTCGGTGTCGATACCACCGGAACCGGCATCGGTTCACGACCGGATTACGTCACGGGCCAGAAGGCAAATCTCGATGGTTCTGAACGCAGTTGGCAGCGTTGGTTTAATACTTCAGCGTTTGCGCAAACTCCGTTCGGGCGCTTTGGAACCGCTCCTCGCACGGGCGCGATCCGCCTTCCTGGTTCTGTCAATACGGATTTCAGCTTCAACAAGAGCTTCCGTGTGGCCGAGCAAAAGCGTATTGAATTCCGTTCGGAATTCTATAATGTGTTCAACCACTTCAACCCTGATTCAGGTTCGGTGGATTTGAACATCCGCTCCCTGACTTTCGGGAAAGTGGGTGGTGGCGTGCGCGGCATCACAACTCGCGTCGTACAGTTAGGCGCCAAGTTCGTTTTCTAAATTTGTTTGGATGTTGGAACGAGGCGGGATGGGTGGAAACCTGTTCCGCCCTTTTCTATTTCGAATCACTTAGGCGATTTTGAGGCGGTCCTCAATGTGACGCAGCCGCGCGTCCAGCACCTCTTCGACGCGCCGGAGATTGGCCTCTTGCAAGCGGGCAGAGTCTGCAATGATTGCACGCAGATCTGTGCTTGACAGCCGTATGTTCGAGCGCAATTCTGATATTCTGCTGCTCATGTCTGACAACCTGCTGTTATTGACGACAATCCCAACCAATACCGCCAGCGAAGGGACTCCAATAGACAAAGCTGTTTGAACAGTTTGATCTGTCATGCTCTCATTCTACTCAATACGCACCTTCCAGCTGCCATTTGCGATAAGCTACCTCTTACGCCAACTCCTGGAGGCCCTACCACATGACGAACCGAAGAGCATTTCTAAAGACAATCGCGGCCGCACCTGCCGCGCTCCACCTTGCGCGACCCACCATCGCCGAAGCCGCGCTGCCTAAAGCCAAAATTACACGAGTCCGCATTTACAAACCACCAAACCTGAACGAACTGTTTAACCAAAGCACCATGATTTGCACGGTGGAAACCGACATTGGCATCACCGGCATCGGCGAGGGCGGATCGAAAGATACGCTGGAGCAATGCGCCGGTACGCTAATCGGCAAGAACCCATTCCGTATCGAAGCCATATGGCAGGAAATGTACATTGCCTGGTTCTATCCTCCGGGCCGGGAAAAGGTGCATGCGCTTGGCGCACTCGACATGGCTCTATGGGACATCAAAGGTAAAGCGCTGAAACTTCCGGTTCACGAATTGCTGGGCGGAGCGGTTCGCGAGCATTGCGAATGTTACGCCACAGGCGG
>JAYVXT010000776.1:0-3393 GCA_043785065.1 Bryobacterales bacterium | reverse complement strand
CTTCGTTCGGGGTTACTGCGAGAGCGGTTGGCCGCCTTTGGAAAATGCGGTTGTGCTGGACCCCGATTCGCGGTTGACCCAACTGGGATTGCTTCCGTTGGGGGATGAGAACCGTTACCCATATCTTTGAGAGCCGCAGCGCCAGCGGGGATGGTGATTTAGCTACCCTTCGCTGAGCGGATGATTGCATAGAAACGATGGGGTTGCGGGCCGGTTGAGCATGTTATAAGGTAAGTGAGACTCATTGAGGTTTTATGCTACGTTCCTTACTCCAAATCACATTTGCTTTAACGGTGGTTGCGTCCGCCTGGGCGCAGACGAATGTGGGCCGCATTGCCGGTTCGGTTCAAGATTCCTCCGGCGCATTCATTCCCGACTGCGCGATCACGGCGACGAATCCGGCAACGGGCTTCAAGTCATCCTTGAAGACAGACGCTTCGGGAGCATTTACTTTCGCCAGTCTTCCGGCGGGCACTTACGATCTGCGTATTGAAAAAGAGGGATTCAAGGTCCGTCTGGAGCGAGGTGTGATTCTAGACGCTGCGTCCAGCCGCGATTTTGGCTTCAAGTTGGATGTCGGGCAGGTGAGCGATTCGGTGGTGGTGTCGGCATCGGCCGAGCAGGTTCAAACTACGTCCGGCGGAGTGGGCCGTGTGATTAATGAGCAGCAGTTGAGCCAGATTGCGCTTAACGGCCGCCAGTACACGCAGTTGCTGCGGCTGGTTCCCGGAGTTGTGGCGACCACGCTCAACGTTTTTAATCCGCAACTGGCTCTGAATCAGCAAGTGGTGAATGGCATTCGCACGCAGTCGAGCTACTTCATGGTCGACGGGGCGGAGAACCACGACAATGGAGCGAACTCCAATGGACTGGTGGATCCCAACGTGGACGCAATTGCTGAAGTGAAGATGGAAACCAATAGCTATTCGGCGGAATTCGGGGGACGGGCCGGAGCAATCGTGAATTTGGTGACCAAGAGCGGCACTCGGGACTTTCATGGAACTCTTTTTGAGTTTGTTCGCAATGATGCCTTCGACGCGCGGTCGTTCTTTTCCGCCAAGGTGGATTCGTTGCGGTTCAACGACTTTGGCGGTACGCTTGGCGGCCCGGTATTTATTCCCGGCAAGTTCAACAGCGCCCGCGACAAGCTGTTCTTTTTCTTCAGCGAAGAATGGAAATTTACCCGACAGGGGCAGACCAGCGTGAACACAGTTCCGTCGACGCTGGAGCGAGCGGGAGATTTTCGCGGGTCTACGCTGGCGGCTCCGGTTGACCCTTTGAATGGCGTTGCGTTCGCTGATCGCGTGATTCCACCCGCGCGCTTCTCGAAGAATGGACCGGCGTTGCTCAAGCCGTATCCGTTGCCGAATTTTGGCGGTCCGGGCGGCAACTACGTGGCAAACGGGGTTGCAATTACAGATTACCGGGAGGAGTTGCTGCGCCTGGACTACAACATTTCGAGCAAAGCGCAGTTGAGCTACCGCATCACCAATGACAAGTGGGACCTTGTGTTCCCGTTTCGCAACAATACGCTGGAGTTCGTCCCCAATCCGAGGCCCCGGCCTGGTTATCTAACGTCGATCAGCTTGCAGAATACCTTTTCGCCATCGCTGCTAAACTACCTAAGCTTCAGCCTTGGGCACAACGCGATCCACGGGACACCGGACGTTTCGAAGATCGCACGCCCGACGCTGGGACTTACGTTTCCCGAAATATATCCGGCCAACCGGTCCAATGCGGCCCCGCAGGTTTCCATCGCCGGCTTTGCGGGCTACAGCGCCGGAGACCGCATCAAAAACGGGAACGGCACGTTTGTGCTGCGAGACGATCTGACGAAAGTGATGGGCGCGCATACGCTTAAGTTCGGCGCGCAAGTTACCCGGGCGCGGAAGAACGAAAACACGAACGTGCGTGACGAGGGCGTGGTAACCTTTAACACTTCGGCATTGAATACGTCGCGAAACGCGCTGGGCGATGTATTGCTAGGCAATTTTCAGAACTACATTGAAACGGAGGCGGATTCGGTGTGGTGGGCTCGCTTCAGCCAGTACGAGATCTATTTTCAGGACAAATGGAGGGTTTCGCGGAGGCTGACACTGGATGCCGGAATCCGCTACAACCTGATTCCGCCCTTTAGCAACGCACAGGGCAATTCATCCACGTGGCTGCCGCGGTTGTTCGACCCCAGGAATGCTCCGCAAGTGAGCGCGCGGGATGGTTCGCTGAGTCCGGGTACGGGCGACGCTTACAACGGCATCGCCATATATGGAAGCGCATTCCCGGCCGCAGCCAGTGGAAGACTAACGCAGTTCAATGATGCGACACTGAAGCGCCTATTCGTAGGCTTACCCGATGGGGGTTCTACAACCAACTATAACGATTGGGGCCCGCGCGTTGGTCTTGCATACGATGTTTTTGGAAATGGCAAGACGGCTATTCGTTCGGGCTTTGGGATATTCTACGACCGGGTCGGGTCGAACCAGATCAGCGCCCAGGCGCAGAATCCGCCGTTTGTGCGGATCGCCAATATTTTTGACGGCAACATCGACAATCCTGCTGGAGGGTCGGCGCGCTCTTTTCCATCGGACATTTCAGCCTGGCCCGAAAAATTGCCGACAACCAGCGTTGTTTCCTACAACGTCGGCTTTCAGCAGGAACTTCCGAAGTCAGTGATCCTGGAAGTGAATTACGTGGGTAACGTTGGCCGGCATTTAACGTTTACGCGCAACCTGAATCAATTGCCGATGGGAACCAGGCTGAATGCGCCAAACTCGGGAATCAACGTGAATGCGCTTCGACCGTATTTGGGTTACGGCAACATTAACCTGCGCGACAACAGCGACAACTCCAACTACAACAGTCTGCAAATGAGCGCCAGCCGTCGTATCTCGAAGGGGTTGTCGTTTGGCTTCAACTACACTTTCTCGAAGACGATGGATACGGTTGGCGGAGGGACGCCGCAGGATAGCTACCGACCGAAGAACGACGTTGGACTGTCCAGTGTTCATCGCGCACATGTGGCCAACGTGAACTACGTCTACATGCTGCCTGGATTTTCCGGGAGTTCGAGCAAAGCGCTCAAGGTGGTGCTGGGCGGGTGGGCGCTGTCGGGTGTTACAGCTTTACAGAGCGGCGGACCGGTGTCGGTTACTGTGCCTTCCGACGTGGCTCGGATTGGCGCTGGCTCTTCGCGCGCCAGTGTGACCGGTAATCCCAATCTTTCGGCGGGCAGCCGCACCCCGGAGCGCTGGTTTGATACTACGGTGTTCGTCAATCCGGCCGTGATGGTGGCGGGAGTGTTTGGCAGCAGCGGACGCAATATTTTGACAGGTCCCGGCTTCCAAAATTGGGATCTGAGCTTGCTTAAGAGTTTCCGGATCAACGAACGGTCGG
>JAYVXT010000775.1:0-10997 GCA_043785065.1 Bryobacterales bacterium | reverse complement strand
TACCAGTCCGCCTGAAAGCGATAAATCCAAACTCCGATTATGAGAAAAAGCCGCAATAGAATAAAGTCTGCTAACCTCTAAAAATCTATTGACAAAGGGTAGGGTAGGGAGTCCCGATTATCATCGGGGGCTGGTCAGGTGCTTGAATCAACGATGCCCGAACTGTGAATGGCATGGGTCATAGTGGCCCGCAATGGCCCCATGGCGTTAGTCCCTCCCTTATTCATGCCGGTGACGTTCTTCACCCCTTGTCCACCCAGGTAATGAGCCACTTCATAGATCCCTAGAACAGCGGGCGAGCGGGCGACAATTTCGCCGCAAGCTCCGCTACTCCGCTGATATAATCGAAATGCCCATGGGCCACCAGAATGCCGTCCACGCGGTCAAAAGTTTCTTGGGGAGCTTCGGATTTCCTTCAATCCAAGGATCGATGATTTGATGTAGACTTCTCCCGTTTCTAGACGCAAGGAAAACGTGCCGTGACCAAGCCAAGTAATCCGGACCATGGGTTCTATTTTAAGGAAATCACAGTGCGGCCCGTAATGGGAATTTCGCCGGTAACCGCGCGCGCCGCGGCCGTTTCGCTCGGCGCTGTCGGCGAATAGGTTGTTAGGTACGCCGTGACATCGGGAAAGCTGCGCAGTAGATATGGGTTTCCAAGCGAGATGAGGATAACCGGCCGCCCGGTTTTTATCAAGGCTTGAACCAAAACCGTAAAATTCCCGGGGAGCGGGGCGTCGCCTCGAAACGAAGGAAGGGTAACAAAGGCGGCAACGACAATCGTCCGGCAGTTGCGCGATTTTTCAAGTGTTTCGTCCAGCGCGCCTTGAAGCATGGTAGGGTCCAGCAGCACCTGTGAGGCATTGGGCGCGAGCTTACTTATTTCCTCCAGGAACTGCATGCCCTGTTGGCTGGTGCGCCTCTCGATCAGCACTGTAAAGCAAGCGCCGTTCGAGTCCCGAATCGGCACGATGTTCCCAGTGTTCTTAAAGATGGCCACCGCTCGATTCGCAACCGATTGTGCTAGCTGAGCATCTTCTGGTTGATCCAAAACTCCACTGGCTAGCTTTGGGTCGACAAATCGGTCTTTGAACAATCCCAGGCGAATCTTGGCATTCAATAGTTTTTCCACGCTCGCATCGATACGGCTTACTGTGAGCCGCTTTGAGAGCACGGCCTTTTCCACCGCGGTAATCACGGCCGCAGGGTACTTGGGCATTAGTAGAATGTCCACGCCCGCCTCCAGGGCGCGAACCGCAGCCTCGCCTGGCGGGAACATCTTGGTCAGGCCTTGCATGTCCATCGCGTCGGTGGTGATCAGTCCTTTGAAATTCAACTCTTCGCGAAGCAACTTGGTGATTACTTTCGAGGAAATGGTGGCGGGAATTTCCTCGGGTTCAATGGCAGGGACGGCAATGTGGGCCGTCATGATCGAATCCACTTTGCTGGCGATAGCTGCTCGAAACGGAACCATCTCAATCGCGTCAATCCGTTCGCGGCTGGCTTCATTCTTTGCCAAGCCTAAGTGGCTGTCAATGGCGGTATCGCCATGGCCGGGAAAGTGCTTGGCGCAGACAAGAATAGGAAAATTGGGGTCGGAATGTGCGCCTTCGATATAGGCCTGAACGTGAGAGGCCACTTCATCGGCTCTTTGTCCGAACGAGCGAATGCTGATCACTGGATTGTCAGGGTTGTTATTCACATCGGCTACAGGGGCAAAAATCCAATGAATACCCAATGTTCGAGCCTCGCGCGCCGTAGCTGCTCCAAGATGCTTGGTGGCGCCCAGGTCGCCTGCGGCGTTGAAGGCCATATTGTGAGGATACTTGGTTGTTTTGGAGACGCGCATGGACGCGCCCCGCTCCATATCACTTCCAATGATTAGGGGGAGCTTGGACAGCTTTTGCA
The DNA here is from genome assembly GCA_043785065.1 of Bryobacterales bacterium. Classification (GTDB taxonomy): domain Bacteria; phylum Acidobacteriota; class Terriglobia; order Bryobacterales; family Bryobacteraceae; genus JANXSF01. Next base: position 9,089 of record JAYVXT010000775.1, on the reverse strand, counting down.
TTCCATTCAGCAGGGTTAACAGTTCATATGGCTCGGCGTTTCTTACCCCGCTACGATCCACCCCATTGATGACGATCAACCCGCCAACCTCGAGTTGGCCTACGGCGTTGTTCAAGCGGATCGCTTCGGCTGAACGTCTGGCAGGCACTTCGCCGTTAGCGGCAATTATGATGAGTTGGGCGATTTTTTGACGAAGGGTTAACGAACTTAGGATTTCCTTGGCGCCGGCATTAACAGAAGTACCGCGGGCCAATGGTTTCGGCGCGGCGGAACGCGGTTTCTGTCTCGCCTTGGTTTCAGCGGCGAAGCAAAACGATACCGCTACGAGTAAGAGAAGTGTTTTTCGATACACCTAAGAACTAGAGCCAGCCGCTTTGGTTCGGACTTTTGTATGACCGGAGGGCGGCTTCTTCATTGTACGACGCATGAGACGGTTTACCGAACGAGTCAAATGAGGAATTTCGTTGGCGTTCTTCTGAATTACTACATCAGCGCCGGTGCCGTTTTCGGTAAGCCCCATGCCTTCCACATATCCCGACAACAGAATCACAGGTATCGCGGGCTTAAGCTGCCTGACAGCTGCAATGAATGCGACCCCATCGATTTTGGGTAAACGGTGATCGGTAATCACAAGATCGAAGCTCATCTCAGGATACTTCTCTAATGCCGAACCGGGCGAAGTTGCTGTAGTGATTTCGAACCCAAGTTCGGACAGAACAGACTTACGGGCGGTAAGTCCGTTCTTGTTGTCATCCACCATTAGGATGCTCTGCTTTTTCGGGGGTACTGAGGAGAAGGATCGCATCGGGAACAGTCGAAGATAACAAACGTATTACTACTATGTCAACGTGCTTCTATGCGAAAGAAAACGCATGGAAAAAACGTCTTGACTTTGAATGGGTACTAATTGTACTAAGCTCTTTCCTACTCGCCGCCGATGATTACTCCACTTCGCGAGGCGCGGTATAGCCCTGCTTGGAGATTACTGAATACTTCATGGGTTTACTTTTCTCGTCCACAATCTTCAGCGGTTCGTTTGTTCCGGGATTGACCAGTTCTACCTTTAACTTGCGGAACTTTCCGTCTTTTGCCTGATTGGTGGATTGATAACCCAACGAATACTGATTCCGCAACGATTCATGTATGCCCTGGAATACATTACCCATTTCACCGACGAAGCGAGGGAAGAAGGCCTGCCCGCCAGTTTCTTTGGCAAAGGTCTTTAGCTGATTGTCAGCCTGCAGGAAGTCCAGCCGTTGAATGGCGCCCATTCCGCCGCGGGCATCCGCCATTTCCCGGGCCATTTGAAGGATGCTAATTGCGTAGATTGGCACGCCGGATAATTGCAATTTCTTCCGCGTTTGGTCGAACGTGATCTTGCTAAACGTGTCGATTCCGCTGGCGAAAAGCACGATGGCGCGGCGGCCCTCGATTTCCGACATACGGTCCGCCGTTTCAGTTAGGGCGTCGTATAAATTGGATTCACGGAAAGCGGCAATGCGCAGCCGCTGCATGGCTTCTTGCGCCTTTCGTTTGTCTGTCGAAAAATCGCTCAAAATTTCGGGCCGCAAATCGTAGGCTACAACCGCCACGAAGTCCTCTGGCTTGAGAGTTGAAAGGAAGGCGTATGTGTATGTGAGGGTCTCGTACCAGCCTTGGCTCCAATAGGATTGGAACAGATTGCTGAATTCGATCACCATGGCGACAGTCATTGGGGCTTCGCCCATTCCGAAATTGGAGACTTGCTGCGGCACGCCATCTTCGAGGATGCGAAAGCTTGCGCGGGGAATGTTTGGAATGAAGTGGCCGTTCTTGTCGAGCACCGAAACATCGACTGTGACAGTGGAAACGTCGCTGCGGAATGTGGGCGTGCCCTCGGGGATTACCCCGCCTTTGTTGCGATACTTTGAAGGGATCTTTTCGGTTTCCGGTTCAGGAGCCGCATCGCCGCTACCCGTCTTCTTTTTTGGGCGAGAGACCGTGGTAGACGATTCAGTCTTCGGGCCTTGCTGCGCGGAAAGAAGGCCAAATCCAAAAGAGGCTAACGACAGGGCGACTAGAATTCTGAAAAACGGTTTCATGATACTCCCCATGGCTAAAACTATAGCAATTTGACAGACGCCGGGCACTTTGCGGTTGTAAACAGCGTGGCGCTTAATTCTTGCGATTCTTATTCATGTAGACTTGGAACTTCTTCCGGGCCCTATCCAATTTCCACTGCTTGTAACTCTGCTGCGCCTTTTCGAGCAATCCAGGCCTAGTGCGGCCGAAACGGGATCTAGGTTTGCCCATTTGGGTTTTTAAGAAGATAAAACCCCAAAGTGCGCCGCCGAGATGCGCAAAGTGGCTGACTCCGCCCCCAGTATCTGTAATTGTTAACAATAGGGTCACCCCGCCGATGATCAGGCCCATGTACTTTGCCTTGATCGGGAACAGGAAATTGAAGTTGACGATGCGCTCGGGATCCATCAGCACGAAAGCGAGAATCAGTCCAAAGATTGCTCCGCTTGCACCAATGGTGGGAGTGTATGGCGACCCTCCCGGGAGCAAATAATTGGCCAGAACAACCGTGATGCCCGCTCCCACTCCGCAGAAGAAATAGTAGCGAAGAAATCTCTGTGTTCCCCAGGCGTATTCCAAATCGGCTCCGAAGAACCAAAGAGACAGCATGTTGTAGATGATGTGTTGAAAATTAAGATGAAGGAATAGATAAGTGACAAGCTGCCAAAGTTGTAGTTCCAGCACTTTCGCCGGCACTAGTTTGAAGGGTGTGAAAAGCCAGCCAAAGCCAAAGGCGTTCGCCAAATAAAAGACAACGAACACGGCGGTGTTGGAGATTAGCAACCACTTTACCGCCACCGGAAAATTATATAAAGCTCTACCGCTAGGGGCGTAGGGCCTGTCAGCAAATGCCATAAAACTATTTCAGGATAGCTCGAAAGCCGCCGGAATACATAGTGTCTGTCTTGTCTGTCTTCATATAGCCCCTAACGCGCCCGTGACGGAAGTCCGCTCCGTTACCGTCGCGTCTCGGTAACGTATTGTAACTATTGAGCCGCGAGCGTAAGCGACTGGTCTTTTCCGACTTCCACCACAGGCTGCTAGTGCGCCCGATGCCGAAGCTGGTAGGCGGAGATTTCCGACAGAGTTGAGATCAATCCCCAGGTTTGCCAGTGAGCGAAAGGACCAGAAGCGACTGGGAATTCTCCGGCCCATCCGAAGTCGGCGCCCAGGCGCCATATCGCCAAGGAACCGGAAACGACGGCAAACGATGTGAGCAGAAAACTTCCCACCCACTCCACTTCTTCCTGCCTAAACTTGGGATCCGCAAACGGCGCCGGCACGATGCTAACCCTCCTACCATTAATGATGCTGATGGGTTCGTTCGCGTTTCGATTTGCAGGACAATTATTCTTCGGCGGGAGAGCTTGTAGACCCAGAACCACCATAACGGTTTAAGGCAAACGCCGCTGCTTCAATGGCGATTGCCAGGAAAAGCCAGACTTGCCAGTGGGAAAAAATACCGCTGGCGATGGCGAATCCTTGGGCTAGACTGAGGTCGGCGGCGAGGCGCCAACAGGCCAGCACGAAGGCCAGGAGCGCTGCGGGAGTAAGGAACGCAGCGGCGATCAGAGCTAGTTTTTTGTTCTTGCCCCGTGCTTTACGGATCTTCGAGCCATGACCGAGGAAAAGGCGAACCCTCATAATTCTTTGATGAAGAGATTACAGTCTACCAGCAATTGAGTTACATTGTCTTGAGGTACGGAATTGCCGTTCGTTACGAAAAACTAGAGAGGAAACTGACGTTCATATGCGCAAGTTGAATACCGCCATCATTGGCACCGGATTCATGGGCCGAGTCCATACAGAAGGGGTCCGCCGGCTGGGGAACGTGGAAGTGGTCGCCGTGGCGGGAAGCTCCGATGCTTCGGCCAAGAAGTTCGCCGACTCGATTGGTATCCCCAAATCCACCGGAGATTACAAGACGCTGCTTGACGATCCATCTTTGGATGCCGTCCATATTCTGACGCCGAACGCGCTGCACTACCCCATGTCGATGGCGGCGATGAGAGCCGGGAAGGCAGTGCTTTGCGAGAAGCCGCTTACGATGAGTTCGGCCGAAGCCAAGGAGATGGTGAAGTTGGCGGAAAAGAAGAATCTGCCTAATGCGGTTTGCCATAACTTGCGCTTTTATCCAGTGGTTCAGCATGTGCGGCAGATGATTCTAGCGGGCGAGTTAGGGTCGATCCTTCATGCCCAAGGAACCTATGCGCAAGATTGGCTGCTTTACGATACTGATTATAACTGGCGCATCGAGTCAGAATCGAATGGGGCGCTTCGGGCGATGGGAGACATTGGTTCTCACTGGATGGACATGGTGCAGCACTTGACTGGATTGCCGATCACTTCCGTGTGTGCTGACTTGGTGACGTTTCACAAGACCCGGAAGAAGCCGAAGATGTCGATTCAAACCTTCGCCGGGAAGAAACTTAAGCCTTCCGAATATGAAGAAGTGGCGATTACGACTGACGATTACGGCGCCGTGTTGTTGCAATTGGGTGATTCCGCGAAGGGCAGCTTTACCGTCAGCCAAGTAGCGGCAGGCAACAAGAACCGGTTGTCGATGGAAATTTACGGAACTAAGATGGGAGTGCAATGGAATCAAGAACGGCCCGATGAGTTGTGGATCGGGCGGCGGAACGAACCGAATATGCTTCTGTTAAAGGATCCTTCCTTATTGAAAGGGCCCGCGGCGGGATTTGCGGATTTACCGGGAGGACACAGCGAAGGGTATGACGATTGCCATAAGCAGCTGTATAAGCGATTTTATGCGAAGGTGGCTGATCCGAAAGCTCCCGTGGAGTACCCCACTTTCGCCGATGGGCTTAGGGGAATGATTTTGCTTGAGAAGATTTTGCAGAGCACGAAGAAGCGTGGCTGGGTGAACGTTTAGCAAATAAGTGAGGGAGCGTGGGATAGCGCCGCGCTCCTTTGCTAGAATTCAGAAGTGTACAGAATTTTTCTTGCCTTAATCTTCGCTGGCGTCATAGTGGTGTCCAGCTGCCAGAAATCCAATCAAAATCCTGAAGCGGTCAAGCAAGCCATTATTGAGCATTTGTCTAAACGAACGGATAATATGCTTTCTGCGATGGATATTGACATAAAGAACGTTAGCTTTCGGGCCGACGGGGCCGATGCTGCTGTGAGTTTCCGGCCCAAGGGGTCTAAAGAGGGCGGTCTGGACATGAACTATGAGTTGGAATTGAAGAACGGGAAGTGGGCGGTGAAGCCGAAGCCGGCGATGCAGGGTGATCCTCATGGCGGGGCTGTCCCAACAACGCCTTCCAATGGTGGTGGCTCCATGCCTCCGGGGCATCCTCCGTTGCCGGATCAGCCGGTTCATCCTAAGAATTAGATGGCTTATTTTATGAGGTTGATTTCAGAGTTCGGAGAGTCGGACCAGGGGGTCCTCCGCAGACTAGGGGGTCCGCCCCACTTTAGGACTGTTCTTCTTCCTAATACTGATCTTTCCTACACTGATTCTCCTAACACTGACCCTTCTTATACTGATTCTCCTAATACTGATCTTCCTAACCAGGCAACAGGGAGACTTTCATGAAACGGGTGGTTGTCATTGGGGGCGGGCCGGCTGGTTCGATGGCTGCCGCCCGGCTGGCGGAGTCGGGGCTTTCAGTTTCATTGTTTGACGAAAAGCTGGCTTGGGAAAAACCTTGTGGTGGCGGGATCACTTACAAGGCATACTCGCAATATCCGTTCCTGCTTGAGAATGATGTTCCTAAGCAGTTGGTTTCCAGCACGTGGCTGCATTCGCCCAAAGTGGGCGGAGTGCGGGTGGATTTGAATCAGCCCATTGTGATTTATTCCCGGAAGGCGTTGAATGGTTTAATGCTGGAAAGAGCGGGGAAGGCCGGAGCGCAGATTGAACAGGAGCGCATAACTGGCGTCGACCGGCAGGCGAATGGGTGGACGATTCGAACCAAGCGGGCCTCGTTGGTAGCGGATTATGTTGTGGCCGCCACTGGGGCTAGGAATAATTTGGCTGGAATAGGCACTGCCTTCAAACCAGTCGACACGATGACTGCCCTTGGATATTATGTTCCTTCCGGCCGGCGTGACATCGACATTCAGTTTTTTGAGGGGTTTGAAGGCTACATTTGGGTTTTTCCTAGGCCGGGCCATTTATCGGTAGGAATTTGCGGCAAGGGCGGCGCGGCGCAGGTTTTAAGATCTAGGCTTGAAGAATACATGCGCCTTCATGATATCCCACTTAAAGACTCGACTTTTTACGGGCACATGTTGCCCTCGCTCGATCCCGATTCATGGCGGAACAACCGCGTTGCCGGCGACCGTTGGATGGCCGTTGGCGATGCCGCCGGTTTTGTTGATCCAATCACGGGAGAGGGGATTTACTATGCGATCCGGTCTGGCGATTTGGCTGGCCAGTTGATTGGAAGCGGTCTTCATGCGCCGGAAACACTTCCGCAGCTTTATGCCGAGACTTTGCGCGGCGACTTCACCGGCGACTTGGCGTTTGCGGCCACGATTGCTAAGCGGGTTTATTTGGGCAGTTTTTTGTTTGGGGCAAATCACGCACGGATGGTGCAGTTCCTGCGACGCAGCCCAACGTTTTTGGCAACGATGCAGGAAGTGTTTGCCGGAACGATTACTTATTTTGATTTCCGTAGGAGGCTGCTGGCCAATATCAACAGTTCTCTTGGGGAGATTGCCACGAATTATCTACTGGGGCGGCCTCAGGCGGAATCTGTTAGAACATGAACCTCGAAAAATCTAAAATACTCTTTGCCCGCGCCTCGAAGTTGATTCCTGGCGGCGTGAACTCTCCAGTCCGTGCGTTTCGAAGCGTTGGGGGCACGCCGCCTTTCATTGCGCGCGCCAACGGTTCCATGCTGTATGACGTGGATGGGAATGAATACATTGATTTTGTGGGGTCGTGGGGCCCGATGTTGCTGGGGCACCGTCCGCCTGAGGTGATTGCGGCCGTGATTGAGGCTCTGGAATCGGGGACCAGTTTCGGGGCTCCGACCGAGCGCGAGATTTTACTGGCGGAGGAGATTCAGGCGGCTGTGCCTTCCATGGAAATGATGCGCCTGGTGAACTCAGGTACCGAGGCGACGATGTCGGCCATTCGGGTGGCTCGTGGATTTACGGGGCGAGACCTGACGATAAAGTTTGAGGGTTGTTATCACGGACACGTGGATTCGTTACTTGTGAAAGCCGGCAGCGGGCTTGCGACTTTGGGGACGCCTGATTCGGCAGGTGTGCCGAAGGCATTCGCGGATACGACCTTGGCGCTTCCCTACAATTCTTTTGATGCGGTGGAGAAGGCGTTTGCCGAGCATGGGTCGAAGATTGCATCGATCATTTTGGAGCCGGTGGTGGGAAACATGGGATGCGTGGTTCCAGCGGCGGGGTGGCTTGCGATGTTGCGCGAGATCACGGCCAAGCATGGCGCGCTGCTGATTTTTGATGAAGTGATGACGGGGTTCCGCGTGGCGCATGGTGGGGCTCAGCAACTGTTCGGTATTAAACCGGACTTGAGCACGTTCGGCAAAATCATTGGCGGCGGATTGCCAATTGGGGCCTATGGCGGCAGGGCTGAAGTGATGTCTTCGGTGGCTCCGTTGGGCAAGGTGTATCAGGCCGGGACGCTTTCCGGAAATCCGGTTGCGGTGAGCGCGGGGACGGCGATGCTGCGGTACCTACGGGCGAATAAAGATGCCGTGTATGGACGGCTTGAGAGTTTGGCGGCGCGATTGACGGCGAACCCTCCGGAGGGGGTGACGGTGAACCGGGTTGGGTCTATGTTCACCACCTTCTTTATTAACGGGTCAGTGACCAGTTGGGATTCGGCGAAAGGTGCGGATACGCAGCGGTTTGCGAAGTATTTTCATCATATGCTTGAGCGGGGGATTTATATGGCTCCTTCGCAGTTTGAGGCTGGGTTTGTTTCGACGGCGCATACCGAAGAGCAGATTGATAAGGTGCGGGCGGCGGCGGCGGAGTTTTTTTCCGCCAGAACAGTTCATCGCCAAGGTGATTAAGAAGTAAATGCGAGTATGAGCCCGCCACGGCTTTATTTTACTCCTCGCTTCCATTTTTGCGCGATCCTAAAGTATCGCATCCGATACCTTCAATACCCTTAGGGACCGAGTTACCTTGCTGCCGCAAGACCCAGGCGTCTACCTGTATAAAGACGCCGAGGGAACTATTATCTATGTGGGCAAGGCGAAGAACCTGCGCGCGCGAGTTCGCAATTATTTTTCCGACGAGAGGTTGGCGGAGGCCAAGACCGGGACGTTGATGTCCGTGGCGGCAACGCTGGATTACATTCTTGTCGATAACGAGAAAGAAGCGTTGGCGCTTGAGAACAACCTGATCAAGCAGTATAAGCCTCGCTTCAATATTTTGTTGCGTGACGACAAGACGTATCCGTACATCAAGATTACGGCGGAAAAGTATCCGCGGGTGTATGTCACTCGCCGTTTGAACAAAGTGGATAGCTTTTACGGGCCTTATTTTCCAGGGAACTTGGCGTGGCGTTTGGTGGACTTGATTCATCGCCGGTTTTTGGTGCCCTCGTGCAAGATCGATTTGAATCGCAAGCATCCGCAGCCTTGCTTGGAATTTCATATTAAGCGCTGTCTTGGCCCATGTGTTGAAGGCTTGACGACGGACGAGGAATACTTGGCGGCGGTGCGGCGGGCGCGCATGTTTCTGGAAGGCAAGCATAAGGAACTGGCGGCTGAGATTCGTGGGCAAATCGGGTTGGCGTCGGAGGCGCTTCTGTTTGAACGGGCGGCCTCGTTGAGGGACTTGCTGACGACGGTGGAGGAGGTGGAGGAGCGGCAGAAAATGGCCGCCGCTTCGGGCGACGATATCGACATTTTCGCCTATCATGCCGAGCCGCCATTGGTTGGGCTGAATCTGTTTCACATCCGTAATGGACGGATTGTGGACCGGCGTGAAATGTTCTGGGAAGACCAGCATCAGTTTGATCCTCAGGAATTCATGAATTCGCTGTTGAAGCAGCTTTACATTGGCGGGCG
>JAYVXT010000774.1:0-3428 GCA_043785065.1 Bryobacterales bacterium | reverse complement strand
AAGTTTACGCCAGTGTTAAAGAGGCTGGCGAAGGAGACGTCGGCCTTGGCCGATTGAAGTTGTACTTCGTGGATCATGTCTACCAAGACGGTGTCCATTTCGCGGGCGTGAGTGCCTCGCATGGTGACGGGGGATTCGGCTACGGGGGCGCTTAAATATTGCTCGGCGTGATCGTGGTATGGCTTGGCCAGGGCCATTATTTTGGGGTCAGCCTGGGTTACGTTGGTGACTGGAATTAGACGGCTATTTTTATTTACTATGTTCCAGTTGCCTGGAGATCCTTCGAGTGTTAGATTAACCAGAGCTAGGGAGCCTCCCCAATTCTTGGCTTGCACCAACAGCACGTTGCCGATTTTGTGTCCTGCCAGTTGTTGGTGGGTGTGACCAAAGAAGATGACGTCAATGCCGGGGACCTCAGTAGCGATTTGGTAGATCATGTTTTCCCCGGCGGCTTCCCCGGTTTTGATCTGACCGGTGGCCATGTCGCGATCAAGGCCGGCGTGGGCGATGAGGACTACAATATCTGGCTTGGTGGTCTTTCTCATTTCGTCCAAGGCTTGGCGGACGGCTTCGGGACCAGCGATCCAGCGATAGCCTTTATAATTTTCCGGCTTTTCCCATATGGGGATGGCTGGAGTGGTGATGCCGATGATACCGACTTTCACTCCTGACACTGTTTTTACGATCCAGCCTTGAAATGGCTTCACAGTGGCGCCTTCGATTGTTCTGGTGTTGGCGGAAAGCCAGGGGAACTTTGCTTGACCGCGGGCTGTGAGCATGTTCTTAAGACCGTAATTCAATTCGTGGTTGCCCATGGCCATGGCGTCGTAACGGAGGTAGTTCATGGCGGCCATCATGGGGTCGATTTCCGTGGTCTTGGCGGATCGGACATTCATTTGGTGGACAGTTTCCAGGGGTGAGCCTTGAATGGTGTCGCCGCAATCCAGCAGCAGGGAATTGGGGTTTTGACTTCGAGCTTCCTCAATGAGTGTGGCTATTTTGGCCAGTCCCCGGGCGGCGGGCTTTGCCGTGTAGTAGTCGTAGGGCAGGATGTTGCCGTGGAGATCGGTGGTGGAAAGAAGCGTTATTTCGACGGCGAAAGTGTTAATTGCGGCGAGTGAAAGGCAGGTGAGAATGCGAATTAGAGCCATTGTTGGGCGATCCAAGTTATAATTCAGTTTTATGCGTACCAAACTATTGTCTCGTATTCTGTTACCAGTTGGCCTTGTTGCGGCCGTTTTTGGTCAGGCTCCGGCTGTTGCGCCGGTAAAACCTGCAGTGGCTCCGGTGAAACCACCGGCGCCAAAGCGCGAACCTGGTCTCTATTGTGATATGACAATCACTCAAGGCGGCGCTCCGATGGGTGTGATCACGCTGATGCTCTTTGAGAAAGAGTCGCCTGTCACCGTGAAGAATTTTTCTGATTTGGCGATGGGGCGCAAGGAGTATGTGAACCCCAAGACGCGATTGAAGAGCCGGCTTCCTTTCTACAATGGGCTGATTTTCCATCGGGTGATTCCTGGCTTCATGATTCAAGGCGGCGATCCGACGGGCACTGGCATGGGTGGTTCTGAACCGATTTCTGATGAATTTCATCCTTCGTTGAAGTTCGATGTTCCAGGCCGTTTGGCGATGGCTAATGCCGGGCCAAATACGGGGAGTTCACAGTTTTTTATTACTGAGGGTACGCCGAGTCACCTAACTGGGAAGCATACAATTTTTGGACAAGTAATCTCTGGTCAAGAGCTTGTAGAAAAGATCGCAAGAGTTCCAAGCGGTGCGGCTGGACAGGATAAACCAAATGTTCCCGTAGTCATGTCGCGGGTGAGGGTGTATCGCGAACCGCAGACTCCGGCTCCGAAACCGGCTGCTCCTAAGCCTGCTGCACCAAAGCCTGCTGCGCCGAAGCCTGCGGCTGTTAAGCCTGTTGTACCGGCTCCGAAACCGGCTGGGGCAAAATAATGATTGCGTTTATTACCTGGGTAATGTAATATAATGATATGGCGAGCACAGCGACTGTTCAAACAAAAATAACCACGCAAGGGCAGGTTTCTATTCCAACTAGTGTACGGGCCAAGCTTGGATTAAATCCGGGCTCCGTGGTGGAATGGGTGGAAGAAGCTGACGGCAAAATCACAGTTCGGCGGGCCGGTTCGGTGACCTTCGCGGAAATTCACAAGGCTGTATTTGGCGATAAAAAGCCGCGACGGGCAAGTCTTGAGGATATGAGAGCAGCTATCGAGCGGCACGTAATCGAAGAATATGCGGGCGATTGATACGAATGTTCTTGTTCGTTTGATCGCCCAAGACGATGCGGCTCAGTTCCAGGCGGCGGAATCCTTTATTACAGGTGGCGTTTGGGTGTCTACGGTGGCATTCATCGAATCGATTTGGGTGCTTAGGAGCTTTTACAAACTTAAGCCGAAAGAACTTGGAACGGCTATTGAGCTTTTGCTGATGCAGCGTGACCTCTCTTTTGAGAATAGAGCAGCCATCGAAGCGGCTTTGCAACTCTTTCTGGAAAGGCCCACTCTGGGTTTCAACGATTGCTTGATACTGAAGCTTGCCGAAAAGGCGGGACATCTGCCATTAGGTACATTTGACAAAGACCTGTCGATGTTGGAAGGGGCTCGGAAACTTTAATCGAGCGGGAGCTCGAAAAAGAATAGCTGTTTCCCGCTTTGGGCTCGCTTCAACCCATGAATCAAAACTTTGGAACCATGGCCGGTTCCTGTTTGGAAATAGACGAAGCCGTAGGCAAATTCTCCTGGGGGCAACATCTTCGCGGCAAAGCTGCGTTCCACGAAATCTTGCGGGTTGAACACATTCTTTTTTATTTTTATGCCGGTTCCGCCTGGAATGCGGCTGGAACCAACCCTGGAATTGCTTGCTCCACGGATGAAGGCGACGTCAATGGCGGGGATTGCTTCCAATTTCTGGCGCGTTGCTCCGATGAATTCCACCAGCATGTTTTGAAGGGAAATCGTTTCCTGGCCTTCGTTCCTGATCATGATCAAAACCGGGAGGATTCCGTTGTCGTAAGGGTTGGCTTTTCCGCCAAACAAGGGCTTAGCGCGATCAGCTTCAATGTACGGTGTTGCGGCAATGGAAATCTGTTCCGCAATTACTTTTTGAGGGTGTTTAGCAAGGTCTTTTTCGGTGACCTTAAATTCAACTTTCTTGTTGACCGCCAGGGCCATGGCTATACTCAAGGTAAGTAAAAGCGGCTTGCAAACTCTCATTTTTTTCCTTTATCGCACATTATTGGTTGCGGGGTCGCCCTTCATCCTAGCCTATCTTATCTATCGCGGGATAAAGGATCGCGATTACTTGCGGTCGCTTCCCCAGCGGTTAGGATTTGAGCCTATTCGAGTGACGGCGCCTGGGTCTATCTGGTTGCATGCGGTCTCTGTGGGCGAGGTGCTTTC
>JAYVXT010000773.1:0-11047 GCA_043785065.1 Bryobacterales bacterium | reverse complement strand
ACGTCAGGGTCGTCGTGGATAACCCATGAAGCAATCTCCTCGGGTGTTACCTGCCAACCCCATTCGGTCAGGGGCACTAATTGGACCGCTCAAGAGCTTGCTTGACGACCGGCCCGATTGTCTCCGCCATTCGAACAAATCCCAGGTCGGTGGGGTGCACTCCATCCACGGTGCCTTCATCATCATCACCCAGTAGATTCCGTGAATCGACGTATAGCAGATTCGAATCTTCCGGGCTAAGCTTGCTAAACAAGGATCTGAGTGTTGCGTTCTTCTTCTGGGCTGAATCCTTCCGCGACGTCAGCACCAAAGAACCATGCGGTATCGTATTTTCCACCAACACGATTGGCGTCTTAGGATGGGCCTTTCTGAATTTCGCAAGCAGTGGCTCCACAAGCTCCGCCGCCTCCCGCGGGGTAAGGTTCGGCAGACCGTCAAAGACAAAAACGGAAGGGTCCAATTCAGCTAGCAGCGAAGCCATCTCCGGCTCACATTTACCGTTGCCGGAAAAGCCCAAATTGATCGTGGGCACATTCAGCATTCTGCCAATGATTGACGGATATGCCATGCCCGGCCGCGCCGCGCAGCCTCCCTGCAAAATAGACGAGCCATAAAAAAGCACTGGCTTCTTCATTTCCACTTTCGTCCGGCTCACCTTGAAGGATTCCGGAACGCCGATTTCCACTTTTTCCACGCCATTGTATAGCGGCAGATAGAGCAGATAATCTCGAGATTTGGTTTCAAGGCCGGCTACCAGCGTCTTTTCATTGATTGGGAATTGTTCCGGACGGCCATTAGCCAGCCAACGCCATCTCCCTTCAACTAGTACGTAAAGGTCCAACCCACTGACGCCGGTGGCGGGCATGTGTGGCAAAGCCAAAGAAGTTTTTCGCAGGGTCCAGCGTGCGCGCAATTCAGTAGTGTCGGTGGTGAACCGCACCAGCATGCCGGCCGAATCCTGGCCCAGCGCCCAGACAGGCTCGCGCACCACGCCTTCAGCTTTAGAAGGTAAACGGTCGTATGGCTGCTTCAATTCAGTCCAACCCCGACCTTCTATTCCAAGCTCGCGGGCGTCAATCCAATTTACTTCAGCAAGGCAATACGCGGACAGAAATATCGGCAAGAAGATTTTAATCATCATCCTGCCCATCATAATGGAAGTGTGCAACTTCCGCACTTAGTGCAGCATTACATCTCCGGCAGAGTAGAGGGAATCCCCATGGCCCGGCTGCAAGATGCGGCGGATAGCCTCTCCTCTCACTACCGCTCTGCTCGCCCCACTTCCACACTCCCCATCATTTCCAAGGGCAAGGCGGCGGCGTATTTGGCAGTCCGGATGCCGGGAACTTATGCCGCGGCCATGCATGTCTTGGCCGAGGTAGCCCAGCGTCTTCCACCCATCGAGACTGTTTTGGATCTGGGCGCCGGGACGGGCGCCGCTTCGCTCGCGTGCCAGTCTGCTTTTGGAAGCCAAGTGCGGCTGTCCCTTCTGGATAACGATTCGGCTTTGTTTTCCGAAGCAAAGAATCTGCTACCTGAGGCAACCTTTATTCAGACGGACCTGGAGACAAAAAGCGACTTACCCAGCGCCGACTTGGTGATCTTCAGTTATTCTCTGGGCGAGTTGCCCGAAGCCAGTCAAACTACCGTCCTGCAGCGGGCTTGGCGGGCTTCTCTGAAAGGTATGGTAATTATCGAGCCCGGAACTTCCGCAGGATTTTCCCGCATCCTTTCGTTAAGAAATGAAGTTTTGAAATGGGGCGGATATTTAGCCGCTCCATGCCCGAATTCGCTTCCGTGCCCCATTCAGAGTATGGATTGGTGTCACTTCGGCCAACGGGTTGAGCGATCTGCCATTCATCGGCGGTTGAAACACGGAACCATAAGTTATGAGGATGAGAAGTTTTGCTATTTGGTTTTTTCAAAGACTCCGGTGGAACCTGCTGAGGGGCGAGTTGTGCGCAGACCAATTCATAAACCGGGGCTTATAGAAATACAAGTATGTCAAGATCAGAAAATATTTCCAGTCCGCATTACCAAAAAAGACAAGACCCAATTCCGGGCTGCTCGTAAGGCAATGTGGGGAAACGCCTGGCCGCCGGATGCCTGAACAGGCTCGTCGATTTTGTACGGTACAATTAAGAGAAAGTCAAAATGAGTGGATTTGTTATGACCCCGAACCCGCCTTGGAAAGCGATAGGCTGGTTTACAGCCTTTTTGGTTCTTGCTTACCTTCCGGTGGTAACCGGATTAGTGAAGCAATGGAACAACGATGAGGATATGGGGCACGCATTCTTTGTGCCGATTGTGGCTGCCTACGTTGCTTGGGATAGCAGGGAGAAGATCCTAAACATAAATCCTGAGCCCTCTTTTTTTGGAATCTTTTTGATGATTTGGGGCATGCTTCAACTTTACCTTGGGGCACTAGGCGCTGAGTTCTTCCTGCAACGTTCGGCTTTGTTGATTTCCCTGGTTGGCTTGGTTCTCGCAACCGGCGGATGGAAGTTGCTGCGCGCCTTGGCCTTCCCCTTGAGTCTATTGATTTTCATGATCCCCATTCCGGCGATTGTTTACAACAGAATAACGTTTCCTCTTCAATTATTTGCGAGCAGTGTGGCGGAAAACGTGTTACTTTTCTTGGATATTCCGGTGAACCGGGACGGGAACGTGCTCACCTTGGCCAGCCAAACGCTTTCGGTTGTGGAGGCTTGCAGCGGGATTCGGTCTTTGCTCTCGCTTACCTTCCTTTCGCTGGTTTATGCCTATTTCTTCGACAAGCGCCCCGCCATGCGATGGTATCTTTTGCTCACAACCATTCCCATCGCAATCATTGCAAACGCCGGAAGGGTGACTATTACAGGAATCCTAAGCGAAAAAGTAAGCCCGGAAATGGCGCGCGGATTTTATCACGAAGTGGAAGGCTGGGTTGTTTTTATGATCGCCGGCCTTTTGTTGGCTCTTACGCATCTTTTTTTGAGCCGATTTTTAAACTGGCGCGAGAAACACGCTTTAACTGCTTGATTTGGATTATCTAAAATGAATTTTCTTAAAGGCCCCTTTGCAATAATCGTAACGATTCTTCTTGCCGTTCAGGCCTTTGGCTCATTTGCCATTGATCGCCGGAAGGAAAATGCTCCCACCGCTTCCGCGCTGAAAGATTTTCCGAATCGCATAGCCGGTTGGGAAACAAGAAAAGATTACCCAATGGAAGAAGAAGTACAAAAGGTATTGAAGGCAACCGATTATTTGGTGCGGGATTATGTCAAAGACAACTCAATGGCGAACCTCTACATTGCGTATTTTAAATCGCAGAAAACCGGCGTTGCTCCCCATTCGCCCAAGAATTGCTTGCCGGGGAACGGCTGGGTAGAGGAATCGAGCGACCGCATAAGCGTCGATGTCCCAGGGTTTGCTCCAGTTGACGCCAATCGGTATACCGTGCAAAAAGGCGAAATCCGGAGTGTCGTTTTGTATTGGTATCAGTCCCGCCAACGAACCATAGCCAGTGAGTACAAAGCTAAATTATTCGTCGTGGCTGATGCCATTCGCTTAAACCGCACCGACACCAGCTTGGTTCGCGTCATCACGCAAGTAGTTGGCGGGAACACTTTGCGCGCCAATGAGGATGCGCTTCAGTTCACACGCGATGTTTACCCGACGTTGGTGAAGCAGCTTCCCCAGTAGTCTTTAGTCAAGTCCAAATGCCAGCATCACATTTCCGGATATACCGGAAAGTGCTCCGTAGCCGCTTGTCACATAAAGCATCCCGCCGGCGGCCACTGGTCCGGAAGATCCGCCGATGGACCCGCCCTTAGCCTTCACTCCGTTTACAGTTTCAAATTCCCGCCGCGTCGGATAATCCCATACAATATTTCCCGATATCGCATCATACGCCCGCAAATGCCCATCCATTGAGCCGGAAAGGACGATTCCTTCCATTGCCGTGACTGGGGACATCTGCGCAACGCTGCAATTGGGGATTTCCTTACAATCAGGCGCAGCCGCGGGCGTGTTCCAAGCCTTTTCGCCCGTCTCCAATTTCAAGGCAAACATACCACCTTCTTGTTCCGGTTTGCCCGGTGTCCGGTCGCTTAGCGCCACGTACAGATGTTTAGCTGACGAAGCCATTCCCCATTGAATGCCACCCAATGAGCCGCCTTTCCCTATTCGGGTCTGCCACACAATGGCCCCGCGGGAATCCGGATCAAGCGCGTGCGCCACGCCGGATTTTTGGCCAACTAGAAGCAATTCCTTCCCCGCCGCGGTGCGAGCCAAAATGGGAGCGGCTCCGATATCGACGTCCGGTCCCGACACATCCGGACAACTGGCCTTGTTCGGATTAATGCACGAAAAATTCCAACCATCCCCTTTCGTGAATTGCTTAACCCAGAGCCTTTCTCCCGTTCTCATATCCAAAGCCTGGATTGCATCCGAAAAGCCTGTGTCCGGATCGGAGTAGCCATTTCCGGTACCCACGTAAAGCGCCTTTCGCTTAACGTCGAGCGTTGGCGAGGACCACACGGCCGCACCGGAGGGCCCATGCAATTGCGTTCCCGCCGCATTTTTCTTTCCCGGCTTCGGTTCGTCAGGAATCATGTAGGTCTTCCAAAGCAGCGTGCCCTTTTCCAGTTCCAGGGCCACCATGCTTCCCCGGAAAGTGCAGCATTCATATTTCGGATTTGCCGGTGAAACCTCTTCGCTGCTGGATACAGGCACGAACAGACGATCCTCATAGAGCTGTGGTGCGCCCGTTACCCGGGCTAAACGGTGCTCGTCCACTTTCGTCTTCCACAAAAGCTTGGCTGTGACGGCATCAATGGCATAAACATTGGCCTGCGTATCGGCGAAGTAAGCCACGTAACGGTTATGAGTCGTACCGGCAACGGTGATTGCCGTTCGAACGGTTGCTCCAGCTTGGAACGTCCAATAAATACATCCAGTCTGGGCATTTAATGCGTAAATCGTGCCGTTATCGCTCCCAAAATAGAGCTTGCCCGCCACCACCGTGGGTTGTCCATAAACTGTGCTCGATTGTGGAAAGCCGAAGGCCCATTTTAGTTTCAATTTGGGGATGTCGGTAGCTGAAAGTTTCGCCTGATTTTGAGGTTGGAATCTGGTATTGCGGGCATCCACTCCCCAACCGTTCCAAAACGTGGAGTCCGTACGGGCGGGGAAATTCTCCGGACAATAGCCAGTCATGCTGAGCTTGACTCCATCGGGACTTCCCAAGTAATTGGATAGGAGCAAACGCTGCCCGGCTGTCAATTGCGAGGCTTGCGCCTTCATCGAGCCCGCTTCCAATACGGCAAGAATCGTTCTCGCAGGCTTCACCTTCAACGCTTCAGGCAGGGGCGCTCTGGTGGTATGTCCCGGCTGATGGCAACTCTGGCAATGCTTTTCAAACAAGGCCGGAGCATCTTCGGCGGCCGCCCAAAGGGTTACTGGAATTAGAGTAAGAATCAGTCTCACGACAGAATCCTACCATGCCCGTGCCGCCATTCAAACTGTCATACTAAAACTATCCACGTTGGACCTTCCGTCCACGCGCAACTAAGACTATCCCAATGAATTTTCACGACAACCGGCAAGGCTCAGCCTGCGCCCAAAGGCCCATCACGACCTCATGAGCGTAAGTTTCGGATTAGACTTCGGCACCACCAATAGCTCCATTGCCTGGCTCGGGCCCGATGGAGTGCCGCAACTCGCCAGTTTCCCGTCACTTGGAGGATCTACCGAATCCTACCGCTCTTTGCTCTATCTGGAAATGGAAAAATTGGCGGGCCGCTCTACTATCAAAAGCTTTAGCGGTCCGGCGGGGATGGAACATTACCTGGCGGCGGAATCAAAAGGCCGCCTCATCCAGTCCTTGAAATCCTTCCTTGCCTCAAAGACTTTTGTATCGACCGAAGTGTTCAACAAATCGTTCACGCTTGAGGAATTGATCGCGGCGATTTTGCGCGACATCAGAATTGAAGCTGAAAAGCTAAGTGGAGCTAAAATCGGCTCTGTTGTTTTGGGCCGCCCCGTTCGCTTCGTTTCCTCCAGTTCCAAGGAAGACGACGAGTTCGCTCTGCGGCGCCTTCGCGATGCTCTAAAATTGGCGGGCTTCGGCAGGGTAGTCTTTGAGTTGGAACCGATGGGCGCGGCCTACCATTATGAATCCACGCTGGAACACGACGAGTTAATCATGATCGGTGACTTCGGCGGAGGCACCAGTGACTTTTCTTTACTGCGTGTTGGCCCAACCTATAGAGAGATGGCCCGGCGGGGCACTAGCCTCTTGGGCAACGAAGGTGTTGGCTTGGCCGGTGACGCGTTCGACGCCAAGATTATTCGCAATTTGGTTTCACCCGCACTGGGATTGGGCACCCAGATTCGCTCCTTTCAAAAGCTGCTTCCCGTGCCAAGTTGGGTCTATAACAAGCTAGAGCGTTGGCATCACCTTTCGCTACTGAGGAACAAAGATACGTTGCGCATGTTGGAGAGCGTTCGTGTGCAGGCCGTAGCTCCTGAACGGATTCAAGCGTTAATCGATCTGGTTGAGGCTGATTTAGGCTTTCAGCTGCACAAGGCGGTTCAGATTCTGAAAGTGCAGCTATCCGCTTTCGAGAACGCGACGTTTGAATTTGATCAAGCGGGCGTGGAGATCAAAGCGAAAGTAGAGCGGACTGACTTTGAAGGGTGGATCAGCCCAGAGCTTAAGGCGATTGAAGAATGCGTTGACCGGTTACTTATTAATGCTAAAATGCCGGCTGCTTCCGTTGACCGGATCTTCCTCACTGGCGGATCCTCCTTCGTTCCAGCAGTCAGACAAATATTCGAATCGCGATTTGGCGCAGGGAAGATTCAGGCTGGAAACGAATTCACCTCCGTCGCTCGTGGTCTGGCGTTACGCGCCGGGCGGATCTAATTTCTACAGTAGTCTGAAATTCACCTCGAAAAATGCCGGCATTGCCACTGGCCGGCAATTCTTCATGCCCGGCTTGAACCGCCATTGGGAAACTGCTTCAAGCGCTTTTTCATCCAGTCCCAGGCCCAGTCCTCGCTGGACCGTTGGCTCACGCACCAGACCCGATTCGGTGACCATTGCCTTGATTAAGATAGCGCCCTGTAACTTTGCTTTGCGCGCGTCTTCGGAAAATTCCGGTTCCACTTTATGAATGATCACCGGACCTATTGGCGGTCCGCATTGGCTCCCTCCAGCCAGATTAAAACCGCCTCCAGGACCAATTGGCCCTTTTCCTTTACCGGGACCTACGTGGCCATTATCTCCATCTCCCAAGTTTCCCTTCGTCCCACTACCTGCCGAAGGAGGTCCGGGGACAGCCCAAGGGGAACCTAATTGCGGCAGCTTCTGAAATGCTGGATCGATGTTGGCCGTTAAGTCGACGGCGGGTTCAATTTCCAGCTTCGAGTTCGTATCTGGCCGGAGCATTGGGGGAAGTAAAAATTTGGGGTCCACGCGTGGCAGGCTGCCAAGGCTTGCCGGTAGCGGGCGCCGCGGACCGCCGCCTCTTCCGCCCGCTAAATCCGTCTGCTTCGTTTTGGGCCAGGCAGGTAACACCAATCGAAGTATTTCCGAGGATGTAGGAGCAGGCTTCGGGGGTGGAACCTTCACTAAAGGAAAGAGCAGAACAAAAACGGCAAATACATGAACCGCAAGTGAAATAATTTGGGATTGCTTCATGCCGTGCCTTATGCACGGCTTTGGCCCATTCCCAATTTCAATCAGTTACGTTAGGAAAACCGTGCGTGGTCCGCACGGTTGTGCTTCGCCTGCTACAATTCAACGGAATCACCCCGTTTGGGAATGATTACCTGAAGCTTGTAGCGTGCCTCAATTGCTTTTTTCAATGCCTCCTGCTGCAACGGTTCCCCATGCACCAGGAAAACTGATTTTAACCGGGGAGTCACGATGGGTTCCATCCAAGCAAGCAATTCACTTTGATCGGCGTGTCCGGATAATTCATTGATGCGGGCTACTTCCGCTCTTACTACCGATGGCTCTCCAAAAATATTAACCTCTGGTGCGCCGTCCAGAATTTTCCGGCCCAACGTGCTCTCGGCCTGAAAGCCTGTGATCAGCACAGTATTGCGTGGGTCGCCGATGCCGTTACGCAAATGATGCAAGATCCGCCCCGCTTCACACATGCCACTGGCGGCAATCACAAGGTAGGATTCCTGGAGATCGTTCAATGCCTTCGATTCCTCCACGGAACGAATATATTGCAGTTTGCTAAAACCGAAGGGATCGATTGGCTTGCGGAACTCGGCGCGAATCGCTTCATCGAACAATTCTTCATGCTTGCGGAAAATCTCGGTGACGTTCACCGCCAGCGGGCTGTCCACGAAAATCGGGATCGAAGGAATCCTATTGTTCTTAGCCAATTCGTGAATCAATACCACCAACTGCTGGGCGCGTCCCACTGCAAACGATGGCACGATGATTCGGCCCCCGCGAGCAACGGTGCGGTTAATAATATCTTCTAACTTATCCTGCACCGCGCCTTCATCTTTGTGAAGGCGGTCGCCATACGTACTTTCCATAATCAGATGGTCGCCCGCCGGCATCGATTCCGGGTCGTTAATGATGGGCAGTCCTTTCCGCCCGACGTCACCTGAGAATATAAGACATTTACCTTCCGCTTCAATCTTCATCGCGGTGGAACCCAACATGTGGCCTGCTTCAAAGGTTGTATAAGTAACGCCCCGGGAAACTTCCGTCGGTGTGTGAAGATTGACGCGGCGGAAAAGGGCTATCGCGGCCAGAGCGTCTTGAATGGAATAGAGGGGTTGAATTTCCTCTTTCCCATCCTCCATTCCTATGTGTCTACGGCGTGCGGAGCGGCGGTTCATGAACGCGGCGTCTTTTTCCTGGATGAACGCGGAATCCTGAAGCATGGCGTTGCACAAGTCGGTCGTGGCTGATGTCGTGTAAATCGGACCGGAAAATCCGTTCTTCACAAGGTTCGGAAGATTGCCGCTGTGATCAATATGGGCGTGCGACAGCAGCACTGCATTCACAGAGGCTCCAGGCCAGGGAAAGTTTTTGTTCCGCTCATTAGCTTCTCTTCGTTTGCCTTGAAACAAGCCGCAATCAAGCAATAGTCTTGCGCCATTGGTTTCCAATTCATGCATGGACCCCGTAACGGTTTGCGCCGCGCCGCGAAAAGTGATCTTCATCTTTTATAGGATAGGCGATACGAGTGATATGATGACGGAACTATGTTGAACAGAAGAAAAGTTGCCCAGGTATTAGCAGGAGGTCTTGCCGCCTCCTCCGGATTTGCCGCTAAGATTAACTCCAGGACTAATGGTGTTTGGATTGGCGCTCAATCCTACAGTTTCCGCGACCGCGACTTCGACAAGTGCCTCGATGGCATGAAGGAAGTCGGCTTAGGCGAGATGGAAATGTGGCAAGGCCACGCCGAACCGCAAGGAATGAAAGCGGACGAATTAAAAAAGTGGCGCGAGGAAACTCCACTGTCTCACTTCGAAGCTTTGCGCAAGAAGGCGGATGCCGCGGGTGTGACGATTTACGCCTACAACTACAGCTTCCGCGACAATTTCACCGACCGGGAAATTGAGCGTGGCTTTGAATTCGCCAAAGCGTTGGGTTGCAAGATTATCACTGCCTCGGCCACTGTGACCGTTGCCAAACGCATTGATCCTTTCGCGAAGAAAGCCAAGATCAAGGTGGGCATGCATAACCACTCACGCATTCACGAAAATGAGTTTGCCCGCCCTGAAGATTTCGCCGCGGCGATGGCTGGGATGTCGCAATACATTTGCGTTAATTTGGATATCGGCCACTTTACAGCCGCGAACTTTGATGCCGTGGATTACCTTTCAAAGCATCACGAACGCATCGTGACGTTGCACATCAAGGACCGTAAGAAAGATCAAGGCGCGAATGTTGAGTTTGGCCAAGGGGACACTCCCATCAAGCCGGTACTTCAGCTGCTGAAAGAGAAGAAGTACAAGATCCCCGCTAACATTGAATATGAGTATAAGGGGGCCGACACGGTAGCGGAAATGAAGAAGTGCTTCGCCTATTGCAAGCAGGCGGCAAGTTAGCCGGTTAAGATTTCGAAGTAAGTTTTCGGTCCTGCTACCATGGAAATAGTGAGCTTATCCCGGCGCCAAATCGTGTTCGGCTGCGCAACCGGGCTTACAGCCGGAGTAGCCTATGCCCACTTCATTGAGCCTGGATGGCTGGAATTATCCACCAGACGCGTGAAACTTCGCGGACGTTCGCTGGAAAGGCCACTGCGTGTTTTGCACCTTTCCGATTTGCACGCTTCGGAGTCTATTTCCATTCCATTCTTGCGGAGTGCTTTTGAAATGGCCGCACAGGTCAAGCCGGATGTAATCTGCTTGACTGGTGACTATGTTACTTCCGGTGAATCCTATGATCAGGTTGGCTATCAAGCAGCCTTACGTTGGCTTTCGACCGTTGCTCCTTGCTTTGCCGTGTTGGGAAATCACGATGGGGTTTGGAATCCGTTTTTTAAGGAGCAAGCGCAAAACGGAGCTCCGATGGCGAGCAGCCCTCCGTGTTCCTTCGATAATTGTTTGCCCTGCCATGGGGCCTTTGCGCTTCCGGTCAGAATACAAAAATAGTCTCCCTGTTGGAGAGCGGCGGAATCCGGTTGCTTCATAACCGGTCCGAGTACTTAAGGGTTGCAGGTTCTAGCGTCCGTTTTGTTGGTGTGGGCGATCTTTGGATCAATCAAGTGGATCCTATTACGGCGTTTTCCGATCCACGGCCGGCTGCCGCCACCATTCTGTTAAGCCACAATCCCGACGCAAAGGAATTATTCTTGAATGAAGATTGGGATCTGATGTTGTGTGGCCACACACATGGCGGTCAACTTATCATTCCAAAGTACGGATCGCCTTATGCTCCGGTGAAAGACAAGCGGTATGTTGCGGGACTCTTACCATATGAAAAGGGCCTGATTCACATCACCAGAGGCGTTGGAACCGTGCACGGATATCGCCTCAATTGTCGGCCGGAAGTAAGTCTTCTGGTTGTTTCCTAGGT
>JAYVXT010000772.1:0-11050 GCA_043785065.1 Bryobacterales bacterium | reverse complement strand
CAGTCACCGGTTTCGACGTTCCAAGTCCGCCGCCGCGCCGAACGAATCCTTGCGTGCGCGGGAATAGAAATTTCTGTTGCAATGTTGGCGGATCATACTTTGCTCCCACGTCCTTCAAATCGCCCGTCGCCGAATGGCATTTGATGCAACCACCAGCGCCATTAAAGTAAGCGTGCCCAGCCTTCGCATCGCCGGTCAGCACATTCAGAATCTTGTTGTAAGGTCCGCTTCGCAAAGTGTCGCCAACCTTGTCATGCAGGAAATGAGCCAAATCAATCATCTGGCCGGAAGACAGCCCCGCGCTGGCATTGCCACTCTGCATAGGGTGTCCCTTCTTCATAAACGCGCTCACGGTGCTACCATAGCGATCTTTCAACACCACCAAGGATCGAACCAAGTCCGCGCCCTGATTCGCCGGCGGACCCTCACTCACGCCACGCGCTTTGGGGCCATGGCATGTAATGCATTCGGCGATGTAGATTGTTCGACCCCGCGTTGAAGCCGTGCGGTCCACCACATGATTGTCGTCGGCCCCGGCCGTCAAGCCGCCTCCCCCCCGCTGTGGAGGACCAGCCATCGCCTTCGCCGGAAGATTGTTAACCAGGTAATCCATCACTTGTGAAAATTCCGCATCGCTCATTTTCGCCCCGCGGCTCACCATGCTGTTCACGGTAGCCAGCCATTGGTCTTTGCCCTGCCCTTTACCCGCAACAATCTCCGGGCCATGGCAAGTTGTGCCGCAAACGCGCTGCACCATATCGCGTCCCGCGGCGTCTGGGAGCCGCGGCGGCCCTCCCCTCGGTTGGGCTTCAAGACAAATCGCCGTCAGCATGGCGGCTAGTAAAGCTTTGATCGGAGCAGTGTTGGTTTGCACAGAATTCTACCGGAATTTTGGTTAACGCGGCGGCAGCATTTCCGCCAGCCGCGTTACGTATTGTATCTTGATATTGGACCCCGTAAGTCCACGGCATGAGCAAGCAGTCGAATGGGGAGCCGCTTGCCACCTTGAAATGTTTCAATTGCATGGACATTTCAAGTCATCGGTGAAGCAGAAATTCGCCTCTTTCCTCGAAAGACAAAAACCGGTGAATTTGTTTTTATACCGTGAGTCAGCTGCAATCTGTCTGTAATGGCGCCTCACAACGAGGAAGCTCTTCGAATCAGGAAGCATCAAGGAGAACAACACTAAGCCGCTTGGCTCGTCGCGGACTGGCTATTGAGTTCGTTATCGCCGCCATCAATGACGCTACAATATTAAGACTTACCAAGCAAATGGCCTCACCCAGTTTTCTTGAGATTCGTTCGCAAAATAGGGCGCGTGAAGTGATCCGGCCAGGCGAAACTAATCGACTGGCCGGATCACTCTAAAAACTAATCGCAGCAATTACACTTTTTATGCATTTGCCCTGAATCGTCCCGAACCGGAAGTGATCTCTTGAACTGAATGTGATCCTTGCCAACGAGGGTCGAGAGTACTCGCTGACGCGAATCCCAATGCTCGGCTGTTTCCAGCTCAATCTTAAGAAGGACAAGATTAGGATCGTCCGGCCCTTGCGGAAAGCGGACTTGGAAAATCGGCTCCCACAATTCTTCCATCTTCCGCCGATCCCCTAATATTCTTGCCCGGCCGGAGACTGAGACCGCGACATCGCCAGAGTTGTTGGCGAACGATGCATTGACATAGTCATTATGTTCAACGGCTGCGGCCACACCCGTGTTTTTCCCAATCAGTATATATATGTCCCCATTACCTTCCATTTTTTGAATCGTCATCGGCCGACTGCGGAGAACGCCACTCTCGTCCACGGTGGTGAGCATACAAAATTTATTGTCCTTGGTAAGTCTGCGAAGCTTCTTTATGCCTTCTACTTCATGGCTTGTAATCATGGTTTCCATGGCCATTGTTTTTCTCCTAAACTATCGAATCTCGCTCCGTGAACAACTGGCCATGGGACTCCATCTTCAAAATCCCGCTACCCAGTTTTGCACCACCCGCACAATCGTTACTTTGCTTGACATGTCATCAATACCGGTAAGGAATGCACGGAGTTGCAATTTTTGCCGCACCCTCCGGCGGCTGTCGACCTTAAGACGCTGAGCCTAATATTCACTGCTCTTCCTGCTCTATTCCGTAAGCACGTGAAGGCCCTTTTGTGAGGTTAAAAGGCGCGATGCGGAAATTTATTCGCACGCTTGTTACGCTCAGCATGAGATTCTGGATTAGTCCCTTTATGCATCCCCAATCCGGCAATACAACTGATCTTTGGTTGACGCATGAATCGTTGACCCTGCTCATCAAGAGTGACGATGAACTTTAAGAAGAGAAGCCCTGAAGAAATTAAGTTTCGGGTGCGGCAAGAAGCCGCGAATCTGCAAGGCTACCTTCGGCCGCCGAAGGGTCTATCCGTTCCCATGAAACCCGTGTTGCCGCCCGTGATAAAGGTGGTTGAAGCATTGCGAGGGAGCAGCTTCGAGGATCAGGTAATCATCATTGCCGATGAGATTTTGGCCCATCGCTTTCCCCTACTTGGTGGAACGCTGGAAACAGGTACCGACATCCATTGGCGTAAAGATTATTCATGCGGCATTGAAACCAGGTTAAGCTATTTCCGATGGATCCCATATCTTGACGCCTCGCGCGCCGGCGATCACAAGAATATTTGGGAATTGAACCGCCATCAACACTTAGTGATTTTGGCGCAAGCAGGGTTGTTCAGCGGCAAGGAAAAGTATTGGAAGGAACTGCTTGCTCAACTCGATAGTTGGTTTACTCAGAACCCCTACGGCTGTGGCATCAATTGGACCAGCGCGCTTGAAGTCGCCTTTCGTTCCCTAAGTTGGATTTGGCTGTTGCACCTAGGGCAGGATCGATTCGATGAGGTCACGAAGGAGAAGCTGACTCACGGGCTTTTTCAACACGCTGTCTATTTGGAAAATAATCTTTCGGTTTATTTCGCTCCGAATACTCACTTATTAGGGGAGGCGTTGGCGCTGCATGCCGTTGGGACTCTGTTTCCCGGTTGGGCCGAATCCAAGCGTTGGGTGGATATAGGTGGACGTATCGTCTTGGAAGAAATGGATAAGCAGGTTAGGCCCGATGGAGCGCACTTTGAACAATCCACTTACTATCACGTATATGCATTGGATATGTTCCTATTTCATGTTGTGATGAGCCGGTCAAACCCCTACGAGGAAAAGCTGGCGAAGATGTCACAATACTTGGAATCAATTCTTGGACCGGGCCGCCGACTGGCATTTTTCGGAGATGACGACGGCGGCCGTTTCTTTCATCCTTACGGCCGGCATGACCAATACGGCCGGGCCACCCTTGCCACTTGCGCGCACTTGTTGAAGATGACTTTTGTGCATGATTACGACGACCTGATGGAGCACGCAGTGTGGTGGCTTGGACCGGAGGCATTCATTAAGCCGCGCACATTCAGGGCCAGAGAATCACGCTTGTTTCCTGAGGTTGGCATGGCTTCGCTGGTATCCGGAGAGACCCATATTTTGATGGACGTTGGACCATTCGGACCTTGGACCGGCGGCCATAGCCATGCTGACACGCTGAGTATCACGCTACGTCATGGGACCGAGGATATCCTGGTGGATTCCGGGACATTCACCTACGTAGGCGATGCCGCCGAAAGGAACTATTTCCGGGGAACAGGAGCACACAATACAATCCGCATCGACCACAATAATCAAGCCACGCCCAACGGGTCTTTCTCTTGGGTGGATCGTCCGGAAGTGAAAATCATTGGGTTTGAATCGACCGGCGCGCAAGACATGGTTAAGGCCGAGTGTCATTACTTAGGATTCCGCCATCGCCGCTATCTGCTATTTCGTAAATCGGAAGAGTTGATTCTGGTTGGCGATTTTGTTGATGGACCGCCGGGAACAGAGCACGAGGTAGAGCAAATTTGGCGCTTTGGAGAAGCCACTCGATTGTTAGAGCCAGGTGTATTCCAAATCGGCAATACCGCAAGATTGCTACTGCCGGGAAATACAAATTTTTCCATGGATGGGTGGCGGTCACGGGCGTTTGCCACGAAGGAACAAATCCCCGTGGCGCGCCAAGTGCGGCGAGGCGCGTTTCCAGGAATCCTACCGGCTGCAATCAGCTTGAACGGCAAAAAAAACGTGAGCTTCAACATAATTGATAAGGCTGTGGAGTTCACCGTGGATGGCGCCGCCTTCCGGCTTGGGGATTAAGCGAACAGGCATCATGTTACAATGAAAAAATTCTGAAGCGTTGGCAAAACTTCAATGCTGAGGATCCGCATTTCGCTTAGGAAAATCCTTTCCCGGTTCCAAAAGAAAGTACGATGATGAATCTTAGGAGGCTCTCCAAATGAAGGGAGTCGTTTTGGCAGGAGGCGTCGGAAGCCGTCTCTCTCCACTCACTAGAGTTACGAACAAGCACCTGCTGCCGATCTTCGATAAACCGATGATTTATTACCCGATCCAGACATTGGTGGATGCCGGCATTCGGGATATTTTAATCGTGACAGGCGGCCGCAACGCGGGTGATTTTCTTCGCTTGCTGGCCAACGGCAAAGAGTTTGGCTTACGTTATCTTAACTACGCTTATCAGGAAGGCGAAGGCGGCATTGCCGAGGCCCTGGCCTTGGCCGAACCTTTCGCCGAACACGATAGTGTGTGCGTAATCCTGGGCGATAACATTATTGAAGGCTCCATCCGCAAGGCTGTTGAAAACTTCACGGAACAAGGAAAAGGCGCCAAGGTGCTGTTGAAGGAAGTCACCGACGCGGAACGTTTTGGCGTGGCGGAAATCCGGGGAAGCAATATCGTGGGTATTGAAGAAAAGCCCAAGCAACCCAAATCCAACTACGCCGTCACCGGAATTTATCTTTACGATTCGAGCGTTTTCCGCAAGTGCCGTTCCCTTGAACCATCCGCCCGCGGCGAGTTGGAAATTACCGACGTCAACAACGCTTACATCCGGGAAGGCACGATGACCTACGAATTTCTGGAAGGCTGGTGGACCGACGCCGGCACTTTCGAATCCTTGCGGCGGGCGACTAACCTTGTAGCGGGCAGCGCTGAACGGAGCACGCAGAGTGATTGAGGTGAATTGGTCTGGCTTGCGCAATGAGAAGGGCATCGGCAATCTGATCTCCTCGCCAACTGCCGGCAATCTAATTGCGGGCGTGCAAATCGAATCCGCATCACTGTACCCGGACGACCGTGGTTACTTCATGGAAATAGCACGCGTGGGGCAAAAGCTGGTGGCAGGTTTTGATGGGGATAAGACGCAGGTTTCCTGCGCGCTTTCTTATCCGGGAGCCATTAAAGCGTTCCACTTCCATCGATTTCAGACTGATGTTTGGACCCCGGCCAGCGGCATGTTTCAGGTGTCGTTGGTGGACCTTCGTCCGGATTCACCAACTTATGGCCTGCGCAACACGATTTACGCGGGCGCGCTGCGGGCCTGGCAGATCCTGATTCCGCCAGGCGTGGGCCACGGCTACAAGGTTCTGGGCGACACACCAGCCATGCTTGTATATCTGACCAACCAGCTATACAATCCCGAGGATGAAGGCCGGATTGCCTACAACGACGCGTCCATCAATTACGACTGGGAAACTCAACACAAATGAAAATTCTAGTTACGGGAGGGGCCGGTTTTATTGGCTCTGCCTTCGTGCGGACTACTCTTGCCTTGGATCCAGTGGTCCGCATTGTCAACCTTGATAAATTGACTTATGCCGGCAACTTAGAAAACCTGGCGCCCGTTGAAAGCAACTGTCAGCAACGTGATCGTTACCGTTTCGTTAAAGGCGACATTTGCGATGGGCCTCTTTTGGAGAGTTTGCTGGATGAAGAGAAGCCCGATGCGATCATTCACTTCGCCGCCGAATCGCATGTAGACCGCAGCATTCACGCGCCTACACCTGTATTTGACACGAACTTGCGCGGAACATTCACTTTGCTGGAAGCCATCCGCGCCCGTCCCGTGAAGCGTTTCGTCCACGTTTCCACCGATGAAGTATATGGCAGTCTGGCCGCGCCGGCGGAAGCGGATGAACAGTATCCGCTTCGAACGTCAAGCCCTTATTCGGCGGCCAAGGCCGGGTCGGACTTACTGGCGCTCTCTTACTTCACCACTTACAAGCTGCCGGTGCTAGTTACTCGCGCGTCGAACAACTATGGACCGTATCACTTTCCGGAAAAGTTGATTCCGTTGATGATCACCAATGCCTTTGATAACGCACCATTGCCGGTTTATGGCGATGGCCGCCAGATCCGCGACTGGCTCTACGTGGAAGACCATTGCGCGGGCATCCGGGCTGTTTTGAATCAAGGCCGCGAGGGTGAAATTTACAACATCGGCGGCAACCGGTCGCTAGAAAATATCGAAGTGGTGCGGCGGATTCTTGCGGGCACTGGGCGGACGGAGTCGTTGATTCAGTATGTGGCCGACAGGCCAGGGCATGACGTCCGCTATGCAATTACCAGCGAAAAGCTGGAACGCGAAACAGGCTGGGCCCCGGCGGTGAACTTTGAGCAAGGTCTGGAAAAAACTATCCAATGGTACCGGGATAATGAGGCTTGGGTGGCGCGGGTGAAGTCTGGCGAGTACCGACGATTTTACGAATTGAATTATAGTGACCGGACTTGAAGACACACTTTTCCCTCCGTCTTGCAAAACAAGTTTCCGACCGTTCAGCATTCTACCCTCACGCCGCCAACCAATAACAGCGCTGCCATATGGCTTCGTTACCTGGATTCCCCAATCCCTGAAACGCTTCGGGTCTTCGATGATTAACGGCCGGTGAACTCGCAACAACAAACTGGATACCGCGCGGACTTACCTTAGAAGTTTGCTGGCCAGCAAAGTTACCTTCTACCTAATTCAAGCACAGCGGCAGTGTGCGTTTGATTTTGTGGGACAACGCAAGTGACTGAATTAGAATAGAAAAGAAATTTTTGGCCTATGGTTAATGCGACTTGGGAGAGCCCAAGAACCGCAAGATTTCAGCCGCAATCCGCGCGCTTGCGTGGCCGTCGCCATACGGGTTGTGAATCTTTTGCCGGCGAGCATACCCGGCTGGGTCA
The DNA here is from genome assembly GCA_043785065.1 of Bryobacterales bacterium. Classification (GTDB taxonomy): domain Bacteria; phylum Acidobacteriota; class Terriglobia; order Bryobacterales; family Bryobacteraceae; genus JANXSF01. The sequence continues at coordinate 3,967 of JAYVXT010000772.1, read as the reverse complement.
TCCAGAAGACCGGCTGCGGTCTCAGTGATCTTTTTTATATCGGTTCCGACCAAAATTGCCGTACCCGCCTCCACCGCTTCAGGCCGTTCCGTCTTATCCCGCAACACCAGAACGGGCTTGCCAAGGGAAGGGGCTTCCTCTTGTACGCCGCCCGAATCAGTAATCAGCAGATAAGCCCGGCGAGCTAAGTCAACGAACGAAACATAATCCAGGGGTTCGACCAGATGGATATTGGGATGATTTTCCAGATGGCGGCGAACCGGTTCGGTGACGTTGGGATTGGGGTGAACCGGATAGACGATGCGGACGTCAGGACGATCAGCCAATTTCCGCAGTGCGATACAGATGCGTGCAAATCCTTCGCCAAAGCTTTCGCGGCGGTGTGCGGTAACGACGATCAGTTTGCGGGAATCAGACTTTTCAAGAAAGCTCCAATTGCGACCGCTCACCCTCCCCAGTTCCAATTGGTTCCGCATGTGTAGAACCGCATCAATTCCGGTATTGCCGGTGACTGAAATCGCGGCGGCGGGGATTCCTTCGCTTCTGAGATTTTCGGCGGCACCCGCTGTTGCGGCGAAATGCAGAGTGGTGAGGTGCGAGACGACGACGCGATTCATCTCTTCGGGGAATGGCTGGGCAAGATCGCCAGTGCGCAAGCCTGCTTCGATATGGCCCACCGGAATGCGAGCGTAGAAGGCCCCGAGGGCTCCGCATAAGGTGGATGCCGTGTCGCCTTGCACCAGAACCATAGCAGGCTTTTCGGTGGCCAGCACAGGTTCGAGATCGGCCAGAATGCGGCTGGTGGCGGCGGTTAGAGTTTGGCCGGGCCGCATGGCGTTCAGATCATAGTGGGGCGTAATGCCAAAAACGGACAGAACCTGATCGAGCATTTCCCGGTGTTGAGCGGTGACGCAAACTCGGGCGTCGAGTTGGGGAACGTGTTGTTGGAAGTGGCGGACCACTGGGCAGAGTTTGATAGCCTCGGGCCGGGTTCCGAAAACGAAGAGTATTTTGTGAGGCAAATTTCAGGATAGACCAGATGGGAATGGATGGGCGGAAAAAGTAGTGTTTGGGACGTCCCTGATTAGCTGCTCAGCCTGATCAATCGGTCACTATGGGGCCCGATTTTTCCTCATCGTTCTCCCATTTTGAAATACTGGTTCGATCTTCAAGAATTCGGTAAACGTTAGTTGGCTCATTCCGAGGTATTTTCGGTTTGCAGCCGCCGTGAGCAAACCCTCAAACCGAGGTATACTCACATCGACATTTCCGCAATGCCCGCACTTCAGCGAACTGGAACAACTTAAGAATTAACTAACGCAATTGTAGAAAGCCGTGTCATGGTCGTTTGACTTTATCCTTTCACAAAGAGCGATCATCCACAAGCTAGCGGGCATACCGAAAGCCGTCGGACCGGGTCGCGCGGAACGTGTGATGGGCCCGTGATTTCGTTAGACCCTCAAACCGGCCTATCAATGACACGGCCTCTAGGAGGAGGGTGATTTTCCCACGAACGCACGGCCTCGCAGACCGCTACGTGCTCAAACGTGAATAATCCCGAATCGGTCAAATCTAATTTCACTTCTTGGTTAGGGAAACTAAGCAATCAAAAATAATCGTTCGCATTCTTACTTCCCTAACGTGGGGGCAAGTAGACATCGAAAAGCGGACCTTGCGCGTGGGACGGGCGAAGACCTCATCAGGAACGGGCCGCGTCATTCCCATGATCGATTCACTCTTCGCCGTCTTCCGTCAACACGCCGCATGGTTCGCCAAAGAGTTCGGCGAACACAAACCGGAATGGTTCGTTTTTGCGTGGGGGAGTCCGAAGCCGACGGACCCGGCAAGGCACCCAACGAACCTTAAAACATCTTGGGAGAACGCAAAGAAGCGGGCGGGTGTTGAATGCCGCTTCCGTGACCTCAGGCACACATCCATTTCCCGCATAGCGGAAGCTGGGGTACCGGACACCACCATCATGGCGATAGCTGGCCATGTCTCAAGAGCGATGCTTGAAGGCTACAGCCATATCAGCATGATTGGGAAACGGAAGGCGGTAGAGGCCCTGGAGGCGCCGCAAACCGAACAGGGCGCTGCGCAGGCGGCGGATTAGCTTATAACTGTTTTGTTTCGTTGGTGGGCCCTGTAGGATTTGAACCTACGACCAAGGGATTATGAGTCCCCTGCTCTAACCGCTGAGCTAAGGGCCCGATGCAAGCAGTATCATTCCAGTTTAACACCCTGCCGCGTCCACGACACATTTCGTACAATACCGCTATGCACCTCCCGAAAACGATTTCGATTCTGGTCCAAATGCTGGCCATTTGTCATCCAAATGACACTCGCCGAGGCACCCGCAAGGTCTATCATGAGGAACATGAGCTTCAACCTCACCCCCTTTGCCCTTTCTTTATTTGCGCAACTAGCCTTTAGTCAAACTCCTTCTATCGAAGCCATCGTAAGCCCGGCGGATTACACTGCCGGACCGGCCAGCCCAGGCGGCGTCATCGTCATCTTTGGCTCGAATCTTGCGGCTGCCAAAAACGCGCCGGCTGCTCCTTTCCCGCTAATCGTTAGTGGCGTAACCGTGAAAATCGGCTCCTCTCAGGCGCCGCTGGAATACGTCTCGCCGAACCAAATAAATGCCGTCGTACCTTGGGATGTGGAGCCCGGCAAGACTTCGGTGATTGTGACTTTGAATGGGGCCGTCAGTTCACCGAAAGACCTCACCATCGCCCGCACGGCGCCGAGCCTGTACTACGCCCTCTCTTCGGCTACGCGCTCGGCCAGTATGAGGAAAGGCGAGTACCTCACCATTTATTGCGCGGGCCTTGGCGACGTTTCTAATCGTCCGGCATCGGGTGGCTATCCGGATACGGCAACGCTGGCAAAAACCAAAACACCCGTGCAGGTTTTCGTTGGCGGAATCACGGTCACGCCGGCTTTTGCCGGCATCGCGCCCCCGGGCATCGTAGGCGCCAATCTTCCGGGACTGTATCAAATCGACGTTCAGGTTCCCGCGGAAGCAGCTGTTGGAGCAGACGTTCCAATCTTTGTGCGCATCGATGGAGTGCAATCGAACACCATTAATGTGGCGCTTCAAGCCGCTGACCCAACGCAAATTATTAGCAAGTGGACGCAACTGGGGCCTGACGGGCCTTTCGCGCGGGTCATCACCAGCCAATCGGTGTGCCCGGACATCGCCATTGATGGAGCAAGCAAGCCGATGCAGCAGCGCGCGGCTCCAACGTTGCCGTTCTATCCCGTGCTTTCGTGCGAGGCGGCCATCCCGGCGACAGCCAAGAGCGCGTCGATCAACGGTTCGCCGTTGCCGTTGCCCAAAGCGGATGTGAAGCGCATCGGGATTATCGGCGATACGGGTTGCCGCATCGACGCTACAAGGTCTCAAGCTTGCAGCGATCCCGTATTGTGGCCCGCCGCAAAAGTGGCTGAAGCCATTGCCGCCTTAAACCCCGACGTCATCCTTCATTTGGGGGACGCCCATTACCGCGAAGCGATTTGCCCGGCTTCAAACCCAGGCTGCGCGGGATCGCCTTGGGGCTATAACTGGGCGGTATGGAATGCCGATGTATTTGGCCCGCTTAGTCCGCTGTTTTCCGCCGCGCCAATCATTATGGTGCGCGGCAACCATGAGAGCTGCTCCAAAGCGGGTGAGGGCTGGTTGCGTTTCTTCGACCCGCGTCCGATGCCGAAAACCTGCCCGCTTTATACAGACCCTTACACAGTGCAGGCCGGGCCGACGCAAATCTTCGTGATCGATTCAGCAGAGGCCACCGATACGACGGCCGCCCCCGCTTTGGTGGCCAAGTTCACGCCATATTTCGATCAATTAGCCAAAGTGGCGACGTCAAATACTTGGGTTGTAATGCATCATCCAATCTGGGGCTTTGATAACTCCGGAACGCGGAATTTGTCGCTACAGACCGCGTCGCAAAACAAATTGCCC
>JAYVXT010000771.1:0-11054 GCA_043785065.1 Bryobacterales bacterium | reverse complement strand
AGCTTGTGATAATTAGGGAATGGCGCCAGCCAAGAAAGAGTTTGAACAACGCATAGCGGCCATCGAAGCATTAGCCCAGGCTACTCCATCCCACGAGGTTACCGCGGCTTTGCGTAAGGCGTTGGCGGACCGGAACAACTTTCTGGTATCTAAGGCGGCGGCCATTGCGGGTAACCAGGGGCTTCAAGGTCTAAGCGATGATTTGCTGTCGGCGTTCAACCGCTTTCTGAAAGATGCCGTGAAAACCGATCCGCAGTGCTGGGCCAAGAACGCCATCGCGAAGGCCTTACGGCAGTTGGGCCACAGCGATGCGGCCGTATTCCTTCAAGGCTCGGCTCACGTGCAAATGGAGCCCGTTTGGGGCGGCTCATCCGATACGGCGGCACGTCTTCGCGGTCTCTGTACGCTTGCGTTGGTTGACTGCATACTTCCGGCAAAGCAGTTACTTTCCCACTTAGTAAATCTAACAGCGGATAAGGAGAAGATCGTTCGTGTGGAGGCTATTCGGGCGCTGAGCGGTACGGGCATGGAAGAGGCTGAGTTACTGCTGCGGATGAAGGCGTTGGCTGGGGATCGCGAAGCGGAAGTTACGGGACAATGCTTGCTGGGATTGCTGGAATTGAAGGCTGCGGGAGCGGTCGACTTTGTGGAGAAGTTTCTTGTCGCGGACGAGGAACTGCTTTTTGAAGCGATCAGCGCGTTGGGTGTGGCGCCGCAATCGGAGTCCGTCGATGCGCTGATTCGATATTGGAAGGCCACGCGCGAAACCGATGTCATTCGTGCTCTGGGCCTTTCAAAACATATGGTGGCCGTGGACTACCTGGTTGACCTGTGTAAGAACTGCCCGTCGATGGCCGCTTCTATCGCCGTTGAGTCATTGGCGAAAGGACGATTCCGCGAAGATGCGCGGGTGCGTGTTGAAGCTGCTTTGGCGCATCGCGGCGATGAGGATCTGCTAAAGGCGTTCCACCGGCTTTTCAAAACTTAACCAAACTTTGCACCCTGCAAGGAGCGTTTTTCAATAGAGTGTAGGTATGAAAACCACGTTGTTGGTCCTCTCACTCGGCCTCATCTGGGGGCAATCGAAAGACATTTCCGGAAGCTGTATAGGCAAGATGCAGAGCCCTTTGGGCGAGCAGGAAGTGGCTTACCGATTCAAAGTTTTGAACGGCAAGATCACAGGCTCGCAGTTGACCAATTTCGGCGATCAACCAATTACGGACGGTAAGTTCAATGGCGATGAATTCGAATTCGTGGTGGAGCGCGAGCTTTTCGGAAACATTCAAAAGATCACATCGAAGGGCAGGATTGAGGGCGATACTATTGTGATCACGCCGGGCATGCCGCCTCCAGGAGCAGGCGGTCCCGGCGGTGGCATGCGGCGCGCGATGGGTCCGGTGACTTTGAGCCGTGGCAACCCGGCGCCTTCCTATCGCGCTACTGCGATTGACTACAAGACACTTCCTAAAGTTGAACTGCCGGCAATTAAGGATTTGAAGCATAACGGCCTTGCGAAAACGCCGCCCATGGGTTGGAACAGCTGGAACAAGTTCCGCACGAAGATCGACGATAAGACGATTCGCGAAATTGCCGATGCCATGGCATCGAATGGCAGGAAGGCGGCCGGCTACAAGTACATCAACATTGATGATGGCTGGGAATGGAAGCGTGATGAGAAGGGCCAGATTGCACCCAATCCAAATTTCCCCGACATGAAAGCGCTGGCTGACTATGTTCATGCCAAGGGCTTGAAGCTGGGTATTTACTCCTCTCCAGGACCCACGACGTGCGGTGGGTATCTGGGAAGTTACGGCCATGAGGAACAAGACGCGGCGACGTGGGCTCATTGGGGCATCGACTATTTGAAATAGGACTGGTGCAGCGCTTTCCGCGTTTGGAAAGATTCCGAAATGCGGGCGGCGTACCAAAAGATGGGCGAGGCGCTGCTGAAGACTGGCCGGCCGATTGTCTACAGCTTGTGCCAATACGGACGGGCCGAAGTGGGCGAGTGGGGGCCACTGGTGAGCGGCAACCTGTGGCGCACTACTTTTGATATTCGCGATCAGTGGCAATCGATGGCCAACATCGGGTTCAGTCAATCGAAGCAGTCACCATATGCCGCGCCGGGGCATTGGAACGATCCGGACACGCTGGAAGTGGGCAATGGCGCGATGACGGCTACCGAGTATCGAACGCATTTCAGCTTGTGGGCGATGCTGGCCGCGCCGCTGATCGCGGGGAATGATTTGCGCGGTATGAACGTGGAGACGGCGGAGATATTGACTAATAAAGAAGTCATTGCCGTGGACCAGGATAAGTTGGGAAAGGCTGGGCGGCAGATTGCGGTTGATGGCGATAAGGAAGTATGGGCCAGGGAACTCAGTGGCGGCGCATGGGCTGTTAGCTTATTCAATCGCGGCGACTCTGAAGCTGAAGTTACCTTGAAGCTGGCTGATTTGAAGATCAATGGCAACGCGAAAGCTCGGGATTTGTGGAAGCATACCGAAGTGGGAACGCTGACGGGAGAATACATGGCCAAGGTGGCTGCGCATGGCGTGGTGATGTTGCGGGTGAAGTAACTTAGACCCTGATGCAAATCGGGGGATTGTTCAGAGCCCCGACAGCGGACTGGGTTCGGAAGAATCCCGATTTCCATCGGGGGCTGGTGATTGTCTTGGGAGCTTTCACTCCATAGAGTCGCCGTTTTCCAAACCGGACAGATCACCTATTAATTCAACCGGACATTTCACATACTAGCGACAGGAACAAGCTTTGCAGGCTTGACTTAAATCGCTTGGCGTGACAATATTTCACGTATATAACGCCATGCTTCGAATTACACTGCTTTCCCTCATTCCGCTCTTAGCCTATGCCCAGATTGACGACGCGGCGCGCCGCCAGTACGAAGCTCTAGTCAAGAAACAGCACCTGGGGGGACGCATCAAGCCGGAAGAGCGCCAGTTTATGATGAAGATCTTTCCGCAACTTCATCCGGCACAGGATTCCATTGGGGTAGCCGCACTCACCGATTTGGGTAAGGGCCTCTACAAGGGCGAGCAGGGCGGTCTCTATCCGGGCGGTGAAAACACAATGCCCGCAGCCCACCGCGAAGCGGGGCTGAAGCAGGCGAGCCAGATCGTCCCGCTGGATGCCGAGGGGCGGCCATCTCCATCGGGCAAGATCGTGCTGCTGTCGATCGGAATGTCCAACACCACCATGGAGTATCAAACCTTCATGAAGCTGGCCGGCGCGGAGAAGGGACTGAATCCGAATCTGGTGCTGGTGGATGGCGCGCAAGGCGGACAGTCCGCGCTTGAGACTTCCGACCCGCACGGCAATTACTGGAAGGTGGCCGATGAGCGCATCAAAGCGGCGGGAGTAACCGCGAAACAAGTGCAAGCCGTGTGGATGTTTCAAGTGGTGGTGACGCCCAACAGGCCGTTTCCGTTGGACGCGCGGCGGCTGCAAAATCTGATGACGGATACGTTGCGTGTTTCGCAAGAGAGATTTTCGAGTCTGAAGATAGCCTATCTATCCAGCCGCATCTATGCCGGCAACGCACAGGTTCCGCAGAATCCCGAGCCGCATTCCTATGAAAGCGGCTTTGCGCCAAAGTGGATGATTGCGAATCAGATCGATGGGTATCTGGAATACAACTATGATCCGGTGCGCGGCGCTGTGCGGTTTCCATGGATTGCATGGGGCCCCTACATGTGGGCCGATGGGGTGAAAGGCCGCAAAGACGGCCTCAAATGGACGCGCGAAGATTTCGGAGCCGACGGAATGCATCCTTCGAATTCCGGTCGTGAAAAAGTGGGCAGGCTGTTGTTGGAGTTCCTGAAGTCCGAACCAACAGCGCAGCCATGGTTCCTGGCGAACGCGGTCGCCCAGTCAAGTAGTCCAAACACGATCCGCCAGAACGCGCTGAGTGGTGCGCCGGCGCAAAATCCGGGCGCCAATAATGCCCAATTGCAGAAGCGGCGCGAACAGTACATGCAGGACCATCCGCCGCAATCCTCCCTTGGATTGATTGCACTGACCGATCTGGGCAAGGGCAAATACAAAGGCGAAGAGGGCGGATTGTATTCCGGCGGCAACACGCCACCAGCGGCGCATCTCGCCGCCGGTGTGAAGATCGCGAAGGAGCTTGCGCCGCTCAACGCCGAGGGCGCGAAGTCCGGCGATGGCAAAATCGTTCTGCTCTGCATTGGCTTTTCGAATCCGAATATTGAATTTCCCGCATTTCAGAAGCGCGCCGCCGATGACACGGCGGTGAATTCCAAACTCGTCACCGTCAATGGATGCGTGGGAAGCCAGGCCGCAAGCATGATCGCCGATCCGAAATCGAATTATTGGAACATCGTGGACCAGCGTTTGAGCGCGGCTGCGGTGACGGCCAAACAAGTGCAGTCCATCTGGGTAAAAGAAGTGAATCCGGGACCATCAAAGCCATTCCCCGCCGAATCGAAGAAGCTCCACGAAGACCTGGTTGCAACGTTACATAATCTGCATGATCGTTTTCCGAACGTGAAAATGGCGTTTCTGTCCAGCCGCACTTACGGTGGATACACCGAACTTGGCGGCAGCCCCGAACCGTGGGCGTATGAAACCGGCTTTTCGGTGAAGTGGACTGTTGCCGATCAGATCGCGGGCAAGCCGGAAATGAATTTCGACCCGGCGAAAGGCGCGGTGCGGTCGCCGTGGATTGAGTGGGGACCGTACTTGTGGACTGACGGAGTGAAAGGCCGTAAAGACGGATTCGTCTACTTGCGGGAAGATTTGAAAGAAGACGGATTGCATCCTTCGGACAAAGGGTCGGCAAAGATCGCGGAGATGATGATGAACTTTTTCAAGACCGATCCTGCAACGAGACCTTGGTTCCTAAAATAATGAAGTGGCGCCACAATGTAGCGAACCGAAGCAGCAGAACAAGCCCAACAAATCCTAACCACCCACGGCCACCCGACCACCATGCTAAGGAAAACGGACCGGCTCGATTGTCGCTTTGCGAATACTCCAATTGGTAATGCGACTGTTCGTAATTTCGGCTCTGACTGATAACCTGAAAATCCGGGTCGCTGGGCGCTAGACAATTTACAAGGAAGGTGGCAACCGGGTTTAGATGATGATTGTCGAAGACAAGTTTATGCCGGGGACCGTAAGCGGGCACGACCGCGGCGAAGTCCACCTGAATATCTCCGAGGCCTTCTCTCATCTCTTCCACTTTCGGGAAAGTTGTCGAAACAAGTTGCAACCGGAGGCGATCTCCATCGATGGAAAGCGCCAGATCTGCCAGCACCCGCTCGGCGTATGCCCTTTGTTCAGCGTTTGAAATGACTCCATCGTGGTCCGTATCGATGGTTGCGATCACAAGGGGAAACACGGCGACTCCCGGTGTCAGGCGAATTTGCGCGGCGACACGATCCTTTTCCAGAGAGATCGTCGTGGCTTCGAGGTATTCATCGAGACGATGGGCGAAGGCAGGATTTCCGAATGCCAGAAGGATCACAGTTGCAAAAGCCGTTCCGATTTTCATTTCGCCGTGAATTTCCTGCCGTAGTCGTTCGTGGGATCGCGGTAGATGGTATGGATGTGCATGGAGGGATCGCCACCCATCTGCTGAGGCGCATACTCGATTAGGAGATTGGGGCCCTGAATGCGGTAATAGGATGTGCCATTCTTCCCCGGAGTTACGGTTGTAGGGCCACTCCAGGCGAACCAGGTATCGGCGAGCCCCGCTTTGATCTCGGCCATTCTTGCTTTCGCGGCGCTATCGTGAATGATGCCTGCCCATTCCGAGATGAGATCCAGTAGCATGGTCCGCTGCGCATCGTTCATGGCTGAAACCTTCAAGCCCTCGGGTTGAATGGTCTTGCCGTCTTTACCTGGGCCAAGCACAAGATCGCTGACTCTGTAGTTCAGAATTGCCTGTTTCCGCTGAGCATCGTCGAGAGCCGCTAATAGCGCAAAGGCCTTGTCGTTTTCCTGGCCAAGAGGCCGGACGGTTTTGCCGCCCATAGTGTAGAGCGCGGGCTGAACTGCCGTCAGGCTAGGGGTAAGAACGCCACGGTCTCCGGCGATGGTGATGTTGAGCGCCAGATGATGGCCGCCGAACTGCAGCATCCAGGGGCTCTTCTCCGATGGTGTTCCGAGAATGGAAAAGTAGAAAAGGTCTTTGCCGAACATCGAGTTGTTGCCGTTGGTCTTCATGGCTTCATCGCCGTCCATGATTTCTTGAACCTTTTGGAAGCCTCCGCGGCTGAGCGTGGCGGAAAGCAAAGCGAACGCGGCGGCCCGCTGTGGGGCACTCATTTCTCCGAGGTTCATGCCCGCGCGGCGGACCATTCTAATCGGGAAATTCGACCAGCGCGCCCGCTGCTCCTCATCATCATAAGCGAAGAGCACGCTTTTGCGCTGTTTTTCATCGAGCGACGAAAGGAATCCATTGGCGGCGGTGACGATCCTGGATGTGTCGCTCTGGGCCGCGGCGCCACTGGCCAACAGGCAGATCGCGGCCAGCGTGCCGAGGGCTCGTATTTGTGTATGCATCTCTTTACTCCTATGCTTTCCCGTCGGCAAATGTTGTGTCAAATGGGCAATGGGACATTTTGAATTGAACAGCTTGTTCCTACTATTAAACGCTTTTCGGTAGTTAGGGTTGTGTTAAAGAGTGTAAAGTACTGTTAAAAAAATAGCATCAGAATATGCCACCGCAGGGGTTGGCTAGCATGGCGGGAGCGGCACAGAAGGCTTTTGCCGGAGTTGATTACACAGGCGATGGACTTTCAAGAGTAGTCTGTCCGTTCTTGGACGCAAACCGCGTGACCCTCACAGGTCCCGATACTAATGGGACAGTAATTACAAACCCCAATCCCACACACTACCGCGCCAACCGCAGCATCTCCGACGCCACACGCTGAAACGCCGGGCCAAGCGCATTCGCATTCGGGGCAAAGATGTACAAACCCTGCGCCGTCCCCGAATCCGGACTTGGTCCGCGAGGGTCGTTGCTTACCGTCATCAAAAGATTTGCATCCGGAGGGGTGGACGCATTTCCCAAGCCAATACTGAAGATGGTTACTCTGGGAACCGATTGGCCGGAACCAACGCTGACCGTGGGGCTGGTCCAAGTAACCGTCTCAACGCCGGAGCGCACGCGCTGGGCCGCTGAGATTGTGGCGTTGATCGACGCGTTGTGCATGTTGGTGGTATCGGGCGGCAAGGTGGTCCCGGTTACGGTTACCGTCGCATACGTAGTGTCGATGGGGTTGCCCCAAACATCGCGATTGGCGACTTCGGTGACGTCGGCGGGATTCATTCCGCTGGACCAGGAGCAACCGGTGGAGGGCAGAACGGACTCCGGCTGAGCCGCCGGTTGATCGGGATTGCCGAGGCCTGTGTATCCAATCACCCCCGCCGTCCAACCATAGGCCGAGCAACCGGTATTGGTGATGTGATTCCAGGCATCGAAGCTGGTGGGCATGCCGTCGGTGAAAAACAGAATCGCGTTGAGAGCTCCGGGCTGACCTAGCACGGCCAATTCTTTATAGGCTCTCCACAAGCCCGAGGAGCTGTTAGTGGAATTGGTGCAATTGATGCCGGCAATCACCGTGCCGATATCGGTTGCGCCCGAAGTGAAGCTGGAGTTTAAGGGCACGTCCACGGCTGAGCCGGTGGCGAACGTCACTAACCCCACGTTGTCGCGGCCCAGCGCGAAGTGGCTTAGAAAAGCCGTGGCCGCGGCCTTCATTGGGGCGCATGAGCCACTATCGCTTAACGAACCGGAATGGTCGAGCACCACGACCACATTGACATCGCGCCGTGTAGCGATTGCGGATGTGTTGATGGTTGTATTATTTGCGTCCGGGCCGAACCATCGCAAGAATATCGAAGGAAATAGAACCGTTGATGAGACGGTAACCGTTCGTAAATTGCCGGAACTGGCAATGGTGACGGTGGGGTCGCCGATGGTTCCCGTCGATAAATAGCCGTTGGGGAAATTTTTGTGAAAGTAGCTGACGGCCGTGTCGGTGGCCGCTTGTTCTTGGGCAGTATGATCGGCTCCGCGGCTAAGGGCTCGCGCGCCAGCCAGGGCCGAGGCGTCGGCGGCTGCGGTAAGCTTTGTTTGCGCCATATGCATCAGCGACACATCCACGGCAAGCCCAACCATGGGGACCAAGACCATTAAGGAAAAACCGAACAACAGCATGGTGATGCCGCCTTGACCGCAGCGGCGAACCTTGCTGACTTTGCTGTGATTTGGAAATCGTTTCATAGTAGCGCCGCTCAAAAATAGACTACGGAGTAGACTCCGTTGATGGGCACCCCGAAGGCGTTCAAGAATTGCATGGCGGGTAAGGCGAAATAGGATTCACAGACCCACACTTGGCTTCCGGGGGGCACGGTGGGCAGCATGGCCGATGCTCCTGATCCGACGTTGGTGGCCGCGACGGCGGGGTTGACGAGATATGATCCTGGGGCAATATTTCCGGCGGAGTCGACCAGGGAAGGGTCGGGCGCGCCGAAATTACTGGGGCGAAGCGAGGCGTTTCCTATCGTCAGGCGGTTGCTGAAAGCGTACTGGCCGGAGCGGCAGCCAGAGGAAACCATATTCGCGTCGCACTCAGCTTGGGCGATTAGCTTGATTTGCGAAAAGATAACCACGCCGGAACCGGTGAAAGATGTGTCGAGGCCTTGCGCCAGCCGGGTTAGGGTGTTGTGGGCCAAGGTTTGCGAAAAGTCGACACCTAATCCATACATGTGCCCAAGGTCCCGGGTGAACTGCATGGCTTGAATTCCGCGGCCTGCCGTTACGCCCGCGAGTAGCATTCCGAAGAACAGCGGAATGAGAATGGACATGGAGATTGCGAATTCGATCATCACCGAGCCGGATTGCAAGCCTTTACTTTTAATTTTTCTTGTCATTCAGTTCATCTCGTAGGCGGCCCTGAGATGGGCGAGGCTTCCATAGCGTCGGCCGAACTGGCGACGATAGGGAAAACGCCGGCGGCGTTTACTAGCGGAACCATCCAAACGTAGGAGAGGCCGGTGATGGAAACTTGAACAACATTCCCTCCTCTGTTGCTGGTGACGCCGGTTACAGGTGCGAGGGTGCTTTGATCGTAGTAAGTGATTTCGATGTGATCTTCGAGGGTTTGGCCCAAGGGAAGCAGGTAGGCGAGGAACCCCATGCTTTCCGCTTTGACTACGTTCTTGATGGACTGATCTTGGCCCAGTGCGCTGCCGCTTACGGTTTGGAATTGGCTGGTGATGGCGTAACGGGTTCCGGCGCGGGCGGCGGATTGAGCGGTATTTTGAATAAAGATCGCCATGCCGAAGTCGATGATGGCGAACAGGAAGACGAGAAAGGGCATGAGCGTCAGGGCCAGCTCTATCATGGCTGAGCCCCGCTCTCGCTTAGCGCGCGCCGGGCGGATTGGGACGATCATTCCAAACACTCCAAGAATATAATTAAGGTATCGGCGGAAGTTTAGCCTGACTTTATCCCTTACTGGGAATGGGGGGTACTGGGGCGGCCCTATTTTAGGAAATCGTTAAAAGCTTGCTGCGCCTTGAGATCTGCTCAGTTGCGGAAACTGCCGATGGCGTGCGCTTCAAACTCCAGTCGCGGAATCAGCTTCAAAATCTGGCTGAATATACTGCATACTCGATTCATGGTGGAAACTCCGTTGGGTTGGTTTTGGTTCTTGCCGAACTCCAACCTTACCCGGTTTCCACCTTTTTTACCCTACACACTTGGCCGACGTGTACCGAAACCTAATTTGGCCAGGAGTGATGCCGAACCATGAGGCAGTATTGATCACTTCACATTCTTCAACATTCTTCGACGTACCACCACTCGATATCGGCTGCACAAATTTCTAGTGAGTTAAGCAATGTAAAGGGTGGGATTCGATCAACTTCGTATTCTAGTCTGGTGTCCTAACGGTTTTCCGGGACCCCACTTTCCAGTGCACTCATTGCGATTATGGGTAGTGGGGCGAAGGATGATTAGATGGTCGTCCATTGTCTGTAAATTAAAGTGACTATCCCTAATCGGCTTTCCATCATCGCCAAACTCACGCCCTTGCATATAGGGTCCGTACCTTTCTCCGTGGCCGTCAGTGCCTCTAGTGCTGTTTGAGGATATGGGCTAACTGCTCCATTTCCTCCTGGACCGCCGTGGCGCTCAGGGCCGCAGTTTGGCCCGTGATCATCGTGTGGGAGTGCGAATTGCGCAATGCCGCCAAGGTCGAACAGCGGTTGGCCAAAGCCCTGCCATCCTGACATCTCAGCAGCCTTCTCCACCTCCGTATAAACCTCTCGCCATACTCGACCGACGGTATCGAACTTGAAAATCGTGTAATCTGTTCTCTTGTAATACGTCGAGCGAATCACGACTTCGTCAGCACCATCCCCGTCGATATCCAACTGGTCGACATAGTGATGCTCTATCTGGTCCTTCTCGTCTATAAGATCAAACTCCGTTTCCAGCTTGGTGAACGTTAAGCCATAATCGACTCCGTTCTGTTCAGCGATCGCGAACAATCGATGGATTGCCCGCTTACTCTTCACCTCAAACTGACCAAGAACATCAACCCCCTCCAACTCTTCGCAAAGGCGCCGCGGTTACAGGCCCGAAGAAACCATTCACGATTAGCGAGTTATCCAGTCCGTACTCATTCAACCATTGCGATGCTAGCCGTCTCAGTATCTTGATTTCGAAATTTGAAGCAGGACGGCGTTTCGAGGGATGATCGCGAATACCATAGGTGTCGCTTACCGCCGGGAACTCAGGATTTGCCCCGTTATGAGTAACTGCTGCTGTCAAAATAGTGCAATCACCATCACCACCAATGACATCGCTCTTCACCACCGTGGCAAACCCGGTGCTTTCACCTCCCGAAAAGGTATTGAGTGGAGAACCCGGCTTTTACAACCATTGGGCAAACTTTGCAAAAGTCGAGTGTCTACTTGCCGCCGGAGATGGGCTCAATCAAGGAAGGTTCGATATTGAATTTTGCCGGAGGTCCATGCCGAACAATAACCACGGG
>JAYVXT010000770.1:0-11145 GCA_043785065.1 Bryobacterales bacterium | reverse complement strand
GAAGGCTGCTTTATCAGGCCATGCCTTCCAATCCCGATACCGCCGGCTTTATAGAGGTAGTTTTGCTCCTCGGACTGGGCTACATGGGAATGGCCGTCGGATCAGCCAAGGGCTCCCAACTAAATGGAGTCTTTTTCAAGGAACCTGTCTCGGGGCGAACCGCGGGAGCCGCTAAAATCCTCGATACTAGCGTGATCATTGATGGACGCATTGCCGATATCGCGGAAACCTCATTTCTGGAAGGAACCCTCATCATTCCCCAGTTCGTCTTGAAGGAACTGCAAACCGTGGCCGATTCGGCCGATTCGCTGAAGCGCAATCGCGGACGTCGTGGCCTTGACATTCTCCAGCAGATTCAAAAAATGCCGCAATTCCACGTGGAAATCGTCGATCAGGATTTCCCGCACGTTAAGGAAGTGGATTTGAAGTTGATCGAACTGGCGAAGTTGTTGGGCTCAAAAATCGTTACCAATGACTTCAACTTAAACAAGGTCGCTCAACTGCACGGCGTAGTGGTTTTAAATATCAATGAACTGGCCAATGCGTTGAAGCCCGTCGTGCTGCCCGGCGAGTTCATGCGGGTATTCATCTTAAAAGAAGGGAAGGAGCACAATCAAGGGGTTGCCTATCTAGACGATGGAACCATGGTGGTGGTCGACAACGCTCGCCGGTTGATCTCAAAAACCATCGAAATTTCCGTAACCAGCGTGCTCCAAACCACCGCCGGCAAAATGATTTTCGGTAAGTTCGATGATCGTGTTCACTCAGTGCTCGAAAAGGCGCCCATCGAAAAAATGCGCGAACAAGCAGCGGTGGCCACAGCTCCCGCAAGTGGTTATTCGGCGGCCGCTGGTTAAGCCAACACCTCTTTCACCAATCGCCCATGTACATCGGTGAGCCTGAACTGCCGCCCTTGGAACCGGTATGTCAGCTTCTGATGATCAATCCCAAGTAAGTGCAAAACGGTTGCCTGTAAGTCATGCACATGCACGCCATCCTCGGCAACATTGAACCCAAACTCATCCGAATTTCCATAAGCGTACCCAGGCTTCACACCCCCGCCGGCCATCCACAACGAAAACACTCGCCCATGATGATCGCGCCCATAGCTGTTCGGCTTCACCGGACCCTGCCCATAAGGCGTGCGGCCAAACTCGCCTCCCCAAATCACCAAGGTATCTTTCAGCATGCCGCGCTGCTTCAGGTCTTCGATGAGCCCCGCTGAAGGCTGATCCACATCGCGCGCCATCGAAGGAATCTTCTCGGTAAGTCCGCCGTGATGATCCCATCCGCGATGGTAAAGCTGAATGAAACGCACATCGCGCTCAGCCAGTCGGCGCGCTAGCAAACAGTTTGCCGCAAAGCTTCCAGGCTTGCGCGAATCCGGCCCGTACAACGCATGAACATGTTCCGGCTCCTTCGATGTATCTACCAAATCAGGCACACTCGCTTGCATCCGGAAGGCCATTTCATACTGGGCGATGCGGGTCTCGATTTCAGGGTCCCCTTCGCGCTGATGCGCCTTCTCGTTCAGCGCCGCCAGCCCATCCAGTTGCGTGCGCCGCATTTTACGTGTTACCCCAGGCGGGTTTGAAAGATACAGCACCGGGTCGCCGCCTGAACGAAACTGCACGCCCTGATAGCGGCTCGGCAAAAAACCCGCGCCCCATAACCGCGCCAGCAATCCTTGATCGGCCATCCCATTGCCCGGCAACGAATTCAACACAACAAACGCCGGCAAATTCTCATTGGCCGAACCCAATCCGTAGTCGATCCAGGAACCCATGCTTGGACGGCCCGGCAGTTGGCTGCCTGTTTGAAGGAACGTGATGGCCGGGTCATGATTGATGGCCTCCGTATTCATCGACCGGATAACGCATAGTTCATCGGCAACCTTTCCAGTGTACGGAAGCAGGTCGCTTAGCCAACGGCCGCACTGGCCTTGTTGGTTGAACGCGTACATCGAAGGGACGATAGGGAAACGATCCTGATGCGCCACCATCCCAGTTACGCGTTGCGTGCCGAAGATCGAAGGAGGAATGTCTTGATCAAACCTGTTAGTCAGTTCCGGTTTGTAATCGAGTAAGTCTAAGTGTGATGGACCCCCCGCCTGAAATAGAAAAATGACGCGTTTAGCACGCGGTGCAAAGTTAGGAAACGATCGCTCAGCGCCCAGCGCTTGCAATGCGGCGGCGCCCAACCCGAAACCAGTCCGCATCAGCAGTTCCCTACGGGAAGTAAATCGCGAATATTGATTGCAATGCATGGTAGTTACCCCTTCGTGATTACTTCATCTAAGTTGAGTATCATGCTGGTTACCGCCGTATAAGCCGCCAACTCATGCGCTGGAATGGCTGAGTTACTGGCCGACGCGCCAACTTTCAGCAACGCGTTCGCACCTGTGCTATCGCCTGCGTAAGCAGTAAGCATTTCCCCAAGCGTTTCCGTCAGGATTTTCATTTCTTGCGCATCGGCCCCGCGCCCGGTGGCCAGCCGGAAGGCGTATCCGATTCGCCCTCCAGCGCTGTTGCCGCCTTGGATTATGGCCTTCTCAGCCAACTTACGCGAGGCTTCCACAAATATTGGATCGTTCAATAGCGTCAATGCTTGCAGCGGGGTATTGGTAGAAGAGCGACGCACGATGCAGAATTCACGATCCGGCGCGTCGAACACCGTCATGGTTGGATGGGGCACAGTTCGTTTCCAAAACGTATAAAGGCTACGCCGGTACAAATCGTCGCCTTTGCTCTCAATCCAGTTAGTGCCAGGGTAATCGGCGGCCACGACAATACCCTTGTAAAGGTCGGCAGGTTGGTAAGGGTGTACGCTGGGTCCGCCAATCTGGTGCTTCAACAATCCGGCAATCTGCAAGGCTTGGTCGCGCAGCACTTCGGCGGGCAGTCGGAAGCGAGGCCCACGGGCAAGCAACCGGTTCTCAGGGTCGCGCGCGGTCAACTCCGTCGTTGTGGCCGAACTCTGGCGGTAAGTGGCCGAAAGCACGATGCGGCCGATAAGCCCTTTCACGTCCCAGCCGGAATCTACAAAATCACGAGCTAAGTAATCGAGTAACTCGGGGTGGCTCGGCGATTCTCCCTGCACACCAAAATTCTCACTAGTCTTCACCAGCCCCTGCCCGAACAACTGCTGCCAGAAACGATTCACCACCACACGCGAAGTCAGTGGATGATCGGGCTTCGTCAGCCACTGGGCAAGCCCAAGCCTGTTCTTTGGAGCACCCGCCGGCCATGCCCCCAGCAAGTCTTCCGGCACGCCCGGTTCCACTTTCTCTCCAGGAGCATTGTAGCCGCCTCGCATCAAAACATGCGTTTGGCGCGGTGTTGCTAACTCATCCATAACCATCACCGTAGGGAAGCTGCGCTTAAGAGCGAGCAACTCCCCATGCAACTTAGTAAGTTCTGGATCCGGTAGTGAAAGGGTCCTGGCTTTACTTTCAAACAAGCCGTAAATTTCGCCCGGCGCAAGAACTCGCGTCCACATTTCTATCTCGTCGATCTGGCCAGTATAACGCCCCCCGCCAGTATCCCAGCCCACGCGGAACTTAGTTGGTGATGGCTTCGACTTTTCGTCCGGCACTCCAAGCCCATCGTTCAGGACTCGAGTTTCGATTTCCTGCCCGTCAGCAAAGACACGCACCCAGGCAGCCTCCGCACGCATGGACGCCTTATCTTGGATTCCGGAATAGACCAGCGCGAGGTGCCGCCACTTGCCGGCTTCTACCTTCGCCCCTTCAGACCTCACCCTCATTGCGTAAGCCGGAAAGCGCTGCGCAAAGCGAAATTCAAGCTCACCGCCGACAAGACGCAACTCAATCCCGGCGCCGTAGGTGACTGATGCAGGGTTGCGAGCGTAATCCATGGCCGAAAGCAGCGGGGCGTCCTTGTCCTCTTGATTTGGATTCAACCAAATGCTGAATGTCATGCCGTCGCGTTTCGATACCGGCACGGACTGCGTTATTGGCTTGGCTGCCTCTCCATCAAGCTGGCAGCCTTTGCCCGCAATCCCTTCGGTCAGCTTTAACCCCTCTTCGGCCGCATCACAATGCATGGCAAGCACCGTCGAATCAGGAGTCTTCGCCGTGATAAAACTTACTTTTCCTTGCTGATCAAATTTCCTCGCTCTGATAATTGCCGCTTCCATCTCCCTCATTCGCTGCTGCTGCTCTGCTGTAGGTGCGGCAATCATCGGAACTGCATTCGCCACGCGCCCGTCTTCGCCCAATTCGGAAACGTTGTTGAAGAAAGCGTAGAAACGGTAATGGTCGCTCTGCGTAATCGGGTCGTACTTATGATCGTGACAACGCGCGCATTCCAACGTTAGTCCCATCCACGCCATACCCAACGTCCGCACGCGGTCCGACACATACTCAACCCGATATTCTTCCTCAATAATTCCTCCCTCGGAATTGATCACGTGATTGCGCCCAAACCCAGTAGCGATGCGTTGGTCCAGCGTTGCGTTAGGGAGTAAGTCGCCGGCTAACTGCTCGGTAATAAACTTGTCATAAGGTAAGTTGGCATTAAAACTCTGAATCACCCAATCGCGCCACCGCCACATGGACCGCGCCGAGTCATTGTTGAACCCATGCGTATCGGCATATCGTGCGACGTCCAACCAGTCCATCGCCATGCGCTCGCCGTAGCGAGGCGAATCCAGCAGTCGCGTCACTGCCGATTTGTAGGCCGCTTCACCGGTTCTCCTCACACTCTTCCCGAAATCTTCGATTTCCTCCGGCGTCGGAGGCAAGCCAGTCAGATCCAGCGAGACTCTTCGAAGCCAAGTGCCCGGAGCCGCCTCCGCGCTAGGGCGCAGACCCTCGGCCTCAAGCCGCTGAAGCACAAACGCATCAAGCGTTTGCTTGGCCCAAGTTGTACTGACCGTACGCGGCAGTTCAGGCCGCACCGGAGGAGTAAAGGCCCAATGCTTTGAGTAAGCCCCGCCGTCCGCTATCCAGCGTTTCAAGATCGCAACCTGTACTTCAGTCAGAGTTCTATTCGAAGAAACCGGTGGCATGCGCCGGGCCTTATCGTTCGAGGCAATTCTCTGATACAGGGCGCTCGCGTCCGGCTTTCCCGGCACAAGCGCCGCATGCCCTTTGCGATCAGCCGTCGCTCCCGCAAAGGTGTCAAGACGCAGATCAGCCAAGCGTTTCGATGCATCTTGCCCATGGCAGTGAAAGCAATTCTCCGCCAGGATCGGGCGCACATCCCGACCGTAATCCAGAGCCGGGCTAGCCCCAAATCCGCATATACTAAACAGGAAAATCGTAACGAACAAGAGTTGCATTTTAGTTGCTGACCTCAGTTTATACCAATGAGCTTTCATCGAACTCACCATAAGGGATGTACAATAGGATTTACCGAGCGTCCAAAAGCGAATGAAAGTCGCCGTAATCCTACCAGCCGCGGGTTTGGGAACCCGCATGACCAAAAGTCAACCGGAAAAGAATGCCCCTGGCCGTAAGCAGTTCCTGCTGCTTGATGGCGAACCCGTGTTGATTCACACTATCCGCAAATTCTCCCGATCAAAGCTTGTCAACGAAATTGTGGTATCCCTGCGAGGCGATGACATCGCCTACGTTCAGGAACTGGTGGACAAAGCTGCTTTGCCCAAGCCCATTCGTTTAGTTTTGGGTGGCGATTCCCGGCAGCAGTCGGTGGAAAATGCCCTTGAAATCATTGACGCCGATACCGATCTGGTTGCCGTTCACGACGCGGTGCGTCCATTTGTGGACTTGGACCAAATCGATGCCGTAATCCGCGAAGCAGCCGAATGCGGAGCCGCGATCTTGGGCATCGTTCCGGTGGACACGGTGAAGCAAGTTCATCGCAACATCATCCGTGCGACAATTCCTCGCGACAAACTTGTACTTGCCCAAACGCCGCAAGTGTTCCGTTTCGCACTGCTCAAAGAGGCCTACTCGAAAGCGGGTGGCGACTGTTTTGCCGGCAC
Organism: Bryobacterales bacterium; assembly: GCA_043785065.1. Taxonomy (GTDB): domain Bacteria; phylum Acidobacteriota; class Terriglobia; order Bryobacterales; family Bryobacteraceae; genus JANXSF01. Next base: position 5,175 of record JAYVXT010000770.1, on the reverse strand, counting down.
CGACGAAGCAAGCTTGGTGGAGCGCCTTGAAAAGGTGGAAGTCCACGTGGTTGCCGGCTCCGACCGCAACATCAAGATCACCAAACCAACCGACATTGAGCTGGCCCGCTTCTATTTAGAACAGGAAAAGGCCGCCGCCAAAGTCCCCGCATGAGCAGCTTGCGAATCGGCCAGGGCTGGGATAACCATCGAATCAAAGAAGCCCGGCCGCTGATTCTTGGCGGAGTTCAGGTGCCTTGCGACTTCGGCCTGGATGGCCATTCCGATGCCGACATTTTGCTCCACGCCGTTACCGACGCAGTTCTTGGGGCAATGGCTTTGGGCGATATCGGCATGCATTTCCCGGATACCGATCCTATGTGGAAGGGCGCAACCAGCGACCAATTCCTTCGCCATGCTGTAAATTTGGCAGCCGAAAGGGGCTACCAATTGGTGAACGTGGATTCCACCATAGTTCTGCAAAAACCGAAGCTTGGTGAATATAGGGGCAAAATCCGCGAAAGCCTCGCCCGCATCCTGGGACTTCCCTTGGAAAGCGTTTCGGTAAAGTTCAAAACGGCGGAAAAAGTGGGGCCGGTGGGGGAAGGTTTATCCGCCGAAGCCCAAGCTGTCGTCCTCATGGAAAAAAGCTAGAACTAAAAGACATTGAAAACGTTCATAATGGTACAAACGATATGCCGACTCTACGCCATACTCTCTACCTTTTTGCGGCACTCTATCTTGCCGGTTCCGCCAACGCGCAATATAACTACTCCAAAGACATCTCGCGCATATTCCAAGCCAAGTGCCAGCAGTGCCACCGCGAGGGAGACATAGCGCCTTTCGCGCTTGATTCGTATTCGGCCGCCACAGCTTGGGCTGACGACATCAAGGCAGCGGTGGCCGAAAAACGCATGCCACCTTGGAAGCCCGTCGATGGTTACAACAGCTTTCGCGATGCTTGGGGTCTAAGCGATGAAGAGCGAACTAAGATCGTTAACTGGATTGATGGCGGCATGGTGGAAGGGGATCCGGCAGACCTTCCGGAACCGCTTCCCAACACGGGTGAGTGGCTTCTGGGCGACCCCGACAAAATCATTCAAATGCCGGTGAACTTCGCCGTTCCAGCGAAAAAAGATACATACCGTTGCTTCGTCATTCCAAGTGACGCCACCGAAGACAAGTGGGTCAGCGCGGTCCAATATTTGCCGGGCAACAAGCAAGTGGTGCATCATGTAATCGCCTACCTCGATAAGACCGGCGCATCGGAAAAGTACGATGGCAAAGACGGCCAACCCGGGTATGATTGCTTTGGCGGCCCGGGCGACGGCGTTAGCCTGGATGCCAGTTCAATGTTAGGCGGCTGGGCTCCCGGCGTTCGTCCGCGCTTCCTTCCCGATGGCATTGCCATGAAGATCCCCAAAGGCGCGCGCATCGTTTTGCAGGTCCACTATTTCACCAATGGGAAGCGGGACCAGATGGATCAAACCAAGCTTGGCATCTACTATTCAAAGAACCCTGAGAACAAGCAGCTGGTGTTCATCCCCATTGTTAACACGAGTTTTAAGCTGAAACCAGGGGACGAAAATGCCGAAGTTACCGCGCAATTTCCAATCCCTCCTTTCTACGATGCAACAGCCTATCTGGTGGCGCCTCATATGCATTTGCTTGGAAGGCGGATCAAAGTGGAGAAGATTGGAACCGACAAAAAAGTTGAGCCTCTCGTCTACATCAACGACTGGAATTTCAATTGGCAGGGATTTTATTCTTTCGAGACACCCATGCGGTTGCCTGCTCTTTCGCAGATGAAAGTCACCTGCACTTTCGACAATTCCGATAAAAATCCGCGCAATCCCAACAATCCACCGGTGCGCGTTGGTTGGGGCGAAGGCACCCAAGACGAAATGTGCATCGGGTTCGTAGGTGTGGTGTTTGATCGCCAAGGCCTCCCCTTCGTCAGTAAGCGCAGTAAGTAATTGTGCCGAAAGTTGCCCGTCCTCCTGGTCCTATCAGCTGGCCTATTGCCGGGCAACTTCCGGCTTTTCGCAAAGATCCACTCGCCTTTCTTGAAAGCCTAACTGCAAAGTATGGAGACCTTGTATTCCTTCGCTTTGCCAGTCAAGACGTCTACTTCCTCAACGACCCCAAACTGATTGAACAGGTGCTGGTCACCGAAAATCAGAACTTCACTAAGAGCCGTGTTTTGCAGCGCGCCCGCACTTTCTTGGGGGATGGCTTGTTGACGGCCGAAGGCCAAGACCATCTGCGGCAGCGGCGCCTGGTGCAGCCTGCATTCCACAGAGAGCGGTTGATGGGTTACGCGGCGGACATGGTGGCCATTGGCGACCGCTTTCGTAACGGCTGGCAACAGGGCGCGGAGCTCGATATTGACAAAGAGATGATGCGGCTTACGCTGGCCATCGTTGGTAAGACTCTTTTTAGCGCCGAGGTGGAATCGGAAGCCCGTGATGTTGGCGAAGCCATGGAGACTTTGCTCGGCCTATTCAAGTTCGTAATGCTGCCATTTTCCGCCATCTTGGAAAAACTCCCCTTGCCGGTGATGAAGAAATTCCATAGGGCAAAGGCGTCACTTGACAACATCATTTACGGCATGATTCGCCAGCGCCGCGCCGAAGGGCGCGACCATGGCGACCTGCTTTCCATGCTGCTTGAAGCGCGGGACGAGGAGGGTGATGGCAGCGGCATGACCGACAAGCAAGTGCGCGACGAAGCGCTAACTTTGTTTATCGCGGGGCATGAGACTACGGCCAATGCACTGGCCTGGACCTGGTATCTGCTGAGCCTTCATCCTGACGTGGAAGAGCGCATGCATCAGGAGATTGATCAGGCGTTGGAAGGCCGCCTGCCGACGTTTAACGATTTGCCGAAGCTCCCTTACGTGGAGCATGTTGTTGCGGAATCGATGCGGCTCTATCCACCGGCATGGGTCATTGGACGGCAAGCCAGAGAGCAGTTCACGCTTCGGGAATATACGGTTCCGGCAAAGTCGATTGTATTGATGAGCCCTTATGTCATGCAGCGATCAAAGGAGTTTTGGCCCGACCCGCTGTTGTTTAATCCAGACCGTTGGGCTGCCCCGAACGACCGTCCGAAATTTGCCTACTTTCCCTTCGGCGGTGGCCCCAGGCTATGCATCGGCGAGCGTTTCGCATGGATGGAATCGGTTCTAATCATCACAGCCATCGCACAGAAATGGCGGCTGCGTCTTGTGCCGGGCCACGTGGTTGAGCCCAAGCCGCTGATCACCCTTCGTCCCAAGAATGGAATTAAAATGAGGGTTGAAGCACGTTAGCGATTTGCGACGCTTAGGCCGATGGTGAACCCGAAGCGGGCCATTTGCTCAATGCCCGCGAAGTCCCAATCGTCTTTGTATTCATCCGACGGGTTGTGGTAATTCTTCTCGTTGTATTTTTCGAAAATGGTGGTTCCAAAGTCCGCGGGCTTGCCTTCATATTCCTTGCCCATGTTGATCGAAAATGCCGGGATGCCGACCTTATTGAACTCGAAGTGATCGGACCGGAAATAGTGACCCTGCTCCGGTTCCGGGTCTGGGGTAATCTTCAAGTTAAAACGCCGCGCGGTTTCCTGCACGACCGGGAAAAACTTGGTTCGCTCCGCTCCGGTTACAACAACATCCTTCACCCGGCCGAACGGATAGAAGCTGTCGAAGTTCAGGTTCAACAGAGTTTTGGCCGTGGGCAGCAAGGGGTGCTTGGCGTAATACTCCGAGCCGCGCAAGCCGCTCTCTTCCGCCGTTACGGCAAGGAATAACGCGCTGCGTTTCGGCTTACGCGAAAGTGTGGACCAGGCGCGGGCCATCTCAATCAACATCGCACAGCCCGAAGCATTATCCACCGCTCCGTTGTAGATACTGTCGCCATTGACCGGCACGCTGATTCCTAAGTGATCCCAATGGGCAGAGAAGATGATCGCCTCCTTGGTAAGGGTTGTGTCGCTGCCTGGCACGATGCCGGCGACATTCGATGTCTCAATCGGGCGGATCTTTGCATTGATGGTTCCCTTGATGCGGAAGCCCATGGGATATGCCCTGAACCCCGTGGTATTAGCTGCTTCTAGCAACTGCGCGACGTTTTTTCCCGCAAGTCCGGCCAACTGTCCAGCGGCTTCTTCGGTGACCCATCCGGCCAAGTCCATGGCCTGTTCGCCGGGGTTCAACTTCACTTGTGGATCTTCCTTGCCCCACGAACCACGGACCACGCTCCAGTTATATCCGGCGGTTGGAGTGGTGTGCAGAATGATACAGGCGATGGCGCCGCGCCTTGTTGCCTCTTCGTACTTATAGGTCCAGCGGCCGTAGTAAGTGAGGGCTTTACCTTCGAAGAATTTGCCGTCGGTGGAGGGTGGCTCGTTGGTGAACAGCACTACCACCTTGCCCTTCACGTCGATGCCGTCATAATCCGACCAGCCGAATTCCGGCGCCGTGATTCCATGTCCGGCGAAGACTGCTTCGGCGTCGAAGGCGGATTGCTGTTTTTGTTGCTGCGTGTTGCCGACAAACCCATCAAGCCATTTGATCGGCACTTGCTTGCCGCCGGCAACCGCCGTAAGTGAGGAGGATGCTTCAGGCTCCACGCCCACCAACGATACCTTTTGAAAGAACGTTCCGTTGTCGCCGGCGGGCTTTAGTCCAGCCGCCTCAAACTGAGAGGCGATGTAGGTTGCGGCCAACTCGCCGCCGCGCGTTCCTACTCCGCGGCCTTCCAACAAGTCGCTTGCCAGAAACTTCACGTGCGGGCGAATTCGCGAACTGCTGATGTCGGAGCCCTGCCCAAAGGCCGCAAAGCCCGTTATAAAAATAAGCAATCCCTGTCGCATGGTATTAGTTTAGCCCACCCTGTTTTCGTCGTCCTAATATTGGACAATAAACTAGATGCTTTTTACACGCCGCGCACTTCTGATGGCTGGTCCAATTCTCACCGCCGAACCTATCCTTGGCGTCGAACCCACGATCCCCGTGCTGATTATGGATGGTATGAACAATCATGATTGGCAAGCGGGGACGCACGGTATTTCGAGAATCCTGAATGCCACGGGCCGGTTTTCCGTGGGTGTTGTTAGCTTCCCTATGGTCCTTCCGCCGGACTTCAATCAGTTCAAAGTTGTGATCAATAACTTCAATGGCGGACATAAAGAGGACGGCGTGCGTTGGCCACC
>JAYVXT010000769.1:0-3465 GCA_043785065.1 Bryobacterales bacterium | reverse complement strand
TCCGTCACTCACTTTGCACGAAGGGCAAATCACACGCACGAGGCGCTGCGCCAGCACGCCAACCACTGACGACGAGATGAGGTAATTCTCCACGCCCATGTCTGTCAATCGCGTAATGGCGCTAGGCGCATCGTTGGTGTGCAAGGTCGAAAATACAAAGTGTCCGGTCAAGGCAGACCGTATCGCCACATCCGCCGTTTCGCGATCACGAATCTCACCCACCATAATGACGTCGGGATCCTGACGCACTATGTGCCTCAACCCCGCCGCAAACGTTAGCCCGATCTGCTGATTCACGTGGATCTGGTTGATTCCGTCCATCTGATATTCCACCGGATCTTCAATGGTGATGATCTTCTTATCCGACTGATTGATGCCTTTCAACGCCGAATACAGAGTGGTGGATTTCCCACTGCCCGTTGGCCCCGTCACCAAAAAAATGCCGTGCGGGAGCTGCGTGTAAAACTCCATGCGGGCAAGCATATGGTCATCAAAGCCCAGCCGCCGCAAATCGTAAAAGTCGCCCGCCGAACGGTCCAGCAGACGCATTACAACCGATTCGCCAAACAGCGTGGGCAATGTGGAAACGCGCAAATCCACTTCGCGCCCCATGGTCTTAATCTTGATGCGTCCGTCCTGCGGCAATCTGCGTTCGGCGATATTCAATTTCGCCATCAGCTTCACGCGCGAAATCAGCGCCGCTTTCATTTCCTTCGGCGGTGGGTCCTGCTCATACAACACGCCGTCGATACGGTACCGTATGCGAAAGATCTTGTCGAACGGCTCAATGTGAATATCGCTCGCCCGCTTTTCCACCGCTTGGGCGATGATCGAATTCACCATGCGGATCACCGGCGCCTCCGACGCCATGTCACGCAGGTGTTCTAGATCTTCGTTGGCTTGGCCGTCGCCAAAATCGGCTTCCGTATCGGGCCGCGCCTGCTCGCCGTAGTAACGGTCGATGGCGTCGATGATCTCTTGTTCGGCCGCCAGCGCGGGCGTTACTTTCAGGCCGGTAAAGCCGCGCACCGCTGCCTGAGTTTCAAAATCAAGCGGATCGGCCATTGCCAATTGCAAGCCGGCTTCGGTCAACCCAATGGGCAAACAGCGCGACTGGCGCAGGAAGCGAGGCGAAAGGCCTTCTGTTTCGGGAATGGCAGGCGGAGGCCCTTCGATTGTCACCAGCGGTAAATTCAGTTGTTCACTGAGCGCAGCCAGTACATCGCGCTGCGCGATAAAGCCGAGGTCAACCAGAATGCGCCCCAGCTTTTCGCCGCGATCTTTTTGAAGTTCAAGCCCCTGCTCAAGCTCCGCCGTTGTAATCAGACGTTTGCTGATTAACAGTTCGCCCAGGCGCATGGAGGTTTAAAACTCCTTCAATTTGATGGCTGCGGCGAGGGCCGCTTTGTCCGGCTGCTTGGCCAGCGTTAGTAGTGTCTTGCGGGATGCTTGCAACACGATTTGCGTAGGCAAGCCATGGTAATCCTCGTAAGGATGGTGGAACAAATTCACGCTATAAACGAATTGTTCATCCAATGGAACCGTCTCCATCAGTCCCGCGGCAATTACCATTGACTGGCGTACCGCATCTTCCAAAACAGGCACACGTTGAATTTTCCGTTGCCGGATGCTGATCAATTCTTCAGGCTTGAGGGCTGGGCGGAAAGGCATCAAGCCCGGCGCTTCCACAAGATTGACGCGTGAAGTAACCACCACGCCGAATCCGTCAATGTAGACGCCTTGCGGCGAATCGATGATGCCGAACAGCTCATCGGGAGTGAACAGGCTATCGAGCCGGGCCTTATACATCCGTTCAATCGCGCCCAACATTGGCCGCGTCACAACCGCGCCGTAAACGAGCGAGCCTAATAAGGCGGCGCCAATCAAAAGCCTCTTCATCGCGCGCCCCCGTCATAGGCAGCCAAATATTGTTTAGTCAACTTGCTCTGACGAATTTCCAGCGAAGCTTGCATGGCCGCCACGTCCAACTCGTACTTCTGTTCGTACTTCTTGGCCACATTGGCCACGGCCAAAGTAAGATGGTGGCGGTCGCGCTCCTCAACTTGCGCAACCGCCTTAGCCACTTCCACAGGAATTTGTTTGGCGATATCTTCACGAACCTTGGCTTCAATTCCGGCATAGTCAACGCTTGCCACCGGCACATTCACAACGGAGCCCGCAGCAGGCCGCGCAGCACCATTGAAGAACAACCCAGCCGTCACCATAGCTGCTGAAGCAAATCCAACCACCGGGCCCGACCGCCAAAAACGCTGCCACAGGGTCGGCTCAAAAACCTTATCGGAAACAAACGCGATGCGGCGCGGCGGCTCTTCCATCGGCAGCGCCAGCATCGCAACCCGCGTGACGTCCATCCGCGAAACCTCAGTCCGGCAAACCTCGCACGAAGCGATATGCCCATCCACTTGCTTGGTTTCAGCAGCAGTCAGTTCCCCAAAAAAATAATCGCGCAGATCAAACGGTGCGCAGCTCATACGGTTCCATTCCTTCCCTAGCGCGCAACAGGCGCAAGGACGTCTTTCAAAATCTCGAACGCCGAGTACACCCGCGACTTCACGGTGGAAATCGGACATTCCAGAATCAAGGCCATTTCCTCGAACTTGAACCCCTCGTAGACTTTCAGCACGACTGCTTCACGCTGTTCGGAGGACAGGCGTTTTAGCGCCGCCGCCACTGCCAGCGAGGTTTCCACCGGAAGCATCCGTCCGGAAACAGCAGGCGAATCGCCTAAGTCATAACTCGATCCGGGCTCGTCAATCGAAGCAGTTTCCCGCTTCGGCTTGCGCAGCATGGAGTAGGCTTCATTGTGGGCAATGCGGAACACCCACGCCCCAAACCGCCCCGGATCATCAAGTTTACGGAGGTTCTGATACCCCTTCAGCATTACGTCCTGCGTCAGGTCGAGGGCATCTTCACGATTCCCCACCAACCGCAGTAAGTAATTGAAAACACGCTTCTCCCATCGGGAAACCAATTTGTTATAGGCCTCCACATCACCCTTAGTTGCGAGGGCGATCAGGTCGCGGTCTTCGACTTCTCGAAATATCACTAGGTCCGGCTCTGTTTCTATGGACGGCAGGGGAAGGAAAAAAGTCTGCCACGCATAGGATACATTTTAGGGTACTAATGTTTTACGTGGGAAGGGAACTCCAGCCGAATATTCCCGTTTGGTGGTCACGAAAGGGATTGGGATGGCTGCTGGCCAACAAACAGTCAAATCATTCTATTTTTCGAGGGCCTTCAACTCGGGCGCATTGCTAATTGCTTGAATTGTCTTCTCCACTACGTCAGCTATGGCGGCCTCGCTAATCTTGTGCATATTCTTGCCGTGGGTGAAGGCATTCCCCATGTTTGCACGACGCCTCCTCCGCCGGGGAGCCCGCCAAATTCTCCCCCGCCCCCGGTGATTCCGCCAGGGGGATCGCCTCCACCCCGAAATACGCCGCC
>JAYVXT010000768.1:0-3468 GCA_043785065.1 Bryobacterales bacterium | reverse complement strand
CCGCGCGGAACTCTAAAGATCCGCATGGGCAAATCTACTGGACACATGGCAACAGCGTCTTCAGCGCTCGTAGCTTTTTCCAGGCGGGGGCGGTCAAGCCAGCGCGGGACAACCTGTTCGGAGCGCGCTTTGCAACCGGCCTATGGAAGAACGCATTCGCTACCATTGAGGCATCTGAGAATCTCACCGGCGGCTATGTCAACGGCAATATCCTTGTGCCGCTGCCAGGTGAACGAACCTGCCTTAACCCCGACCCGCGCGTGTGCGCCGTGATAAACCGTTGGTTCAAAGCTTGGCCCACCGAGGCTCCTAATCGTGCGGACATCGACCCGCGAGCCCTCAACACCAACGCCCCGCAATTGATCGGCACAAGCACAACCGCCGCGCGCCTGGATCAATTGTTTGGAGCCAAGCACCGCTTAACTATGCGGCACTCCTGGTTGAATCAAAGTGTTGACGCATTCCAACTTGTGGCCGGCCAAAATCCGGACACAACCACAAAATCGCATGACGCCCGCGCCACCTTCAGTTCGACACTTAGTCCGCAGGCACTGGTTGATATCACCGCCGGATTCACGAGGGCGCGCTCGCTGTTGGTTCCCGAACCGAACGCTGTTGGCCCTCAAGTGCAAATCGGCACGTCTTTAGAAAAGCTTGGCCCAGGCTCGGCCGTACCGCTGGACCGCGTGCAAAATCGTTACCGCCTGGCGGCACGGCTTAACCGGCAGGATGGGAAGCACAGTTGGAGCGCCGGGTATGAAATGGCGCGCCTGCAATTCAATGGCAGCGAAGTTTCGTCAAACCGCGGCAACTATTACTTCCGCGCCAACTTCGGGCGGGATGCCATCACGAATTTCCGTTTGGGTGAGGTGGATCGCTACTCGTTTGGGGTGGGAGGAACGGTGCGTGGCTTCCGGCGGTGGGAACAACATGCATTCGTCCAGGATGTTTGGCGTGTGGGGTCGCGGCTAACTATTTCTTACGGCATCCGCTACCAGCCTTCGCAAGGCATTCGCGAGGTAAATCATTTAACGGAAATTCCGTTTCACTGCGATTGCAACAACCTTGCGCCCAACTTCGGCTTCGCGTGGCGCGTCCCTAAGAACCTAGGCGTAATTCGCTCCGCGTACTCGCTGCAATATGGCGAAGTGTTTCCCGCAACACTTCAGCAAACCCGTTGGGATCCGCCGCTGTTTCAAAAAGTAGATGCGCACGATGCCGATTTTCTAAATCCATTGCGCAACACTATTTTGGGCTCCGGCGCGCGAGCTATCGTATTCGATGTGCCCAGCGATCTGAAGACGCCGTATTCCCATCAATTTAACTTCAGCTGGGAACTGCCGCTTCCCCGAAAGGCCGGTGATTTGCAATTAGGCTATGTTGGCTCGCGAACGTGGAAGTTGTTCTACATGATCTACCAGAACCGCGCCGTCCCCGTCGCCGGCATCGCTCAAACTACCGCCACCATTAATGACCGCCGCCCCGATCCACGCTACTTCGATTACCGCGCCATAACCAATGGGGCCCGTGCTTATTTCGATGCAGGCCGCGTAACGTACATGCTACCCGCTTGGCGAGGCATGGCGTTTGATAGCTCCTACTGGTGGTCGAAGACTATCGACACAGGGGCAACCTACTTGGGTTTGGCGGCCGGCGACGATGCGCTGCAAGGCCAAGCGCAAGTGGCCAACAACGTGACGGCGGATCTGCGTGGTCCAAGCGCCTTTGATCAGCGTCATTCCTTTCTGACGCGATTTTCCTACACAACCGGGAAACACGCGGGTGTGGGAATTCTGGGCAACTTGCGGGTGAATGCGATCTTTGCCGCTAAGACGGGCTCACCGTTTACCGTCTTTAGCGGCTCGGACGGAGCGGGCTTCGGCAACGTGGATTCAGTAAGCGGGGATCGTCCGAACATTTTGGATCCATCGATATTGGGAAGGGCAATCAAGCATCCCGACCAGTCCCGCGCGCTACTGCCCCGGACGGCGTTCGGCTTGATCAACCCAACAGACTTGCGGGGAAATTTGGGGATAAATACCTTCCGCCGGGGAGGCATCCGCAATCTGAATGCAAGTCTGGAACGACGCTTCAGCCTTGCGCGTGAAAGAGGTCTTAGCTTGCGCGCCGAATCCATCAACCTGCTGAATACACCGCAATTCGCCGACCCCGTAAGCGATCTTTCCAACCCGGCCTTTGGGATGATCACCAATACATTGAACGACGGCCGGACATTTAAGTTCACGCTTCGCGCGGAGTTCTGAAATTACCCTATGACTTCCCACCCCGCATTGCAGTAAAGTGAAAGCTACCTCGCCTGACAATTATGAGCACCCGGCTGAAATCCCAATTGATGAGCGCCTCGGAAATAGACCGCACCTTGGTGCGTCTAGCGCATGAAATTTTAGAAAAAAGCCACGATTTGGACAAGCTGGCTTTTATCGGCATTCGCCGCAGGGGCGTACCGCTAGCCCAACGGCTGGCCGCCAAAATTGAAGCTTTGGAAAAGCGTAAGGTGCCGGTGGGCATCCTGGACATTAACCTTTACCGTGACGACCTGACCACCGTGGGCCATACCCCGGTATTGAATGCAACTGAGATCAATTTCGAGATCAAAGGCATGGACATTGTGCTGACCGATGACGTGCTGTACACGGGTCGCACCATTCGCGCCGCGCTGGATGCGTTATTCGATAAAGGCCGTCCTGCCCGCGTGCAGCTACTCACCCTGATTGATCGCGGATGGCGCGAACTTCCGATAGAGGCGCGCTACGTGGGCCGCATGGTGCAAACCAGCGCCAACGAAATCATTGAAGTGAAATTCCAGGAAATCGACGGCATGGAAAAGGTACTTCTTGTGGAGAAGGACGGCGAATAGCCGATGGCTAAGGGTTTACTTGGAATTGAAGATTTAAGCCGCCCGGAGATTGAAGCGATCCTTGACCGGGCGCGCAGCTTTCAACCGGCTCAAGGCGAATCGTTTCCTCGATTGGACACGTTGCGCGGACGCACGGTGGTGAATCTCTTCTTTGAAAACTCCACGCGAACGCGCACCAGTTTTGAAATTGCCGCCAAACGATTGGGAGCCGATACGCTCTCCATCACCGCTTCCGGATCAAGCGTATCGAAAGGCGAATCGCTGGTGGACACGCTGAATACGCTGGTGGCCATGCGGCCAGACGCCATCGTGATGCGCCATTCAGCATCTGGCGCGCCGCATTTTCTATCGCGCTATCTGGCCACGCCTATCGTCAACGCTGGCGACGGCACGCATGAACATCCAACCCAGGCACTGCTTGACGCGCGCACCATTCTTGACCTGCGGGAGTCGCTTGAGGGCTTGAAAGTAGCCATCATCGGCGACATCGCGCATAGCCGCGTGGCGCGCAGTAATATCCATCTGTTGTCGAAATTCGGTGTGGAAATTGTGCTGTGCGGCCCCGCGCCGCTGCTGCCCATCGAGCTTGG
>JAYVXT010000767.1:0-3470 GCA_043785065.1 Bryobacterales bacterium | reverse complement strand
ATCGCCCGAGTCAGAGGAACGGTCAGATGCGCTTGGCGAGGGGCGGAAATCGTCATTCGCACGTGGCTGCCTGTCTGGCGCGTCTGTTTGTAGCCGAGGCGTTTTAGCGCCCTGACCAAGTCGTCGCCGCTCAAGTCCCTGGGAAGCTTCATGCCTGAATCACTTCTTCGCGAACGTAATGCAGCCTAATGAGCTTGGGGGCCTCGCCCTCATCAAAATGGCAGGCTACCGCATCCTTCACCATAGCTTGGAGTTCCTGTTCGGAGTCAGCCGCAGTGAAAATCGAGTGCCCAAGCGCTCTCGCGGAAAGGCCGCCTTCGGGTGCGTCTTCGACTAGGAATATGATTTCGTTCAACGTAAGGCTCCGAAGACCATGCTACACCGGCTTTGCAGTCTGATGCTGGCTAGACTAAGGCATTATCGTCGTAAATGGGCGGGACGATGTCTGAGCCGCCAGGGTTGAAGTATTCGGCCTTAGCGTAGATTTCGATGCCTGGGATGTCCTCGGCGATGCGTTCAAGCTTGAGCAGCGGGGTGTTGCCGATGGAGGCAAGCAGGGACCCGGCGGCGGGGGTGGCTCGGGGCTTGGTGAGGGAGGCGTGCATAGTCTTGATTGTAGGAATCTGGTGCATGTCAGTCAAGAATGGTATGTATAGGACCTTCGTTAAATTCTCGCAAAACGAACTTACGCCTGTGCGCTTTTTCCTTTGGATGCGTGGCGGTTGTTAAAGTTGCAAGTGGACGCACGTGTGCTGCTGAGCGGGTGCGTTCCTTTTCGGATTTTGCGCCGGCCGGGGGTTGCTTTGCGCTTCAACCGGATGATTGCCGCCCAAGGCAATTGGCCTGATGTATCAGGCTGGCGACTTTGGTTCCGCAACCATTGCCGCTTTCCGGTTTTTCCACGCTGACAACCCCTGACTGACGCGATTTTGAAAACAACTCAGATCGACCTGAGACCCCTCCGTTGCGGGAGGGTTTTGGTTTGAAGAGTAGTCCGGGCCCGGATTCGCTCTCTGTGATAAGGGTAGTATGGGGATCAAGGGGTTTGGGATTGGGTTGGAGGTTAAGTGGTTGAAAACGGGATAGATTGAGGTGTTTGGGTGGTGGGGATTCGAAAAGCCGTACGCGCCAGTATCTCGCTGATCATGTCCGTGGACTCAAGATGTCTGATTTTGTCGGACATCATGAACAACATGATAATTTCTTTTATCGTGCTTAAATGCAAGACCTTTTTCAAGTCTGAAAACCAGAAAGGCCTCTCCGAAGAGAGGCCTTTCCATGGGGAAGGGTGTTGTGCCAAACATATTGATCTCGAAAGCCCTCAGTTTGGGACTTACCCTTTTAGATCGCGAACGTTCGTCCTACCAATATACTATCACTAAATGCTAAAAGTGGTCAATCCCTTCGACGAGATTATGCCTAGAATATCGTGATCTTTGTCCGAAAATTCCATGTGGTATCATACGGCGAAACTTCATCGGAAGTTCCCACCAAACACACCTACTCCACAAACCCAAATTTCGCGATGGGGATCCCCAAAATCCGTTGATCCCCATCCGCCGTCTTAAGAGGAGGGTCCACGTCAAATTCCACCTTAACCAAGCCAGCCGGCTTGGGCACTATAGCCCACTCCGTGCGCTCCCAACCCTTATGGGTAAACGTCCGCTCCCCAATCTGCTTGCCATCCACTTTCACACGCAACGTCACCCGTTTCACCTGCCGGATGTAATCGGGGCCAATGTTCACCGTCACCTCAAATGCATCCGCGCCCGCCCGCCGCATCAGACGCGCTTCGGAATGTGGAGCGGTCCAACAAAAGGCGCCGCTCACACCCAGGAACCCCTTTTCCAGTTGCCAAACCGGCGTCACCGATCCCATCGTAATCATCGAAGCCTCGGGCTCATCCTTCATGTGCGACATAAAGTTGAATCGCCGGTTCACCGCGTCCCAACTCAATAACAGGATGCTCTCGCCAACGCCGATGTTTTCGGGCATGCCTTGATTCAGGTGCGTCACCTTCAAATCCGGGTTCTTGTAGAGAAAATGCAGAGCGCCATTTGTGCCCCAAAAGTCCATGGTTTCCGGTGCGTTCTCCACCAAGACATGCGTGATGTTGGGCTTCACTAGCGAAATCTGCCGTATGCCGCGCACGTATGCGCGGTGATTTGCCCCTTCCGCCAAATTTGTATTGCGATATTCCCGCAGAAGTTTATATTGCAGCGGCTGCCACGCCAAACACAGCACCACCAAAGTAATCCAAGCAGTTCGTTCTGATCGATCCGCAAGCGCGCCGATCGCCAGCGCAATGCCAGCCAGAGGCAAATAAAGGTAGGCGCCATACAACCTACCGGGGACAAAAAGCATAGGCGCAAATAGCAGCAAAGCCATCAACAACCCAAAGTAAACACGTTTGTCGCGCGTCCACATCAGCACAGGCAGGCAAAGCAAGAAGGGAGCGCAAAAAATGAGCGGTGTGTAGAAGGCCAGAGTCTTGCCGATGGCCTCGGCCGTGAATCTCAAACTATAAGCATTTTGTTCCGGATTCCTGAACAGCAGCGCCTGCACTCCGAAATTCAAGGAAATCGCGTAGAAAGGAATCAACCGCTTCCAACGCCTCGCGCCGAACCAAAGTTCAATCAGAGTCAAAACCAACGGTAGCAATATTGCCAGTTCTTTCGATTTGTAGGCGCACCAAAACGTGACCACACTCAACCAATACCAATCCTTGCGCCACAACAATATTGTCAGCAGGCAAAACGTGGCGCAAAACAGGTCGAATACATACATGGGACGGTAGTAAATATCGAATACCGCTGAATGGAAGGCAAAGAAAATAATAGCGGCCATGCGCGCCTTGGTCCGCATGCTGAACGTTGCCGTGATCAACCAAAGCAGGATGATGTTCAACAGATGGAATGATTGGATCACCACCACATAGGGAGTGAAATTCAATCCAGCCGTAAGGCCTAGCACGCGGAAGTAAAAGTGGCCAAGCGGACGGAAGTTCCATGGAAAGAACTTTGGAAAAACGAACCCTTCCACAAACGTTTGGGTGTCGGACACGCTGGTCCAAGCAATATTGTCCAAGTCGTCCGGGTGGAAATAGCCTTTATAGGCGCCCTTATCGGCAATCAGGAACAAAGCACACACCAGGCCCACAAGCAGCCATGGACGTTGCTTTAGGAAATTCATTCCAACCCTTATGAAGTTCATTCTTCAATGCGGTGCAAGAAGTCGAAATCACACCCCTCGTCCGCTTGCGTGACGTGATCCAGGAAAAGTTTTCCATAACCGCGCTTGTAATGGGGCGGCGCCGGTTTGAAGGCAGCCAGGCGCGAAGCCATCTCCTCCGGGGAGATCAGCAGATTCAATTGGCGGGCATCCACGTCTAATTCAATCTCATCGCCAGTTCGCACCACTGCCAGCGGTCCACCAATAGCTGATTCCGGCGCTACATGTAGCACGACGGT
>JAYVXT010000766.1:0-3476 GCA_043785065.1 Bryobacterales bacterium | reverse complement strand
AACAAACGGCTACGGAAAATCATCGGCGAACAGATGCACCAGGCAACTGAGCAATGGGCTCAAACAGCGAAGCCTGCACGCGTGTTTTGCGAGTTCGAGTATCAGACGAAGAAGACAAAGAAAGGTGGCACGTTCCGCAATATCCCAAATCAAACGGATTTTCGGGCCGGGAGAATGCGGCAACATACTTGAAGGCCCTTCCAGCAACGCCCGTACAACAGCGATTTCCATTAGATCAGATAAAAAGCTCGTGGCTGTCAAAATGGCTGTCAAATAAGCCGAAACGATTAAGCTAACGGTTTAAATACTTTAGAATGTGGTGCGCCCGGAGGGACCATGACCATACCGGAACAATTTCTACCGCAGATTCTGAAAGGCCGGTGGCCTTCTTGGCCGTCCCATCCTTCAACGGCGGCACAGCGGGATTAGCAGAAAGGAAATGAAAGGTTTTGAAATGCTTTTGGGCAAAAACGATCCAACTATTGCTCCTCTGCTATCGAGAAGACAGGGGCAAGGGCGGTCGGATCACTGGATTGACATGCAAATGGTGTTACGAATTACCGTTTTGGCGGGGATTCTTTGAGAGGGGGCCAGTAAATCGTCGAAGCTGGAATATCTGACATCGTGCCATCTGAGCATCGATCCACAAAATTGAAGACTAGGCCAAAGGGCATGAAAATCTACAAATAAAAAGCACCCTACAGCCAGGATGCTTTAATGGTGTGTATGGATTCCGGGGCAAGAAAATAATCATTCCGAGGTGAAGACCAAGGTGGAAAGCGCTGTGAGTGGACGGCAAACGTTTCTTATTGCCCTTCAATTGTTACATCTCGGTTGGCATCGCCCGATGTGATGCGGAACACATTTGGTCCTGTAGATACGCCCAATTTCACCAAAACACTCCAAACTCCTGGATTCTTTGGCTCAAGGGAAAGCAAGCCATCGAACCGACCGCCTCCTGACGTCACTTTAACTTCAGGGCGCACTCCTGAGATGGGGATTCCGGTGGCGTCGAGCAGCACACATCCAAAAGTCTGGGACGAATTTACCGTCCCAGTCAAGGGCTGAGTTATTATCCTTACCGTCGCAGGTTTGTAAGTTGGGGCCGCGTACCAATACGGCATTCTGGATTCCACCGGCGAATTCACGCCTTTGATCTTCACAAATCCTTGATACTGCCCATTGGCGATGTCCTTGCCCTGGAAATTCAAGTTGAACTTTCGGGTCTCACCAGAAGGAATTTCAAGCGTGGCTGGTTCCGCCGTTGCGCTTAAGGGGTCGGTGCTCTGAATCGTGATGGAGAATGTATCGCTCTCGTTGCCCAGATTCATCACTTCAACCATTCGCGACATTTCAGGATTTAAGCCCCCCACTCCGAAACTCATTGTTACGGGAGCCAGTACGGTGGTGTTGCGCACTGCGGCATCGAGATCCAGCAATCCTGCACCGGCCATCATCACCGGGGCCACTGTGCCATTGCTCAGAATCATCGGGGATGCGCTATTCACTATTAGGGATCGGTACTGGGCTGAATTCAGGCCGGGCCGCGCCCCTTTGACAACGGCCATGGCGCCAGCAATTGCTGGTGCCGAAAAGCTGGTGCCCTCCAAAACTGTGTAGCCACGCCTATCGTAATTCCCTCCATCGGGGAACCTAGACTGCGTCGCCGTGGAAACATCTCCTCCAACGGCCAGAATGTCTGGCTTGATTCCTATATTAACCGCAGGTCCGCGGGAACTGAACTCAGACAACTGGTTTGACGGCTGCGCAATGGCTATTTCCGCGAAATACAATGTCACTGCAGTGGACCCCTCTTTCAGAAGGTTTTTTAGCTTGATCCCGTTGCCGAAACTCACCATCATGGCCGGAAGTTGGGCTCCATCAACAAGCATTGTGACAGGGTCGGGAGCAGCCTCGGTTGCATAAACAATCGCTGCTCTAGCCCCGCCGACTTGGGCATTGTTCAACTTCGTTTGAAATATGCAATTCCCACGAAGAATCAGCACCGCTTTCCCCTCGAAGGCACCGCTTGGTGGAGGCAAGCACAAAGTACCGGTTGGATCGCTGGCTGTAGCGGCATCCGTCAAATCAGTCGACACAACTGGATCTGGTGCTGGGCCGTCCCCCGAAATCGCAATCATCGTTTGGTCCCCAGTCTTTACCGTTGAGCTGAACGATCGTGCATTGTTAGACGCGCCAACCCCGACCGCGGTCGATGCCGCCGCGTGCGAACTTACCGTGGACGAGCCCGGCCCATAATTCCCAACGGACACAATTACGATCACCCCGGCTGCCGAAGCCCGTTCAATCGCGTCGGCCACAATGTCTAAGTCCAATCGAAGCGGCGTAGCATTTCCAAAGCTCAGGTTGAAGACGTCCATTCCATCGTCAACCGCATCATCCATTGCCTTCAAAATGGAACTGGTGGATGCTCCGCCGGTGCTTGCGATTCGGTACACCCCCAAGTAGGCTTTCGGAGCAAACCCGGTAATCAATCCATAGGAGCCCAAATTGGTGACGCCTGCGGCTATCATAGCCACCGCTGTGCCATGCCCGTTCCGATCCGTTATGTCCAGGTTAATGGGGCCTCGGCTTTGAAGGTGGTCGTAACTACGACCGGCGATGATCTTCTTTGACAAAGCAGGAAGAATCGCCGCATCGCTTACCTTTGGATAACCATCCACGCCAGGCAGCGATTCATCCTGGAACCCCGCATGATCCTTGTCGATTCCCGTATCGAGAATTGCGATCTTCACTCCTGCACCCGCGTTTCCTTGTCCGCCGATGCGAGCCCAAGCCTCGGGAACATGGTGCAACCCTGCCATCACATCCAACTGAGGCTGGAATTCCTGAACCGGGTAAACACGCAACACGCCAGGTACAGCCAGCAGCGAATCAGGATTCTTGGTTTCCACAATCAAAGCATTGGCAACCAGTTCCACTGAATCCAGAATCTTGGCCTTGATCCCAATCGCTTGCCGGACCTTGGCCTGTTGCGATCTGACAACTCCCCGACGAGCGGATTTATGGGACGGTTCTTCCGATAGTTGCACGATGAACTGATCTGGAACAATCTGCGCTTTGAGTTGAAGGGCTGCGAAAAGACTGCGGATCAAAACAGATAAACAGGGATATCGGTAAAGAAATTTGTCTGTGTTGATCGGCGCTGAGTTACTTCGTTTCACTAATTCACAGGCAACAGGGTCTACTTACTCACCACACCCCTCGTCGTGATCACAACTGGCTGAATTCCTCTTGCAGCATTGCCAGGAACCACGACATTGAAATTTTACAACCCCACGTTGCCGAGCGCAAGCCCACAGAACAGGACCTGTGCCGATTGGCCTCCAATGGTCACAGTAGGCGCGCAAGCGTACTGTCGAGCAAATCGCCGAGTCCATTTTCAAACGCTTTATGCAGGTCGAGGTCTTTTGTATTCGCAGCCTGCCGGGCAAAGGCGGACCAGCGTTCTTTCA
>JAYVXT010000765.1:0-30572 GCA_043785065.1 Bryobacterales bacterium | reverse complement strand
TGATGATCAATGCGGAGAGCCCCAAATCGATCAACAGAAAATGCAGCCCTGGTTCGTCTATCACTTTCAGCACTTTTCCGAAAAGAACGAACACCTGGCATTGCCGCTCCTCCACAACCGTATACACACCCAAAAACTTTGCCAGACCCAGCAGAAACGGAATGCCGAACATCAGCATCAAAAAGGTAATAAAGACAGTGGAAAGGAATTCAGTCATTTTTTCACCTCCAAATAAATGTCTTTGGCCTTCTCATAAAGTCGTAGCCTAACGGTACGCAGGTACGCCTCAAGCACTTCCGGGCCGGCGCTACGCAACGTGTTCAATTCCGCGGCCAGCAGCTTAATAGGCTCCACTTCCGCTTGTGCCCTTAAGGTGGCAATTTCAACCGCGCGCCGCGATTGTACGATTTTCTGGTCGGCCCCGGCCTGCGCCAGGCTGATGTCGCTGGAAACATGATTATGCGCCGTGTTGATCGCCGCCAGCGCTGAGTCAACTTCCGGCGGAGGATCGATGCCGGTAATCAACGATGCGTCAAATACAATTCCGTAGCGCGCCGCAGTGGACCGGCATTCCAGATCCATATACTCGTTCAAGTCGCGCAGGTTCTTGCGTAAATCGTTGATTGATACGCCGGTGACTTCGCTTCCGGGAAGATCGTTTGCCCCTGCTCCGCCCTTAGCCTCGAAGTTGGCGATTCTTTGGCGCAGCACCGAAACAAAATATCCCATTACATGAACAATAGGCTGCTTAATTCCGAACAGGTAAGCGTACAAGTTAGATTCACTGACCCGGAACCGAATCTGCCCCGTTAGACCCGTGTTCAACTGGTCTTTGGTAACAGCCGCTAACCGCGTGCCCCCAGAATTCGCCGAAGGGTCTTCCGGGTCAATCGCCATGTCCATTGTGGACGTAGCAATGGTGACCTTATATATCCGCTCCCATGGCAACTTGAAATAAGGTCCACCAGGGTCAATCACGCGCACCTGCGGATAACTGTAACGTTCCTTTTCTTCCTCGCGAAGAAAGGACGAGATGGGATCGTCAAGCGTCGTCCGCCCGTCAATCCTTTCCGCGCGTCCAAACACCGTTTTCACGGCCCGCTCATTCTGGTCAACAGTGTAGACGCCCATTATAAGCACCCTCACGATGAACCATAGGCCAAATCCGATCAGCCAGCCAAAGATAAGTTCCATGTCAAAGGCAGTATAGCTGAAAAGAAAGAGCCGGACCGAAGTTCCTTCGGTGGGGGTGGGTGGGGATGCGCGACATGAGAAGTGATGAAGGATCTTTCCTAGGTGCATGCCGATCCCATGTTCTGTTGGTGGTCACAGGTTTCACCCTGTTGGCTGCGCCGCGCGTCGACGTGCCGCGCTAAGGACCCGGAACCGCCATGTATTGCAATTGAAGTACGAATAGGTTCGGATTTGAATGTATTGCTTGTGAATTGGGTGACCTGTCACTCTCCTGTCGTGCACCCTTCGGTGGGCGGCCCAGTCCAGAGGTGTATAAGTTTAGTTGAATGATAAGGAGCCGATCAGATCGGATGTTGGCGGCAAAAGCGAGGCGTCAAGCCATGGGATGATTGGTAAAATATTAGGTTGGCAAAGTTTACGTTGGGCCAAACCATTTTGACCTCTGTCAGCCCATCCACCAGCCCTGCGAAAGACTGACGCCAACCCAACTTGACATTCCCGGAAACAAAATTTGGTAGTATCAAGAATTATGGCATTTACTTTTCCTCTCGCGCATTGCGCGCCTCCAGGGTGCTGAGTTGGCGCATGTTGTTCAATCTAATTCACACTCTCTGATGCAACCTACCTCACTGCAACAACATGAAGATTAGTGTTCCTATTAGCCGGGGCATTGAAACTCTTTGCGGCACAAGGGATGAAAACATCCAATTGCTTGAGACTTCTCTGTCCGTCAAAGCTTCTCTCGACAATGGCAGCGTTTTGATCGAGGGCGAACGTGCGCCCGTGGAGCGGGCCGCGCGCATCCTTAGCGACTATTCGGAACTGGCGGGGGCCGGAGCGGTTTTCGCCAATGGTGATTTAAACAGCTACCTGAAAGTGGTAGCCGAGGATCCCGAGGTCTCCCTGAAGGCTTTGGTTGAATCGGGCAAACAGCGCAGTTTCGGCAAGAAAGTGCTGGCTCCGAAAACCATTAACCAACGCCGCTATCTGGAAGCGATTGAACGGATGGACCTGGTCTTCGGCGTGGGTCCGGCGGGTACGGGTAAAACTTATCTCGCAGTGGCCATGGCTGTGAATGCTCTGCTCTCGAAGAAAGTTACCCGCATCATTTTGACTCGTCCGGCTGTTGAGGCTGGAGAACGGCTGGGTTTCTTGCCAGGCACTCTTCAGGAGAAGATCGATCCTTACCTTCGCCCACTTTACGACGCTTTATTCGATATGTTCGATGTTGAAAAAGTGGAGAAGCTGATTGAGCGCAATACGATCGAGATTGCTCCTTTGGCGTTTATGAGAGGCCGTACGCTGAACGATAGCTTCGTGATATTGGATGAGGCGCAAAACGCAACCACCGAGCAAATGAAAATGTTCCTGACGCGGCAAGGCTTCAACACGAAGGTTGTGGTTACGGGCGATTCGACGCAAATCGATCTACCCAACGGGCGCCGCAGCGGGCTACTGGAAGCGCTGGAAGTGTTGCGCGGAGTGGAAGGCATCGGGTTCATCCGCTTTACGGAAAAAGACGTCGTGCGCCATAGCTTGGTGCAGCGGATTGTCAGAGCCTATGAACGGCATAGTGAAGCAACTGGAGCGGGCCGTCAGTTGAATCTAAAACTGGAGACGGCGGTTGAGGCCGCACCGAAACCAGAAGTCCATTAAAACGAATGCATGCCTAGCAGCGGTAGTCGAGCTTCACTCATATTCAGAAATGCCCCTCGGGGCCTTGATCGCAAACAGATCCGCGAGTTCGCCAAAAGACTGTCGATTCTGGTTGCCCCTGGACGCGGATTCACGGTACTAATTACCAACGACAAAGAATTGTGCCGGCTGAACGCGGCATTTCTTAAGATGGATTACGCAACCGATGTGCTTTCGTTTCCGATTGAAGGCGACGAAAGTGAACTGGGAGAAATGGCGATCTCCGCCCAAAGGGCCCGCATTCAAGGCATGGAATTTAGGCACTCCGCGGAAAGCGAGATTGCCATTTTGATGTTACATGGCCTGTTGCATTTGCTGGGTATGGATCATGAGAATGACCGGGGAAAGATGCGCCGTATGGAAGCCAAATGGCGGTCTGCTCTAAATCTTCCGCATGGCTTGATTGAACGCGCTTCGGCTAAACGGGTAACGCGATGAACCCCGCATTAAGCATCCTGTTTCTGGTTCTATTGGTTGTCCTATCCTTGGTAAGTCTGGTGCAATTGCTGTACACCGAGACTTCGAGGATTTTAGCCAAGGAAACACGAACGCTAGCCTACTTTCAAGAACACTTACAGGAATCGTTTGGGCGAGAGCCGGAGCGGGGTGCGCAAATATTCGCCCTTTGGAAGCATGGGGTCATGTTGGCTCTTGGGGCCATTTCACTCGGGATGGTTTTAACTCGCACCAATGACGACGTCCATTCCTTGTCCGCCTGGTCTCTGATCGAAGCATTAGTTATCAGTTGGATTTCCGTAGCGGTTTTCGCTTATCTTGTCCCGCAGTTGCTGTATCGCCGAACCAGTGGGCAATGGCTGATCGCCGTTAGCCCCCTGTTGCGTTTAATGCTGCTGCTCATGTCCCCGCTCACTGTGGTTTTCCACTTCCTTCATTCTTTGTTTGAGTTGGGAAGGGAGGCGGAAACTCCCGAAGAAACCGGAAAAGCGGAAGCGGAGCAGGTTGAAAAATTCATTGATGCGGGCGCCGATGAAGGGATTATAGAACAGGAAGACAAACGGCTTATTCAATCCGTTGTCGCTTTTGGCGATAAGCGCGTGGGAGAGGTGATGACCCCACGGCCAAACGTGGTTGCCATTGAAGCCAATCAATCGCTGGATGAACTTCACAAATTGGTGATTGTGGAACAATATTCGAGAATACCCGTTTATGAAGAAGTGCTGGATCAGATGGCGGGCTTCGTTCATGTCCGTGATTTGTTTGAACTGAGTGAAGAGTCGCGGCGCCATAAGAAAGTGCACGATATTATGAGGCCCATTCGCCAGGTGCCGGAGACAAAGTTAGTTGGACAACTGTTGCGCGAAATGCAGGAAGACGGGCAGCACATTGCGGCTGTGATCGATGAGTACGGCAACATGGCCGGTCTTGCTACGATGGAGGATCTGGTTGAAGAAATTCTGGGCGAAATTCGCGATGAACATGAACCGGCGAAAGATGTTGTCGAGGACGGGCCGGGACGTTGGATCGTGGCGGGAAGTTTCGATGTGGACGGACTTGCGGATCTGATTGGGTTCCGTCCGTCGGGCGCCATTGAGTCAACAACGCTTGGGGGGTTGGCCGCCGAATGGCTTGGCCGTGTACCCAAGGCAGGAGAAGAAGTGGAAAAAGAAGGTTTGCGTATTGAGGTCCTTTCGGCCAGTGACCGGAGAGTGGAACAAGTCCGCGTGTCCGGTTCGGTTCCGAAAGAGTCCGCTGGTCCCGCCGAATCGACGGAGAAAGATAAAGCTTGAAAGTAGGAACTGTATCTATTATTGGTTTGCCGAATGCCGGCAAATCCACATTACTGAACGCACTGGCCGGCATGAAGCTGGCCATAGTTAGTTCCAAGCCACAAACAACACGAACTTCGGTGCAAGGTGTTTTGACCGAACCGGAACTTGGGCAAATCGTCTTTGTCGATACGCCAGGGATCCACAAATCCGACTCTGTTTTTAATCAGCGTATGATGCGCACCGTGCGTGCTTCGCTCGCGAACCTTGATGCCGTGGTTTATGTGGTTGATGCGCGGCGCGAGATTGATGATGAGCAGCGGCAGGCAATGGATGTGTTGCAAAACGTTGCCGCGCCCGTGATTCTCGCACTGAACAAGATTGACAAAATCACAAAGAAAGAAAAGCTGATCGCGCTGCTTGCGGCGTATCAGCAGATTCGCGAGTTTACCGCGTACATTCCCATCTCTGCCGCTTATGGAGACCAGGTGGATGTGCTTAAGAACGAGATTTTTAAGCATTTGCCGGAAGGTGAACCGATATTTCCCGAGGATCATGTTACGGACCAACCGTCGCGTTTTATTGCGGCGGAGATGATTCGCGAAAAGCTGTTGGACTCCACGGAGCAGGAAGTGCCTCACTCGGTCGCGGTTTTTGTGGAGAAGTGGGAAGAGACGCCCAAGATCGTCCGGGTGATGGCCACGATTTTTGTGGAGAAAGAAGGACAGAAGGCTATCGTGATAGGCCAAGGCGGCGCTATGATCAAGAAGATCGGCACCGAAGCGAGGCTCGAGCTTGAGAAATTCTTTGACCAGAAATTTTACCTGGAGCTGTTCGTTAAAGTGCGTCCTAATTGGCGTGAGAATATTGAATTCTTGAACGAATTGGATTGGCGGAAAATGATTGGCGGCGATACTACCTCCGAGAAATGATTATGAAAAAAATTGCACACTCCCTGATTTGTTTGCTGTTGACTTTCATGCTTAGCTTTAGTCTGCTTGCCGCGGGGAAGCAGAAAGCAGACCTAACCACTGACGACGCTCTTTATGATTTGGTGCGGCGCAAACTGGCCAATGATCCCGACGTGCGTGGTGGGAATTTGATCGTCGAAGTTAAGAACGGCGTGGTTACGATCAAAGGCATTGTTGAGAAGGAAAGAATCAAGGCGAAAGCCGCGAAATTGACCATGAAAGTAAACGGCGTAAAAAAGGTGGATAATCAACTCACCATTTCTCCTACCAGGAATTAGGTGCATGGAAATCAATCCAACGCTGGCCGCTAGAGCATTGGAAAATGCGTTGGCCACTTCTCCGGGATTTGGGCAATATCAGCCCACGCTTGTTTGGCGTCCACTCGCGCAAGGCGGCGCCCTATTGCTGCAGTACGGTGTTCAGCCGCCGGCTGGGCTTGACGGATTATGGGATTTCCAAAACGCTGTGGTAAAAGGGTATAAAAGTATGGCTGGAGTATAAATCATGCTTACTAGACGCGAAGCCATCGCAGCATTTGCCGCCGCTACCGCACAAGCCGCCACGCGGCTGCCTGCGAATCAGAATATTAAATGGGCGTGTAGCGCCGCATTGTGGGGACACTTTAAGCGAGTGCCCCTCACTGAAATTTTGGACATTATGAAGGACACCGGATTCATCGGAATCCGCGTCACGGGCTTTCCCGCGTTTCTGGAAACCTATGGCATGACGACGGCCCAGATTGAAAAGGAAGTGTCCAAGCGGAATCTGAATGTGGTTACTATCTCCTTCAGTGGCCCGGCGCATGATCCCGCCGCGCGGCAGAAAGTTTTGGCCGACGCCAAGCGGGCAATGGAGTTCCTTAGTGTTTTTGGCGCCAAGGACTTGGTTGTGTTCTCTCCAGCGCGGCAAAAAGAGAACTTTGATTTACACTTCAAGAACATGTGCGAGGGCTTCAATCAGATTGGCGAGTTGGCGGGAACGATGGGTTTCCGCGCGGGCCTGCACAACCATTTGAATCAGATGGTGGAAAAGCCCGATGAAGTTGACAAGTGCATGGCTATGACCGATCCAAAACTGTTCTGGTTCTCCCCCGATTGCGCCCACTTGAACTTGGCTGGATACAATGTGCCGAAGGCGATTGAGAAATACAAGGACAGACTAATCACCATCGACTACAAAGATTCCAAGTGGACCACGCCGACGGCGGATTGGGTGGAAGGTAACGGCAAGGTTTACGCGAAGAATTCCGAGAATGCCAAGTTCTTCAATTCAATTTACGACATGGGGGATGGGGAAATTGACTTTCCGTCCGTCCATCGAATTCTTAAAGCGAATAAATGGAAGGGTTGGTTGATCAGCGATCTTGATACTGCCCGCGAAGGGCCGCGCAAGAGTTACGAACATCAGGCGGCGTATGTAGTCAGCAAGCTGGAGCCGATTTACAAATAATATGAGCATCAGCAGAAGAAAGCTTATTGCCGGGAGCGCTCTTGCCATGACAACTCAAGCGGCCACACCGCCCTATAAAATCATTGATCCGCACGTGCATGTGTGGAAGAACGATCCGAAGTTTCCTTGGGCGAAGGAAACTTCCAAGCCTCCCGCCGAGGATAGGACCGTGGAGATGCTGATTGACCTGATGAAGGCCAATGGTGTTTCCAATACAATGTTGGTTCAATATATTGGCTACCGTTGGGACAACAGCTACACACTGGATTCGCAGAAGCGATTCCCTAAATTGTTTCAAGCCGTGGCGCGAGTGAACCCAACGGATCCCGCGTCACCCGACCATGCATCGAAGCTTGCCGAGCAGGGATTCAAGGGCATTCGTCTTTCCCCTGGAGCCGATGCCAGCGGCGATTGGATACGCGGACCATTGATGGCCCCTTTGTGGAAACGCGTTGAAGACTTAAAGATTCCGATGCTGTTGCTGGCTCCAGTGACTCGGATGCCTGATATGGCTCCGTTGATTGAGAAGCATCCGAACCTAACGGTGGTGATCGACCATATGGCTGATTCGCCGGTGGGCAAGCCGGAACTACTGGACTTGCTGTTGGCGTTGGAACGGTATCCCAAGGTGTTCGTGAAGATTTCGCACACCTGGCAACTTTCAAAGGAAGTGTATCCCTTCCGCGATACCTTCGAAAACGTGAAGCGGCTCCACGACAAGTTCGGCGCTAGCCGGTTGATGTGGGGCACCGACTGGCCGGTTTGTCTTTCGCACACAACCTATCCTCGAACTTTGTCCGTGGTTCGCGATGAGATGAAGTTTTTAAACGACGAAGACAAGAGTTGGATTCTTTCAAAGACCATCGAACGGGTTTGGAACTTTTCCTAGAGGGGGCTTTCAACGATGGGTCGCGCATGGGCATGCTTGTTACTCTTCGGTTCACTTTGCGGAGCTGAAACCTGGAAGGAGTACAAGGCTGGCCCGGTATCCGTAATGGCCATCGGCCTGGATAAGGAAGCCGCGGACACGCTAAACTTGCTGGACCAATACCGCTACACGCTGGGTCAAATTCTGGGTGTGGAGTTGATGCCTGTTTGGTCCATCAAAGTGGTACTGCTGAAGGAAAGGCAAGCCGCCGGGTTTCCAAAATCAAGGATCATTGCACTGCGCCGCGATTCCTATATGGCTGCGTTTGGTCAAGGCGGTTCCGTTGTTCCACAGTTGTATCCAAGTTTCGGCCGCGTATTGCTTGAAGACGGAATCAGCGGCATACCGGCGGAGTTTGAAGAAGCTTTGCTGGCATTGTTTTCGACGCTAGAGGTTGAGGGTACGCGAGTCACATTAGGCGCCCCGCCGACCAAGGAATTGCAGACTCGCCTGTGGGCCAGATTGCATTTGCTGGCGGTGGATCCTCGCTTTAGTGGAAAACTTCGCGTGATGCTTTCCAATATGCGCAAAGGCGTGGAGCCTGACGTGGCGATGCGCAATGCTTTTGAACTGAGTGCGGATGCGATTGAAAAAGAAGTTAGCGCCTATATGGCTAAGCCGATCACCGGCACTACGAAGCTTAACGGGCATGCGGTTGAAGTGAGACGTTCGGGGTTGGGGCGCGAATTGGATGCTCCGGCGGGCGACATTGCCTTGGTAGATCTGGAGCCAACGGAACCGGCATATCAGGCGATTCTCGCCAAATTTCCCAACTCAAGCGAGGCCAATGAAGGGCTCGGTTTGTTAAACAGGGACCAGGCCAATTTGAGCAAAAGCCAGGGGGCGCGGGCGCAAGTGGCGCTTGGAACTTATGAAGCTCTACGCAATGCGGCGGGTAAAAACCCCCGGTGGGGCGAACCAGCGCGTATGCTTGCGGATCTTGAAAGCGACACGGGACGCAAATTGGCGTTGATGAAGAAGTACACGGAACTTTCTCCACGCGATTGGAAATATTGGGGAGCTTATGCGCAGGCTCTTCAGGACGCGGAAAAGTTTCCCGAATCGTCCAAGGCTTGGCTTGCAGCCGAAAAGGCTGCTCCTGATCAAAAGATGCGGGAGACTTTGCGCGAACGGCGGCGGGCGGCGAACGCTCTGCGAGCTGATGCCGAAGCCGAGGCCCGGCTAAAAGAATTGGAACACAGGCGTAATGAATTGGAGCGGTTGAAAAACGAAGCAATGGCGCGCGTGCGGGAAGCGGAAGCAAAAGCCAATAAAGGCTCGGAGCCAATTGACAAAAGCAAAGTAGAGCAGTGGTGGGATGGCGCGCAGGCCGACGCTAGCATCACGGGAAAGTTGGAGCGGGTAGACTGCTTGAAGGGTTACGTTCGTTTTGCGGTTCGTGGAGGAGATAACAAGGTGTTGCTTCTTGGCGCACTGGATATGACGAAGGTGGGATTGTCCGGAGCGCAGACGCTTGCATGCGGCGCGCAGAAACCAAGTCGCGCGGTTGCCGTGGACTATGCAAAGAAGGCCAACCCGGCGCGGCAAACCGCCGGCGATGTGGTTCGCGTGGAACTGAAGTGACACAATCTCGTTGGATCGCAATTGGCGTGTTTGTCTGCGCCTCAATGTTGAACTACCTTGACCGTCAATTGCTGGCCGCCGTGAAGCCAACAATTGGTTTGGAATTTCACATGAGCAATAAAGATTACGGCTGGCTGATCGCCGTTTTCTCGATCATTTACTCCTTCTCGGCGCCATTGATGGGGTTGTTGATTGACAAGATTGGCTTGAATTGGGGAATCACCATTGCTGTTAGTGGCTGGTCGCTGGCCACGATCGCGACGGCGATGACCAATAGCTTCACTGGATTGATTGCATGCCGCGGAATATTGGGGATTGCACAGGCTGGTGGTGTTCCTGGGTCTGGTAAGGCGTTTGCCATGTACCTTGCGCCGGCGGAACGGGCCATGGGAAATTCGCTGTCGCAAACGGGAATCAGTCTTGGAAGTTTTGTGGCGCCGCTGCTGGCCTCGGGCTTTGATTGGCGAACTTCGTTCACAATTGCGGGACTGCTTGGTTTTGTTTGGATCCCCGTTTGGTGGCTGATTTCGCGGCGAGTTCCGGCCCAACCGCTGCTTGCATCCGACCATAAGATTCCGATTCGGGCGATTGTTACCGATTCGCGGTATTGGACCTTCGTCGCGGCGACGATGCTTGGCATGACGACATACAGTTTGTGGACCAATTGGGTGACCAGCTATCTGGTGGAAACGTTTCAAGTTTCGCAGGCGCAGGCGAACAGCCAATTTGCATGGATTACGCCGCTGATGGGCTTGTGCGGCGGATTAACCGGCGGGTCGATCTCCCTCTACTTAAGCCGCCAAGGATTGCCGCTCCACCAGGCACGCATGCGGGCAGTGTGGCTGGGATGCGTAGGCATGTTGATGACCGCTGTGGTGCCTTTCGCGTCTTCCGCTCTAATTGCGTCCGCCTTGATGGCTGTCAGTTATTTTTGTGGAACAGTTTTCACCGTGAACTTGTATTCAATGCCGCTGGAAGTGTTTGGACGGGAGCGGGCGGCATTCGCCATCTCCTCGCTTACATCAGCTTATGGGTTGATGCAGGCCATCATGTCGGTGACGGCGGGCTCCATCATTGATCTGTACGGTTTCAAGTCAGTCTGTATGGTGATCGCGGTGTTGCCTCTGTGTGCGGCGTTTCTTCTGAGCAGAGTCAAGGTTGCTGTGTGAGTTGGAAGCACGCTCTATTTGGATTGCTCGGGAAGGATGCCGAGGCTGTTGTTGTCAGCTTCGCTTCAGGGGATAGAGCATTGACGCGGAAGATGGCGGAAGAAGTTCTAGGGTTGGAACCGAGCCGCCGGCATTATCTTATATGTTTGGATGAGCCGATTAAAGTCGCCGGGATCACGTGTATTGTTGTCTCTTCTCGTGACCCCTATCTGGAAGCACGGAAGGCCTTGCGGCGCCTCAGAATCGGGCTGGCCCCTGTTCTGTTTGACGGAAGAGAGCATCCGTTGCGCAAGGCTGCTGCGTTGCTTGCGCCATTGAAGATTCTCGCCTTTAACAGACGATTAGAGCGGCATCATTTAAGTTTCACATCTCCCATTGCTTCCCTGCTCTTTTATCGCGGCGTGGCATTGGACCGAATCTGGCTTCGTCCCTGGTCAAGCGGAGATGGATATCCTTCGACTAAATATCAAGTGGTCCAAGGGCGCGCGTGGCGCACTCGGCGCAAGCGAATCGGAATCGTGTCGCCCTATTTTCCATGGCCACTTTCTCATGGCGGAGCCGTTCGGATCTTTTATCTTCTAAGGGAAGCCGCTAAGGAATTCGACATCGTATTGTTTGCCTTTGGTGAACCTTCCGGATCCGTGATGGATTTCGTTTCCCAAGCCTACCTTTTCGAGCTGCCCCGCTACCGCAAGCCGCGATGGTCAAGCTTGCTGCCGGCTGAAGTTTGCGAGTATGATTCACCAGCTTTGCGGCAACTTCTCGCAACAAGCCGCAAGGAATTAGGTCTCTCGCTGGTCCAAGTGGAGTACACCCAACTGGCTAGTTATCCTGCCGAAGTGTTAGTGGAGCACGACGTCACCTTTGATCTTTACGACCAAGTGGCTGCCAGAGAGCAGACGAGGAGCGCTTACTGGAATGCGTGGCGTTGGCGACGCTTTGAGCAAGCGGCCGTGCGGTGTTTTGATCGCGTGGTTACCATGGCTCAAAAAGATGCTGCGCAATTACCCAGCGCCAATACTAGAGTTATTCCTAACGGCGTCGACCTGGCGCGGTTCGTTCCTACCAAAGAAGTGGACGGGCGGAAAGTGCTGTTCATTGGCTCCTTCCGCCATTTTCCAAACATTCAAGCGTTTCGCTTCTTTATGGAGCAAGTTTGGCCTCTGGTGCGCCTCGAATTTCCCGATGCGGAATTCACCGCCGTTGCCGGACCTGATCCGCAAACATATTGGCGCAACTTTACGGCCGATCCGTTTCCCGAAGCGGAATGCGGAGTAGCCGTTCTAGGCTTTGTCGCGGATGTTGTTCCTATTTATGAAGCAACGAACCTGGTTGTGGCTCCAACACTGGTTTCCGCCGGAACGAATTTAAAAGTGCTGGAAGCGATGGCGATGCGAAGAGCGGTTATTGCGACAAGTTCCGGTTGCCAAGGTTTGGGGCTGCAGCATGATGTTTCCGTTTGGGTGGCGGATGATGCCGCCGCATTTGCTGAAGGGGTTTGCCAGCTATTTCGATCCGCGGCTACGCGGCGGCGCATTGCCCAGGAAGCATATAGCGCTGCCCGGCAATTCGATTGGGAGGCCATGGGAAAGCTGCAATCCGCGGTTTGGCGGGAGTTGATCGATGCCAAATGAGTTCCTCGTACGCCGAGGCCAACCAAGCGACTTGGCCGCCGTTAACGAGATTCAACAAATCGCTCCCGAAGCTGCTCACTGGCAGATAATGGATTACCTTACTTACGAGTTTTACATTGCGGAGGTAACATTTCCCAACATAGAAGCAGTCGGGTTTATCGCATGGAGGGAAGTCACCACCGGGGAGTGGGAGCTACTGAATCTAGCGGTAAGGCCTTCTTTCCGGCGTCACGGCGTTGCTTCCCGATTGCTGGCTGAACTCCTCCAATCAAAGCCGGAAACCGTTTTTCTCGAAGTAAGAGAGTCGAACCATGGCGCCCGGGCGTTCTATGCGCTACATGGATTTCAACCCGTAGGACTCAGGCGAAACTATTATTGTTCCCCAACTGAAAATGCTATTGTGCTGCGCTTCCAAAAGTGATAATTAATAGATGTGACTGGCCGTTGCTGACCGGTTGCTGATTTAGTAGAAGTAGTTTCGAGACTACCCACCGAGCCTAAATCGACTCGGCGTGGCGGCCTCCCAAAGGAGAGAAACCTGATGGAGCTTAGCACGCAAGAACAACTCAAAGCGCATCTGATGTCGACCAGTGAAGAATTCCGCAATATGGCGAGCGAACATTCGAGCTATGAACGGAGATTGCAGGAACTGGACGCGCTGGATCATCTCACGCTGGAACAGGAAGCAGAAGAGCATCGATTGAAAAAGCTTAAACTGCACTTAAAGGACCAGATGACAGGGATGCTTTCGCACGGCGATCTACAGGCTGTATAGCTGAAGATCGGAACATTGGTTGCGCTGCAACTGAGTCGAACCCTAGGAGCCCGCTTCGGCGGGCTCTTTCCATTTCGAAGCCAATTTTAGTTTCAAGGGAGGGGCCAGTTGAAGAAGGTTCTCAATCGATTTGCCTAGCGTTGGATGCCGCACCGTTGAGGCAACCTCATTGAGTGGTTCAAGCACGAAGCGGCGCTCGTGCATCCGGGGATGAGGAATTGTCAATGTGGGCGTGTCGATGATCGTCCGTCCGTAAAGTAGAATGTCGATGTCTATCGTTCGTGGCCCGTTGCGGACAAACCGTTTTCTGCCCATGGCTTGTTCGATGCTTTCGGTACGGGCGAGGAGTTGAAGGGGCATCAAATCAGTGGCGGCTTTTAACGCAATGTTGAGGAACCACCTTTGATCATCAAATCCGACGGGTTCTGTTTCCCAGACGGAGGAAATCTTTTGCACGGTTACGCCGGCATCATTAAGCAGAGACACTGCGCGTGTGAGGTTTTCCAGGCGATCACCAAGGTTCGATCCTAACGCCAAATAAACAGTCTTCATGAGGCGTTACACAGAGCGGGGATAACTGCCGAGAATCTTCATCATGTCCGCCAATTCTTCCAAATGCGCCAATGCCTTCTGGGGAACCGGATCCGTCGCCTTGCCGAGAAAATCGAGGTAGTACAAATATTCGTACGGCTTGCCCCGCAACGGGCGGGATTCGATCTTCGACAAATTCAAATCACGCAAGGCAAAAACGCTGAGCGCCTTGAAGAGCGATCCGGGCTTATTCGGGGTGGTGAAGACAAGGGACGTTTTCCACCCAAGTTTACCCGCCGGTTCAGGCTTCGAACCATGACGGCGGAGTAAGAAGAACCGCGTGAAATTCTGGCTATCATCCTCTATTGCTTTGCGAAGAATGTGCGCGCCATACTGTTCGGCCGCAATGGAGGAAGCGATCGCCGCGGCGTCCTTCGGCAGTTGCTCCATGATCATTTTCACGCTGCCCGCGGTATCGTAAAAAGGCGTTCGATCCAATTCCTTATGAGCCGCGAAAAACTTCAGACATTGATTGAGGGCCACCGGGTGCGAATAGACGCGCCGCACGTCCGCGAACTTCACGCCAGGCGCGGCGATGAGGTTGTGAACGATCCGGACTTGCGTCTCCGCCACAATCTCCAAACCATACTCAAGCAGATGATCGTAATTCTCGTGGATCGATCCATGCAGGGTATTTTCAATGGGAACCACGGCCGCATCCACTTCCCGGTTGGCCAATTGCTGGAACACCAGATCGAAACGGGTGCATGGAATTACCTTTACGGTTTCACCCAACAACTGCCGGGCAGCCACTTGGCTGAAAGCGCCTAATTCCCCTTGAAACGCCGCACGCACGCCTTTTTTCATTCCGATTTGCCTCCACTCCAACGCTTGGCGCTTTCCGCCGGCAGACCAATTAAATCCATCACCCGTTCCACGCTTGAATCGACCAAGTCCATCATCGTTTCCGGGTTGTTGTAGAAACCAGGGATGGGTGGAGCGATGATCGCTCCCATTTCCGTCAAGCTAGCCATCGTTCGAAGGTGCCCCAAGTGGAATGGCGTTTCCCGCACCATTAGAATCAATTTTCGCCGCTCTTTGAGGATCACGTCAGCCGCCCGAATTAAAAGATTCGAACTGACCCCGGTGGCAATGGCCGACATCGAATGCACCGAGCATGGGGCGATGATCATGCCGTTGGTTTGAAAACTTCCACTGGCAAGCCGGCAGCCCACATCTTCCACCGGATAATTGTAATCGGCCAGATCTTTGAATTCCTTAATCTGCTTGCCCATCTCTAAGTAAGCCGTTCTTTCCGCTGATCGCGTCATCACCAGATGCGTTTCGGCGCGCCCTGTGGCCCGCAGAGTTTCCAGCAGCCTGTACCCATAAATGATGCCACTTGCCCCACTGATTCCAACAACAATTCGCATACTTCTATTGTTTCGCATTCGCGGCGGCTGCCGCTTCCTCAAGGAACAATTCCATAGCCTCAATGCCCCGGTAGAAATTCGGCAGATGAAGTTTTTCGTTGGGCGCATGCAGGTTGTCGTCCGGCAAGCCGAAGCCCATCAGAATGCATGGCAGGCCCAATTCATTTTGGAGCAGACCAACAACGGGGATGGATCCGCCGGAGCGAATGAACACTGTCTTGTGGCCGAAAATCTTTTCCATGGCGATGGATGCGGCTTCAATGAAAGGGTTCGCGGTATCCACAACGCATGGGGGTGCGCTGTGCAATGGTTTCCATTCGGCGGTGACGCCTGCCGGACATACGGCTGCAATGGCCGCCGCCAACTGCTTACTGGCCACTTCAGGAGTTTGGTTGGGAACCAAGCGGGTGCTGATTTTAACAACAGCCTTGGCCGGAATCACTGTCTTCGCGCCTTCGCCGATGAAGCCCCCTTTAATGCCATGCACTTCAAATGTTGGCCGGGCCCAGACGCGTTCCAGTACGCCTAGGCCCGCTTCGCCTACCAACATCGTCGAGCCAACTTCCTTCTGCCGGTATTCTTCTTCGTTAAATGGCAGCCGGGCCCAAGCCTCGTGTTCGGCAGCGGTGGGCGCTAGCACGTCGTCATAGAAACCGGCAATCCGAATCTTTCCGTCAGGTCCTTTGATAGAGGCGATGATCTCGGCCGCGGCTTGCAGGGGATTTGGCGCCGCGCCCCCGTAAACTCCCGAATGCAAATCCTGAGTTGCGGACGTCACATGGAGTTCTCCGTAAACGATGCCTCGCAAGCCTACGCAAAGAGTGGGCAATTCCGGTGCAAACATTTCTGAATCGCACACGACCGCGGCATCGGCTTTCAACCTGGCAGGCTTTGATTTCACATATGCTTCAATGGCTTCGCCGCCAACTTCCTCTTCGCCTTCGATGAGGAACTTTACGTTGACGGGAAGCGAGCCGTTGCGGGCCATCGCGCGGGCCACTGCTTCGATTTGAATAAGCACTTGGCCTTTGTCATCAGTGGCGCCGCGGGCGTAGATGTTGTTGTTGCGCACCGCGGGCTCAAACGCCGGGGAGATCCATTCTTCTAAAGGCTCAGGGGGCTGAACGTCGTAATGGCCATAGAAAAGGATCGTTGGCTTGCCAGGCGCAGCACCCAGCCATTCTCCGTAAACCATGGGGTGGCCCGCGCCCTCCATCAGATGAACATCATCCAAACCGGCTGACCGTAGCTTGTCCGCAACGAATTGAGCGGCTTTCAAAATATCAGCTTTATGTTCGGGCGCGGTGCTTACACTGGGGATGCGCAAGAACGCTACTAGAGTCTCCAGCAAGGTTTGCTTTTCGGTTTCAGAGATGGACATAGCTTGAAATGCGATTATAGAGGAAATGCCCAACCGTCTGTCTGCTGAAAAAAGCCCTTACCTACTTCAACACGCCAATAACCCTGTGGATTGGTACGCCTGGGGGCCTGAGGCATTCGAAAAATCGCGCCGCGAAAACAAACCTATCTTTCTTTCCATTGGCTATTCTACGTGCCATTGGTGCCACGTTATGGAACGGGAATCTTTCGAGTCGGAAGCAATCGCGGCGATCCTCAACAAGTTCTTCGTACCGGTGAAAGTGGATCGCGAAGAAAGGCCCGACGTGGATAGAATTTACATGCTGTTCGTGCAAGCCACCACCGGCGGTGGTGGTTGGCCGATGTCCGTGTGGCTGACTCCCGGCTTGAAACCCTTTTACGGAGGCACCTACTTTCCGCCGGACAATCGTTATGGACGTCCAGGTTTCGGCGCAATGCTTGACCACATCGCCGGTGTTTGGCGCGATGATCAGGCGAAAGTTATGGAATCGGGCGACAACGTGTTGGTGCAACTTAGGGGCCATGCCGCGGTTTCCGGAGAGCCGGGCCGCGTGGGTAACGAAACCTATGAAGCACTATTCTCGCATTTCCGCCGCACATTTGATCCGCGCGATGGAGGCTTCGGCGGCGCCCCAAAATTTCCCAGGCCTGTGTCGCTGAATTTCCTTTTCCGCTGGTTCCATCGAACCAAGAACGAAGCGGCGCGCGATATGGCGGCGGTCACTCTACGAGCGATGGCGGCGGGAGGCATGTACGATCAGTTGGGCGGAGGCTTCCATCGTTATTCGGTGGATTCGCATTGGTTTGTGCCGCACTTTGAGAAGATGCTTTACGATCAGGGGCAGCTGATTGTTTCCTATTTGGAAGCTTACCAATTGACAGGCGAAGCACATTTTGCGGAAATCGCCAGGGAATCGTTGGACTATGTTCTACGCGACATGACCAGTCCCGAAGGCGCGTTCTATTGCGCGGAAGATGCCGACAGTGTGCTGGACCCCGCGCATCCACATGAAAAGGGTGAGGGTGCGTTTTATATTTTTACCCAAAAAGAAATTGAGGTGGCGCTTGGGCAGCCCGATGCGGCATGGTTTATGTATCACTACGGTGTTGAAGAGGACGGCAATGTTCAGGAGGATCCACACCATGAATTCACTGGCCGCAACATTCTGTTTATTGACCATCCCGTGGATCGGGTAGCGGAGTTCTTCAAAGTTCCTGTAGCTGAAATCATCGAGTCATTGGCTAAGTCGAAGCAAAAAATGTTGACTGTCCGCGCCCCCCGTGTTCGCCCGCATTTGGACGACAAACTTCTCACAGCTTGGAACGGGCTAATGATTTCGGCCTTCGCGTTGGCGGGGCGATGTCTGGGGGAAGCCCGATATACTGCCGCCGCAGAGGAAGCTGTGCAGTTCTTTAGTCTGAGTATGTTCAACAACGAAACGAATACTCTCATGCGGCGCTTCCGGGATGGCGATGCGGGAATTCCAGGTTTTCTGGACGACTATGCTTTTCTTGCCTGCGCCTTGCTCGACTTGTATGAGACTACATTCGACTTTGGCCATATTCAGTTTGCCGAAAAGCTGGCTGACCGATGGATTGAGCTGTTTGAAGACACAGAAGAAGGCGGCTTCTTCGCTACGGCGGTTGGCGATCCCAGCTTGCTGCTTCGCATGAAAGAAGATTACGATGGCGCTGAACCTTCTGGAAATTCCATGGCCATTATGGCGCTGCTGCGGCTAGCAGCCTATACCCGGAGAATCGAATTTCAGAGGTCAGCCGAAAGAGCGCTGGCCGCGTTCGCGCATAAAATGAAAGCCGGTTCCCCGGGAATGCCTCAAATGGTGGTTGCCGCAATGGCGGCGGAATCGGCGCCCAGACAAGTAGTGCTTGCCGGTGAAGACTTGCGGGCTCTGAAATCCGTGGTGGGCAAACATTTTGCTCCCTTCCAAATTGTCTTTGCTTTGGATTCCCCCCATTCGCGCGAGTATTGGACACGTCTGCATCCTGAACTGGCCGCCATGCATTCAATCGAAGGAAAACCGGCTGCTTACGTGTGTCAGAATTTTGCGTGCCAATTACCGGTGACGGATACAGCCGCGCTTGAGGCTTCGCTACAATAGAGAGTCACCCCAATACTTTGATTAGGAGAACGAATGGAAAGACCTGGTGCTACAACTATGAAAGGCGATCCGCTGACGTTGATCGGACCTGAATTGAAAGCGGGCGATGCCGCCCCTGATTTCGCCGCGGTTGATACTGGCTTGAAGCCGGTGGATCTTGCAAAGACCGGATCCGGAGTGCGGATCTTTAGCGTAGTTCCTTCACTGGACACTCCGGTTTGCGACATGCAAACGCGGCGCTTTAATGAAGAAGCGGCGAAGCTTCCCAACGTGAAGATTTACACCATCAGCATGGATCTGCCTTTCGCAATGAAGCGCTGGTGCGGTGCGATGGGCGTGGATAAAGTGGAAATGCTTTCTGATCACAGGACTGGCTCTTTCGGCGAAAACTATGGAACCATGATTAAAGATCTGCGCATTGAAAGCCGCGCGATTTTTGTCGTGGATAAGGCGAATAAGCTTTCCTACGTTGAGTACGTGAAAGAAGTCGCGGATCATCCGAACTACGATGCTGCCTTGGCTGCCGCCAGGTCCGTGGCTGGCTAATACGAATTGAAAGACCGCTCCACTATTTTTGCGGAGCGGTCTTCCATGACACTTCATTCCTTTGAGTATTTCGGCTTCTTGTAAATCTCTTTTTGGGCCTTATGAATCACCTTCCACCGCGCTTTTAATTCCACCTCAGCCTGCTTGTCGCCCAAGGTTAGCTGACGGCCAACCTCGTGCTTCATTTTGTGAAAATTCCTTAGACGAGCCGCATCCAACTTGCCCAGCTTCACGGCTTGCTGCACACGGCAATCCGGTTCCGATTCATGGCGGCAATCGGGAAAGCGGCACTCAATTGCCCAGGCTTGAATATCAGGAAAAGTAGCGTCCGTCGATTCTTCCGGCGCCGACGGTAAGCCTACTTCGCGGATACCCGGCATGTCGATCAATACCCAACCCTGGGGCATGGGGATCAATTGACGATGGGTAGTTGTGTGGCGGCCCTTGCTGTCGGAATCTCTAACGGCAGACGTTCGCTGCGCCTCCCGTCCTAGGAGGCGATTAAATAGAGTGGATTTACCAACGCCAGATGAGCCGAGTAATACAGCAGTTTGGCCCTGCCCGATTGCAGCGGCCAATTCGTCAACACCCGCGCCAGTTAGCGCGCTGATAAAATGAACCTCGCATTCAAATGCCGCCAAGACTACTTTCACAGCTTCGGTGTCTGGGCTCAAGTCTAGCTTGTTCAGTACAATCACCGGACGAATTTTATTGGACTTCGCCAGATGGACGTAGCGCTCCACGCGTCGGAGATTCAAGTTGTTGTCGAGTCCCGAAAGAATCAGCGCCACATCCACGTTAGCCGCCATCATTTGGTTGGGCTCGCCACGTTCCATCAGGCCGCGATACAGAGCATTGGCCCGAGGGACCACGCTTTGAATAGTCCACGAACCATCATCACGAGGAAGCGCCGCGACCCAATCGCCTACAACCGGCCACAGGCCGCCGTCCTTGGCTTCAAACCGCAACCTGCCGGAGACTACCGCCGAAAATTCACCATCCGGCCGGATCAAATGAAAGGCTTTGTGACTGATGTAACAAACACGCGCGGGCGTCCACTTAGGCGGATACTCCGTGCGAAAATATTCTAGTAAATCAAACGGCTGCGACCAGCCGAGTTCGGAAAAACTCATGGGAGTTTGCCTCTGTAATAAGAAACTAGTGAGGAGGGCAGGGAGGCCATTTCAGAGACTCCGAACGCACCTACCCTCATAGCGAAGAGTCCGCTAGAGAATGCACCCGGAATCATTAGACAATGTCAGTCAGAAGCAGAACCAACCCTCAGGATAACCTATTTTTTCTTGGCTGTGGTTTTCTTGGCGGGAGGAGGGACGTAGCAGTATTTCAGGCCCTGCACGAATCTTTCCGGATTTGTCGGCACCGCATGAACGTAGAGCCCCCAGTGAAGGTGAGGACCTGTTGCGAACCCCGTGGACCCGGCGTATCCAAGCACATCTCCGGCCTTCACTTCCTGCCCTTCAACTGCGGCAATCTTGGACATATGCAGATAGTGCGAACTAACACCCTGTCCGTGGTCGATTCCAACGGTACCGCCATGCAGGCGGAACATTTGCGCTACCTTCACCGTTCCGGCGGCCGGCGCATGAATTGGAGTTCCCATCGGGGAACGCAAATCCAGGCCGCGATGGAAATTTCCACTCGGTTTACCATTGTGATAGCGCAGAACTCCGAAAGGCGAGTTACGGCATTCGGAGACGGGTAGTTGGAATGGCGTGCGGAATTTCCTTTCTGGCGTAACAGACGAGTACAAAGCTCGCATCGCCTCCATCTCGCCCGGAAGCGGCGTTAATTGCTTCATACTTGCGCTGGCGGAGATATTCCGGATTGGGTACTTGCCGTTTATGACGCGAACTGTGGCTGTATGTAACGGCTGGTTATCATCGCTGGCGATCACAACATCGAACAGGCCCACAGGATCAGTGACCGCAACAGGCAACAGCCCTTCCATGCCGCCTTTCCCATCGGCAAAAAGGGGGACGGTGGTTTTCCCGGCGGATTTCACCAATGTCGCATATAGCTTGTCTGATGCAGTCGTCTCAATGTGGATCAATTCGCCCTGTTTTACCGTCTCCGTTATTGTAAAAGTAGGTTGA
Organism: Bryobacterales bacterium; assembly: GCA_043785065.1. Classification (GTDB taxonomy): domain Bacteria; phylum Acidobacteriota; class Terriglobia; order Bryobacterales; family Bryobacteraceae; genus JANXSF01. The sequence continues at coordinate 9,322 of JAYVXT010000765.1, read as the reverse complement.
CCGAGGAGCGGAATCGTCAATAAAAGGTAAAAAGCTTTCACTCCAGTTATTGTAAGCGGCAACCTGGAGTAAAATTTAAGAATGTCGCTACGCACCCAAGTGAGTTCCTCCATGAAGGAACGATCACCGTACGCCGCAGCCAGTCTCCTAACAAAAGAGCAATTGTTGCGGGCGTTTCGTTTGATGCTCACCTCACGGCGGATTGACGACCGTGAAATTCTGCTCAAACGGCAGAACAAGATTTTCTTTCAAGTAAGCGGGGCCGGACACGAAGCAATCGAAGTGGCCGCGGCCATGACTATGCGGCCAGGGCATGATTGGTTTTATCCCTACTACCGTGATCGTGGGCTTGCCTTGGCCTTGGGTATCACCCCTTACGAAATGTTTCTGCAGGCCGTTGGCGCCGGGGCTGATCGCCAAAGTGGCGGCCGCCAGATGCCGTCGCATTGGTCTTCCCCTGAATTGCATATCGTGACGGGATCATCGCCCACTGGATCACAGTTCGTACAAGCGGTTGGTTGCGCTCACGCTTCGCGTTACGTGAACAAGAATTCGGATGAAGTGACGCTGGTTTGCACCGGTGAAGGCGCCACCAGCGAAGGCGAATTCTGGGAAGCCATGAATGCCTCCTGCCTTGAAAAGCTGCCTATTCTGTTCTTGGTGGAAGACAACGGCTTTGCCATCTCCACCCCTGTTGAGTTTCAGACGCCAGGGGGAAGCATCTCTAATCTTCTTTCGGGCATGCCCGATTTACTGCGCGTGGACGTGGACGGCTCCGATTTCTTCTCGTGCTATGAAGCAATGACGCAGGCCGTGGCTTATTGCCGCTCCGGCCACGGTCCGGCAATGGTGCACGCCAAAGTCACTCGGCCTTATTCGCACTCCTTGTCGGATGATGAGAAACTCTATAAATCTCCCCATGAACGGCAAGAAGAGGCGCGGCGTGACCCGTTATCCCTGTTCACCGCCTATCTGCTTTCCGAACGCATTATAGACGAGCCAAGCCTTAAAGTCCTGCTCGGTGAGATCGAGCAGGAAGTCTTACAGGCCGCCGACAAAGCCTTACCCGCCGCCCCTCCCGAAAAAGGTTCCGCACTCCGCTTTCTCTATTCCGACAAAATCGATCCGACCTCGATCCAGTTCGCCCGCCAGCCGGAATCAAATGGCTCTCCGCGCACCATGGTGGATTCCATCAACCAAACCCTACACGAGGAAATGGAGCGCAATCCGTTGATGGTTGTTTTCGGCGAAGACGTTGCTGATTGCAGCCGTGAAGAAAACCTGGCTCTCGTAAAAGGCAAAGGTGGCGTGTTTAAGACCACCCTCGGCCTGCAAAGCCGCTTCGGCTCTAAGCGTTGTTTTAATACTCCCATTGCCGAAGCTGCCATCGTCGGCCGGGCGACAGGGATGGCTACACGTGGCATGAAGCCGGTTGTGGAGATCCAATTTTTTGACTATGTGTGGCCCGCGATGATGCAGATACGCGATGAATTGGCCAATATCCGGTGGCGAAGTCACAACGGCTTTTCCTGCCCGGTGGTAATTCGAATTCCCATTGGGGGCTATCTGACCGGCGGGGCTATCTATCACAGCCAGTGTGGCGAAGTTTGCTTCACGCATATTCCCGGTCTTCGCGTTGTGATGCCGTCGAATGCCGAAGACGCTTGTGGATTGCTGCGCACCGCCATCAGGTCGGACGATCCGGTTCTGTTTCTTGAGCACAAGAAGCTTTACCGGGAGCCCTATAATCGCAGTCCGCACCCTGGGCTGGATTACACCATCCCCTTCGGCAAGGCGCGTGTGGTTAGAACAGGCTCTGATATGACCATTGTGACCTATGGGGCACTTGTGCAAAAGTCATTATTGGCCGCCCAACAGATTGAAGCGCACACCGGCAAGACGGTTGAAATTCTAGACCTGCGCACTTTGCAGCCCTACGATTGGCAATCGATTTCTGAATCGGTAAAGAAGACTAGCCGGGTGTTGATCGCGCATGAGGACACGCTGTCGTTCGGCTATGGGGCCGAAATTGCGGCCCGCATCGCTGATGAGTTGTTCACGTATCTGGATGCGCCGGTGAAGCGCGTGGCGGCGCTTGATACCTGGGTCGGTTACAACCCGGAACTAGAAGATGAAATTCTTCCGCAAGTGAGAAACCTTGTGGAGACCGCGGAAACGTTGTTGCGCTTTTAGACTCGGCGCAAACCCAGGCCCGGTCCAGCCGGAAGCACCAATTTTCCTTTGACCACCGTGACGCCTACTAACGGATCATTTGAAATGAGCAAATTCCCGTCCAGATCGGCATAATCCACCATCGGTGAAAGTTGCGCCGCGGCGGGTATGCGTTCGCCTCCTTCGTCTTCTGACGAGTCATTTCAGGAGTATCGATGCCAATTGAAAAAGTAGTAAGTGGTAGTTTCAACCAAGGCTTCGACTCTGGCTGTGGGCGATCCGCGCGAAGGCAGGACGCCCGGAATAGTCATCTTCGCGGTGGCCTTTGGATGGTCGCGCAGGAACGTGAAATGCTCTAACATCGGGCGGGACGTGAATCAAATTTTGTCCGTGGTCCGCAGGCCCTAATGGATGGTTTGAATCCCGCCCTTGAACGCGATGCCATGATCGGCCGAATAGGATTCCACGCCGTGTAGTTTCTCTAGAAAATCGTAATGCCACATGGCGCGCCGTAACTTTCCGTCTGTCGCACTGAGAAAACCGATGTCCGCTTAACGGGCGATGATAAGCCGGATGGCGTTGTCTTCGGCGATCTTAAGTTCCGCCGCTGCCATTTCGCCGCGCTCTTTCCGTTGGCGGGCCTCCTTCAACGCCGCGGGGCGTAGCAGGCTACCGGCGTGATCACTCGAAACGGGACAACATTACGAATCATCAAATCCTTCCTTCGCCTCAGACGCGTTCAATAACCATGGCAATACCTTGGCCAACGCCAATGCACATGGTGCAAAGCGCGTAATGGCCGCCAGTCCGATGCAATTGGCGGACAGCGGTGGTAAGAAGCCTTGCGCCGCTTGCGCCCAGCGGATGACCCAGCGCGATGGCGCCTCCATTGGGGTTCACCTTCGACGAATCATCCTTCAGGCCCAGTGCGCGAAGAACGGCCAGCGCCTGGGCTGCGAAGGCCTCGTTCAGTTCGATCACATCCATCTGATCGATCTTAAGACCCGTGCGATCAAGCAATTTGCGAACGGCGGGAATTGGGCCAAGCCCCATCACGCGCGGCGCTACTCCAGCAGAGGCGCTGCCCACTATTCGCGCGAGCGGTTTCAAGCCGAAATTCGCCGCCGCGCTTTCCGATGCCAGCAAAACAGCGGCCGCGCCGTCGTTTATGCCCGACGCGTTTCCCGCCGTTACGCATCCGTCCGTCTTCACCACCGGCTTCAGCGCCGTTAGTGCTTCCAGCGTAGTTTCCGGGCGCGGATGCTCATCGCGGTCAACGTCCGGTTTTTTCGGAACCGGGACAGGCACAATCTCTTCCTTGAAGTAGCCGGCCTGGATCGCGGCCCCGGCGCGTTGCTGGCTACGCCAGGAAAACGCATCCTGATCAGCGCGCGAGATGCCGCATTCCGCGGCCACGTTTTCGGCTGTTTCAGCCATGGAATCCACGCCGAACCGCTCTCGCATCAGAGGATTCACGAAGCGCCAACCAAGGGTTGTGTCTTCCAATTTCTGGGTTCTGGCCCAAGGCGCATCAGGCTTGGAAAGGACCAGAGGGGCGCGGGACATGCTCTCAACGCCTCCTGCGATAGCCAACGAAATTTCCCCCGCCAGGATTCCGCGCGCGGCAATGGCGGCGGCGTCAAGGCTCGATCCACAGAGCCGATTGATGGTGGCGGCGGGAACTTCTCGCGGGATGCCGCTAAGCAGCAGCGCCATTCGCGCAACGTTGCGATTGTCCTCGCCCGCTTGGTTGGCGCAGCCTAGGATCACATCCTCGATGAACGCTGGGTCAAGGGTTGGGTTGCGCGCGAGCAACGCTCTCAAAGGGATAGCCGCCAGGTCGTCAGTGCGAATTCCGGCGAGTGACCCGCCGTACCGGCCGAAAGGAGTGCGGATTGCGTCGCAAATAAAAGCTTGGGGCATTGTGCACTTACCGCATAGTTGTACGATAAGCGCCCGAAGGTTGTCAAGCCCAAACTAGTTCAAGGGTGCGCGACATGATTTAGCCCGGCACGTCGACTCGCCGCGCAGCCAACGGCGTGAACCCCGTGAGGGCTGGCCAGGGGGTCTGCCCCACCAAAAGCCATGAATCATTCGTACCGGAGAGCTTCGGTGGGATTCAATTTGGCGGCTCGGCTGGCTGGGAGGAGACCGAAGATAACTCCGACCGTCAGCGATACACCGAATGCCACTGCTACGGATATGCCGGAGATGGGGATATCGATTCCTAACACCAATGCGGCTATCCATGGGATGCCAACACCGAGTAAGATTCCTACCATTCCACCGGCCAAACTGATCAGCACCGCCTCCGCTAAGAATTGCAACAACACGGCTTTTCTCGGTGCTCCCAGGGACATGCGCAGCCCGATCTCCTTCGTCCTTTCGGTGACGGTGACCAGCATGATGTTCATGATTCCGATACCGGAGATCAGCAGCGCAATGGCGCTTACCATCATTAGCACCAGTGTGAGAATGAGGGAAATTTTCTTGGCCGCATCAAGAATAGCCTTCAAGCTATCCACGTAATACTTAGCCCCGGGCCGGTGCCTGGTTTCGAGAATCTGCTTGATACGGGCCATGGCCGGTTCCACGTCCTCCGGGTCGCGTACTTGCACGTACATCGGATCGATGCGTTCTTCAGGGGTGAAATAGCGGAGCACGGTGATGGGAGTGAGTATGGTCTCGGTCTGAATTTCCGATAGTCCGTAACTCTCCGTCTTTTCTTTGAATGTACCGATCACGGTGAATTGCAGGCCATGCAGCTTGATGATTTGTCCAAGCGCGGCCTGATGCCCGCCGTACATCCGCTTCGAGAGGCGCTCAGTGAGGCAGGCAACGCGGCGGCGCATGGCGATGTCGTCCGCGCTCATGAAACGTCCGGCCAGCAAGACCAAGTTGCGCACAGGGGCGTAATATTCGTCCGAACCGATGATGGCGATGTCTTGCTCCTTGCCTTGAATCATAATGCGATCGCCACTGTTCATGATTCCGGTGGCGGCAATGATGCGGGGGCCAAGGGCTTGGCGCATAGCTTCGACGTCGGCGATTTTCACGTAATCGGCGTCTACCACCGAACCGCTTGACCGGTTGCCTACCTGATAGTAAGCAAAGACCACGTTCGACCCCAAGCCGCGAATCTGTTCCAGAATGTAATCGCGGCTGGTAATGGAAATGGTGACCACCAGAATGACGGACGCATTGCCAATTACAAGGCCGAGGGCGGTAAGAAATGTGCGGACTTTATTGGCTCGCAGAGCGCTGAGGCTGAAACGCAGCAGGTCTGCGCTGAAGTAGTTCACCGGATCAAGCGCCGCCGCCGACGCGGCGTAGTAGTTTTTCGGCTTCCTGGCGCGAAGGCAGGTCCGGAGTAAGATTCGAATTCATGTAGACCTTCAACAATCGTTTGGCTTCATCCAAATCCCTTTTTGTGCTGATCAGCGCTTTGGCTTTTTCAAAGGTCACTTTGGGATCTTTTGGGGCAATGGTCTCGGCCTGCTTAATCAGGTCGTCCCCTTCCTTCATTTTTCCTTGGCGAAAGAGGAATTTCGCCATATCGATTACGCGTCCTACTTGGCGCGGCGCCAGTTCCATGGCGCGGCGGAACTGTTGTTCGGCCGTTGAGAACTGCTTTTTCTTTTCCGCGATTTGGGCTTGGGCGAAATGGAATTCCGCGGAATCGACGGCTTTAATCTTAGGAAGTAAATCAGCGGCCTTGTCTAAGCCACCGCCGAGAAATGCGGGGGCCTGGAGATAATAATCAAATAGGTCGTCGAGGGCTTCTCCGTTAGTTGAATCCAATTGCACCGCTTTCTCAAAGTACTGCCGCGCTTTGCCGGCGTGGGAAGGAGCGGTAAGAGGGTTGGAGGATTCCGCACGGCGGCCATAAGCTCTGGCAAGCCACAAGTTATATTCAGAATTCCCTGGCTCCGCCTCCACCGTGATTTGAAAAGTTTCCGAAGCTTTCTTGAATTCACTCGACATGTAATAGCACTTTCCTAACAGCAGGTTTACTTGAGGCGACCTGGACGGTATGGCAAGAAGAGTCTCAATTGCCAATTTGTAATCAGTGCGGTTGTAAGCTTGCGTTGCACGGGTCAACGGTTCTGGCGAACCTGACCCTGCATGGGCTACTCCACCCAGAAGAATAACGGCAAAGAGCAACTTTTTTGTATTTCGAAACACTATTATCCTCTTCAATTTTAATCGATTTTCAAAAACAGTACGCATAGTTAGGGATGCACTTACCGCCCCAAGCGATTCGGGCTTAATCAAAGCCGTATATCAGATCCTACGAGTTAGACGCCGGATTGGTTTCGCAACCAAATCTTTATTCGTCGCGTCACTTGGGTATGGGGGATGTAGTATCCTCGTTAGGAACCTTATTTTTCCCTGCTGGAGGATTTACGCCGTGACGCGATTCAAGAAGTTAATTGGGCTTTCGGCCCTTGGTATATTGTTGGCCGGAGGAGCTTTGGCTCAGACCACTTCACTCGAAGGGGATGTCAAGGGCGAGGACGGCAAGCCGCTGACCGGCGCCTGGATCAAACTGGAACGGACCGACATCAAGGGTAGTTATAAAGTAAAGACCGACAAGAAGGGACATTGGTTCCACGCTGGCCTGCCAATTGGCACCTATAACATTTCCTGCGAAGTAGACGGTGCGGTAAAGGATACCGTCAAGGGCGTTCGCTCCAAGATGGGTGATCCATTGCCGGTGAATTTCGACTTGCAGAAGATGGCTGGGGCGCGTCAAAAGCAACAAGCGGCAGTAGCTAAAGCCGCAGAAACAGGCGCTCCGCTGACGAAGGAACAGTCGCGGGAAATGTCTAAGGAAGAAAGGGAAGCGTTCGACAAAGCTACGAAAGAACGCGCGGCCTCCATGGCCAAGAACAAAGAATTGAACGATGCTTTTAACGAAGGCATGGAAACTTTAAAGGCGAAGGATTATGAGAAATCCGTTGCCGCCTTTGAAAAGGCCGCAGTCATGGATCCGAAGCAATTTGTGGTGTGGGCTAATATGGCGGAAGCCTACAACGGCTTGGCTGCAAGTAAGCAAGGTGCGGAAAAAGACGCGACGATGCAAAAGTGCTTCGACTCATATGCGAAGGCGCTGGAGATCAACCCGAACGAAGCTGGAACCCATAATAACTACGCCTTGGCGTTGGCGCGGGGTTCCAAGTTTACCGAAGCCGAAGCAGAGCTGGATAAAGCTGCGGCGATTGATCCGGCCGGCGCGGGTAAGTATTATTTCAACCTGGGAGCCTTGCTGACCAACAGTGGCAAGCTTGAGCCCGCCTCAAGCGCCTTCAAGAAAGCAACTGAGAAGGACCCCAACTATGCTGAAGCCTACTATCAATACGGCATCAGCCTTGCGGCAAAAGCTACAATGACTGCTGATGGCAAGATGATTCCGCCGACAGGCATGAGGGAGGCTTTTGAAAAGTATCTAGAGATGGCTCCAAATGGACCTAGCGCCCCTGGAGCGAAGGGCATGATGGATGCCATGCAGGCCGGTGTGCAGACCGAATACAAAAACCCCAATGCGCCGGCTTCAAAGAAGGCGGCTCCGAAGAAGAAATAACCTCTGTGAGGGCATGGGGCGTCGATAGGTTGGCCGCCCCATGCAAAAACTTGAGGGAGGTAGTAAACATGTTTCGTATCATTTTTGGATTGATTGCCGCCTTGCTCATGTTGAGCGCTCTGAAGGCCGTTATCACGTCTTTTTCCAGCATCCTCAGCGCTGTTTTTTCCCCTTCATCAAGCCCCTCAGGCCCAAGCATGCCCGGGGAAAGACAGACGCCGATTGCTCAAGTTCTTCGACGCTGTGCGAGTTGTGGCACGTTCACTCCCGAATCGGTGGCTCGCAAGGCCGGCAGGACCGGATCGGAAATCTATTTTTGTTCGAATGAATGCCAGGTCAAAGGCGTGGCCAAGGCTAGCTGATAGTCCTGGACACGGTTCTCCCTCTGTCTTGAAAAGAAGTTTCCGGCCATTTGATAATTCTTCCCTGAACTCCGCCACCATAACGGAGCCACCTCAAATTTATGAGATTCATACTATGGATTCCCCAACCCATTGAACGCTTCGGGTTTTCCTTATTTTCACGGCCGGTTCCTTAAATTGTGGATACCGCGCGGACTTACCTTAGAAGTTTGCTGGCCAGCAAAGTAAACTTCTGCATTAGTTGTAGCAGAGGGGCAAGTGGGTATTATTTTAAGTTATGGGCTAAGAGATTGATTTTGAATCAAATTGAGTTTTTGAGGAGTTGGTGATGGGCGAAGTTAATGGTTATCAAACCAGCCCACGACGCGCTTTTCAAACTCGACCGGGGATGTTCTGAAGCCTCGTGTGTGGTCTGCTCCGGGAATAAGCCACACCTCGCTGGTGCTTGGCGCGGCGCGATGCAGGGATTCGGAATGGCGGGGCGGAATTTTGCGATCAGTGGTGCCACAAATCAGCAACACCGGCGTGGTTGACTGGCGAATGGCTTCGTTTGGCGAGGCCAGCTTCATGTTCTCGCCGTACCGGGCTCTTGTATAGAGGAATGCAGGCTCAAGCATGGGCCAATGGATGAATTTATCGAGACCCACCAGCGCCATGCGGTCGTAGGCGATTTCCTCGAACGTGTTGAAAGCAGCCTCAGCCACCGGCGCGCGGATCCGATGTTCGATTGGCAGGCTTTGTAAAATGATTGCCGCGCCCATGGATTCGCCTAAGCGTAAGTGGCGGTTGGGTGCAGGTTCGCGTCCATCCAATCGACCCATGCGTGAGTGTCTTTGCGCTCTAGTAAACCGTAGGTGAAAAACTCACCTCCACTGGCGCCGTGGCCGCGGCTATCGGGGGTTAGCACTAATACTCGTCACTTACAACGCTTCGAAGTGGGTATCCCTTTTACTCAGCCGACCCCAACCTGTAGATTTAGGTGTGGAAGATTATCCCCGAACAATTCAAGAGTTTGAAACTCGATTCTCTACCGAAGAACGTTGCTGCGCCTACTTGGTGAGCCTTCGATGGCCGGATGGCTTCAGGTGCCCTCATTGCCCAGGCTCGAAGGCGGTGATGGTTCGTGCCACCCTACACCAGTGCTGCGATTGTCGGCGTCAAACTTCGGCCACCGCTGGCACTATTTTTCAAGATACTCGCAAGC
>JAYVXT010000764.1:0-3483 GCA_043785065.1 Bryobacterales bacterium | reverse complement strand
GGCAACCCCGCTAAAAACGTTACAGCAAGAATAATTCCGGCGATAGCTTCCCCTGCAATTAAGCCGGAGGCAAGCAGGGTGCCTGTTTCCTCGGCCTTTGCTTTGCCTTCGACAGTCGCCCTTTTCAGTAATTTCCGGGTTAGCCATTGAATGGCTCCTCCGGCGAAAATGGCCGCTGAGGTGTCAAAGGGCAAATACATTCCGACTGCGATGAGCATTGGGGCTTTGGCTCCGCAAAGGATGAGAGCGACGCCCAACGCGGCTCCAGCGCCTAGAAGCCCCCAAGCCATGTCGCCATTGACGATGCCCACCGCAAGCTGAGCCATCAACCCGGCTTGCGGCGCGGGAAGATCGCGCCCTCCGATACCGCCGGTGGCAAGGTTCGCTTCATGGAGCGCGATGATGGGGCCTAACAGGAAGAAGGACAAAACCACGACGGCGATGATTTCCACAACTTGCATCTTCCATGGAGTGCCGCCCAGGAGATGGCCGGCCTTTAAATCCTGGAGCAGCGAACCGGAGGTAGAAACCGCAACGCAAACGACGCCAGCAACACCGAGCACCGCGGCAACACCTTCGGGTCCGTGAACACCCATCGAAATCATGACAAGGGCGGCCAGCACTAATGCCGAAAGCGTCAGCCCGGAGGTTGGTTGATTGGAAACGCCGACCAGCCCGCCGAGATATCCACCAACAGCGGAGAGTACGAAGCCGGCGAAGGCCATGACGATGGCGGCGGCAATGGCCGATGGCCATTCCTTTGTGAACGAATGATAAATGCCGGCGAGCACGATGGTGAGCACCACGGAAATGCCGATGACCCACTGCGGCGGGATGTCCTGTTCGGTAGGGTCCAACGTAACCGGCGCGCCAGAATGGCGGGATGCGTTCCAGGCGCCGCGCAACGATTCCACCAGCATCGCGCGCATGCTGAATAACGTTTGGGCAGCGGCCACCAGCATCATGCCGACGGCTAAGGGGCGCACTACGTTGTACCAAATGGTGAATGAAGCGGTGGATCCGTTAACTTTATCGGCGCCGCCCAAGCGGGTGGCGAAATCGGGATCAAAAAACAGGAGCAAGGGAATGAGCACCCACCAAGCGAGGATGCCGCCGGCCACATTGACCGAGGCATATTCAGGCCCGATGATGTAGCCGATGCCGATGAGCGCGGGTGAGAGTGCGGGAGTGGCCCAGGAGATGCCGCCCAGGTGCGTAACTTTCCCGAGTGTTACTTTGTCGAAACCGAAATGCGTCACGACTGCTTTTGGAAATGGCAGGAAGCCTTCGGCGAGTTCCTTGAGAATGGGGATGCCTTTGTCACTTTTGAATACTTGAATGAGCGCGCCCAAGGCCATGGAGCCGAAGACCAACCGTGGGGCAGCGGAATCCGCAGCTTGTCCCGCCTTCACAATTTCGACGCTGGCGACACTTTCCGGCCATGGCAAATTTGCTTCCACGCACAGCGGGCGGCGCAGAAGAATAATGAAGAAGACGCCGATTAATCCGCCGGCGCAGAGGATGGCGGAGGCCTCCCAATAGTTGGCTTTTAAATTGGTCCACATGCCGGTGATGACGAACGCGGGCAGGGTGAAGATGGCTCCGGCTACCAGCGCTTCCCCCACGCTTGCGGCGGTGCGGGCGATGTTTTGTTCGAGCACGGTGCCTTTGAACCAGGGTAGCCGGAAAATGGCCATGGCGATGACGGCGGCTGGAATTGTGGCGGAGACGGTTTGGCCCGCTTTCAATCCGAGATAGGCGTTGGCGGCGCCGAAGACCAGCGACAGAAAGAGGCCTAGGAGGACAGCCTTTACGGTAAGCTCGCGCGGAGAGGGAACAGGTTTCACGGATTCTATGGAGTGTACAGCATTCGCGTGTGGCGTTGCGCTAATGCCCTTTGCTACAAAGGTACAGATGCAAACTAAGAAACTCGGAAATAGCGATATGAATATTACGGCCATTGGCGTCGGAGCCTGGGCCATCGGCGGCGGTGGTTGGGCTTTTGGTTGGGGCCCGCAGGACGACAATGAATCGGTGGACGGGATCCGCGCAGCTATTGATGCGGGGATGAACTGGATTGACACGGCTGCGGTATACGGGCTGGGGCATTCGGAAGAAGTTGTGGCGCGCGCGTTGGATGGGATTTCAAAGAAGCCCTACGTGTTTACCAAGTGCGAGCGCACGTGGAATGCCGACCGGCAGATCATCAAATGCCTTAAGGGCGAATCGGTGAAACGTGAGTGCGAAGATAGCCTGCGGCGGTTGAAGTTGGACGTCATCGACCTTTACCAGATCCATTGGCCCGAGCCGGATGAAGACATTGAAGAAGGTTGGACGGCGATGGCCGAGTTGCAGCGTGAAGGGAAGGTGCGGTGGATTGGCGTATCTAACTTCAACGTGGCGCAGATGAAGAGGGCGCAGGCGATTGCTCCGATTACTTCGTTGCAGCCGCCGTATTCGATGTTGGTGCGCGGCATTGAGGAGGACCTTTTACCGTATGCGGGGGCGAACAATATCGGCGTGATTAGTTATTCGCCGATGCGGAATGGGTTACTGATGGGCACGATTACCCGGGAGCGGATCGCGGCGTTTCCGGATGATGATTTCCGGCGGAATTTGCCGGACTTCAAGGAGCCAAAGCTGACGCAGAATTTGGCGCTGGCCGAGGAGTTGCGGACGATTGGCGCGCCGCATGGACGGACGCCTGGTGAGGTGGCGATTGCTTGGGTGTTGAGGAGGCCGGAGGTGACGGCGGCGATTGTGGGGGTGAGGGGTCCGAAGCAGGTGCCGGGCGTGATTGGCGCGATGGATTTCCGGTTGACGGATGGGGAGATTGCACGGATTGAGAAGGGGTTGGCGGGGTAATCTTGAACTGTAAGACTTTAGACTGAACTCAATACTTAGGCAATTTTGGAAATGGATAGATAGGAATCAAGAAGTAAAACACGACAAGTTGAACAAAACGTTTTGGATATCCTGGATGAACCGCATCCAGGTGAAGTCAAGGCTGCCGCGACCGAAAATGGAAGGGTTACGCCTTCGTCCCGAAGGCACGCGACAGATAATCTATCACGGGCGGAGGTGCTACTTTCGCGGCACAGCTGATGCATGATATGCGTAAGTTGGTCTTTGGATGGTGTTCAAATGAACGAGAACTTGTTGCCCAGTGAAATTATCGTCAAGGACCCGGAGATTCTTGGAGGGACTCCCGTTTTCCGAGGAACGAGGGTACCCTTCCAAGCGCTTCTTGATTATCTTGAGGGCGGCGACACCCTAGATGAATTCCTCGACGACTTTCCAACCGTCACGCGGGAGGCTGCTATTGCTTCGTTGGAATTCGCCAAAACGCTGCTGGTTGGGCAACTTGGATGAAATTGCTGCTCGACGAGTGTATTCCAAGGAAACTGAAAAAATATCTACAGCCTCATGAATGCAAGACCGTTCCTGAAGCAGGTTTTGCCGGCAAAAAGAACGGAGTGTTAT
>JAYVXT010000763.1:0-11200 GCA_043785065.1 Bryobacterales bacterium | reverse complement strand
AAGCGAAGTGGATGCATCTCAATTCTTGCTGCCCTATTGGATGGGGCGCTATCACAAGCTTTTGCTCGGTGAATAAGGAGCAGATTTCTACCGCCGGCGCGCGCGAACGAGCCCAAGCAATCCGCACCCCAATCCGGCAAGTGCGAACGTAGCTGGCTCTGGAACCGCGGACGGAGGCGGTGGAGGCCCGAAAATGATGTCTCCGGAAACCGTGAAAGATCCGAAGTTGTCGCCATATTGGGTGTCGGACACAACAAAAGTTAGAACGGTGCCTGCCGCTAAATTCGTCCCAAAACCCAAGCTGGCAAACGTCGCTGGTCCCATACTCAGCGAGCTGGGCGGCTTGGCGCTGCCTAGGCCGCTCGCAGCATTGGCGGTAAAAAGCTGGTGGAAACCCAGCGTGGCATTCCCTAATAATAATTCGCCAAAATTGAAAGCTCCATTTGCAAACGTGGCCCCGACCGGATAAGACCCTTCCGTCGTCAGCACCCCAGCGGCATTGGTTCCAAACCGGCCGTTCCCTGTCAGGAAAACTTCGCCCGTGGCGTTCAGACTGATCATGTCCGTGAGTAATACCGGACTTCCCAATGTAAAATTGGAACCACTCGAATCAGCTCCGTTTACAACAGTGAAAATTGCTGCTTGCAAGAACGAAGCTTGAAGCAAAGAGTAGACAACAATGGCAGCCTTCATGTAAATATTCCTTGCAAAAGATTACCACATCTTACAGCAATAAAATCTTCAACAAATAACTTAAACGTACTATTAGTTCTATAACTTAGCAACAATATTGAAAAAAATAAATGACTTAATTCATAGCCCGTTCAAGGAGTGGATTGAAAATATTTTCCCTCTTCATGGCAAACGGTCATAAGCGTGCTCATCGCCTCATCCACTTCCGCCTTTGTAGCAATAAAGGGAGGTAAAATCAGTATCAGGTGTCATGTGTGCAATTGATTAACAAGCCTTGTTCCATAGCCCGCTGGACCGGTATTTCATGACGAATTATTGGATCATTGCCGCAAGTCCGGATTCACGCCCAATGTTGTGCAGGAGGCAACCCAATGGTCCACAGTGGCATCGCTGGTGGAGGCAGGCTTAGGCGTTTCCATTGGGCCCGCTTCGATAGCCCGTTTGGCTGCCAAGGGATGCATTTCCAGGTCTTTGCCAGGCAGTGGACAACGGTGCTACTGGCCAGCTCAAGGCGGCGATCAACGCCGGCAGCAGAACAGTTCGCACAGACGTGCCGAACACAGTTGGCTGGCTAAGGGTCCGCCCTAGGCCATTCACAGGCAAAATACTCGAATGAATCAAAGGGCTTAGCATAACCACGCCGCGGTCAACGCGCTATCATATGGATAGAAAGAACCAACTTCACTATGGATATGAATAATTTTCACGTACCGATGGTGGTTGAGCAGACTTCGCGAGGTGAACGAGCTTTCGACATCTATTCGCGCCTGCTCAAGGAAAACATCATTTTCTTGGGGACACCCATCGACGATAATGTCGCCAACCTGATCATTGCCCAACTTCTGTTCCTAGCCGCCGAGGATCCGGAGCGCGATATTTCGCTCTACATCAATTCGCCGGGTGGATCCATCACGGCTGGCTTGGCCATACTTGATACAATGCGCCTGGTTGAACCCGATATCGTAACTTACTGCGTGGGCCAGGCCGCTTCGATGGCTGCCGTCCTGCTTGCCTGCGGGGCCAAAGGGAAGCGCTATAGCTTGCCCAACAGCCGCATCCTGATCCACCAGCCCTCAATGAGCGGATTGGCTGGACAGGCCACCGATATCGACATTTATGCGCGGGAAATTTTGCGGATGCGCGAAACACTCAACGGGATCTTGGCCGATGCTTGCGGCCAACCCGTGGACCGTATCGCCCGTGACGTGGATCGCGATTACATTATGAGCCCACAACAAGCTCTTGATTACGGCATGCTCGATAAGGTTATCGCCAACCGCGGTAACAAACTGCTATAAGTTCCGCCGCGCTTTTAACGGCCGCCCACTTCCCGGTGGGCGGTCGTTCTATTTTCAACTCCTCAACATAATCACGGCGCCAAACGCAATTCCCAGTTGGACCAATGGGGCCAGGGGGCCAATGAATGGCGATAGAGTCAAAGCCAAAGGGGCCGAGACCGCGAAACTTGCAAAGAACATTCCTGTTCCATAACCCCAATCCCCCGTCATGCCGGTGGATTTTAAGCGCGCCTTTGTCCTCATCAATAGGAACCAGGCGAAAATGCCAAAAGTACAAAATAAAAGAGCCAATGCCGGCATGTCGCGCGCCAATAGGAAAGTCAGCCCTTTATGGGTGTCAAAAGCGCACGCCATCGCCAGATAGCTCATACCGAACGAAAGGCCCCACAGGTGGTTGGAATTTCTCACAATCCGCCGTGTTTCCCCAACAGCGGCGGTTTCCAAAGATTCTGGCACACGCACCGCCGGAAGCACTCGTCCCACGGCGGACTTCAGTCGCGCCCGAAGTTCAGGATCGCTGCCCAAGTGTTCCTCCACCAACTTCCGCGAATCTTCACTCAGTTCCCCCGCCGCATATAAGGGCAGCAGATCTTCGATTACTGCTTTAGTCACCGTCATACCTTGCTCCTTTCCATCAGTTCCCCCAACCGCAATCTCGCGCGAAACACTTTCATTCGCGCCGAAGCTTCGGGAATCCCCAGCAGTTCTCCAATCACCGCGTAGGAATGCTCATCCTCGGCTCGCAACAGCAGCGCTGCTCGCTCCAACTCAGGAAGCTGTCTTAGCGTCGCCATCATATGGTCCACCTCCTGCCGGTTGGCCGCATCATCCAGTTGCCTGCCCTCAAACCTCACATCCATTTCCAGAGGACTCTTGCGCTTTTCGCGGCGCCATTGCTCCAGATACAAATTCCTTGCAATGGTCAACAGGTACGATTTCAGAGTCGCCGTGCGGATCTCAGCTTCGGAAGCCCAGAGGCGTAGAAATACTTCCCCCGCGATGTCTTCCGCCTGCGCCCAATCTCCGGAGAGATAAAGCACAAACTGGAAAACGTCCTTAGAATACTTCCTGTAGATTTCATCAAACGACGCCGGTGTTGGCCTGCTCACATTCATACTATGAACACATGCGGCATTCGTTACAAACAATTTTGTTCACGGCTTCTATTAGCAAAATAACTCCCTGTGGAATCATCACAATCCTTAGAAGTTCAGGACAAACTTTTAGACGGCCTGCTACGTTATTGGCAGGAAATCCACGCTATGAAAAACTTGGTGTTATGCCTCTTACTGCTTACGATCGCTTCCTGTTCGCGGCAAATTAGAGGACCTGTCGTTCCGAAAATCTTAGGCGCTCCTCTTTACAACCTTGCTCAATATAATTACGATCTACAAATTTACCGCGCCTTAAATTCTGATGCGCCAAAAGCCGCCGAGCTACGGAATCGGATCGTCCATGGCATCATGGCCGACGTCGAATATAATTACCGCGTCTATGAAGGTACGCTGTTCATCGACCGCGCCAAATTCAACGTCGGCAGCGACCTCCTGGAACTGGGCCTGGCCACCGCCGGAACGCTAAGCTCCGTCAATTACACAAAGACAATTCTAAGCACGCTGCTGAGCGCGGGCGCCGGTGCGCGTATTTCCGCGGATAAGAATTTCTTCCGCGAAAAGGCGATTGAGTCGGTGATCAACAGCATGCAATCGCGCCGCAACCGGGTAGAGCACATGATTCTCTCTCAATTGGCAAAGCCCGTATTCGACTATCCCCTTGAAATGGCGATAAAAGATGTGCGGGAATATTTCTTTGCGGGCACGTTGGAAGGCGGGTTGACGGAGATGAGCCAACAAAGCGCCGCGTCCGCGCAAACCAATCAGATGTTGCGCGATCAAACCAAATCGGCGCGTTAGGAGCAATTTATTGCAACGCCAAACCCTCGAAAACGTCCATGATAGAGTATGCACTCCGTGGCGATCCTTGCACTTTTCGCTCTTACACTTGAAGCCGCGCCACCCGATGCGCGGGATATTGTTACAAAAGCGCTTGACAAAGACGAGCGGAATAATCAATTGCGTCAGGACTATATGTACCTGCAAACGCAAACAGAAAAGGAACTGGATTCTGCCAATCAGACCAAATCCACCAGTTCCAAGCAGTTTGAGGTTCGTTACATTTACGGCGCACAATATAAAAAGTTGGTTCAAAAAGACGGAGCGGCAATCCCAACCAAGGAACAACTATTTGAGAATCAAAAGCTCGATAAATTTGCAAGCAAACACGCCCGTATGACTCCCGTCGAACAGGCTAAAGTTGCTAAGGATGAAGAAGACAAGCGCCGCAAAGGCCGCGAGTTCATTAAAGAAGTGCCCAACGCCTTTGATTTTGCATTGGCCGGCGAGCAGACTATAGAAGGGAAATCCGCTTGGGTGATTCAGGCCGAGCCCAAGGCAGGCTACAAGCCCCCCAGCTATCAATCGAAAATGCTGCAGCACCTGCGCGGCAAGATGTGGATTGAGAAGGCCAGTTTCCAGATCATGAAGATCGATATGGAAGTGCTGGATACCATTTCCATAGGCCTGTTTATGGCGCGTCTTTCGCCTGGAACTCGTGTGAGCGTGGAGCTGACTCACATCAACAATGAGTTATGGGCGCCTAAAATGGTCCGGGCCGATTTCGATGCGCGCCTGGCGCTGCTAAAACACATTCGCCGCTCCGACGTCATTGAGTTTTCTAATTACCGTAAATTTTCCGCTGATACGAAAATTGTTTCCGCAACCGAAGCCCACTAAATTCGGTACTGGTTCGCCGCCATCCACATCTTTGATCCCAAATTCCAACGCCGCTTGAGCCGCTAGAACGATATTTTCGCTCCGCGCTCATGCAGTTGCGGATTGATCGGTATAAAGCACGGGGGATTCCCCACCGCTTCCTATCTCCCCCCGTCCAACTGCGATTATTGAGGGCCAAAGAAAAGGCGAAATTGAAGTTTTACGGTAAACTGAGAACTGTACTTTTTTGATCGAGGGATATTTTTCTGAACGATTACCTATTGGCCGTCATTTTAGGAGTTGTGGAAGGTTTGACCGAATTCCTACCTGTGAGCTCAACTGCTCATTTGAGAATTTGCGAAGCGTTGATGGGGATCAACCTGGAAGATGGTTATTGGAAGATGTTTACTATCGTCATCCAGTTGCCGGCGATTTTGAGCCTGCTGATTTTTTTCCGCAGCCGCTTAAAGGAATTCGCAGCCACATTTCCCCAAGGCATCCGTGGGGATCGCACAGCAGTGACGCATCCGGCGACTTTGATAATAATTGCTTTTGTCTGTACAGCGGGCCCCTCTTTCTTGCTAAAGAAACTGATCAGCAAGAACCTTGAAAGCCTCACGGGCATTGGGATGGCGCTCCTCATCGGCGGCATTGTAATGTGGATCATCGACTATATCTACCGGCCCATACCAGGCATTAAAGAGAAGACACGCCGATTGGATGCCACTTCCCTTCCCCAGGCGATTTGGATCGGTCTTTGCCAGAATCTTTCGGCAATCTTTCCCGGAACATCGCGTTCCATGGCGACTATCGCCGCGGGCCAAGTCAGCGGAATGTCTCGTACGATTGCCCTTGAGTTTTCCTTCCTGTTATCCATTCCAACAATGCTGGCTGCTACAGGTTATGAGTTGATGAAAGCTCTTAAAGGTGGGGAAGGAACTGCAGGCAAAATCCACTTAGATACTCACGGAATTGTCCTGCTACTGATTGGCGGATTGCTCTCGTTTGTCGTCGCCTATGCCGTGGTTGCGTGGTTCATGGGTTGGGTTCGCACGCGTGGGTTCGCTCTATTCGCCGCATATCGCATCGTGGTAGGAGCAGCCGTGATTTTCTTCGCCAAGCAGATTGCCGGAGCTCACTAATCACGAGCGATGAGCATCGCTCCAATGGCAATCAAGGCTCCACCAATCGCTTTTCCTGTTGTAAGTTGCTCGCGCAGAAAAATGGCGGAAAACACAATGACAAGCACAACGCTGAGCTTGTCGATCGGAGCCACCTTCGAGGCTTCTCCTAACTGCAACGCGCGGAAGTAACAGAGCCACGATAAGCCGGTGGCGATTCCCGAAAGAAAAAGAAAGAGCCAATTGGTGCGCGAAAGAGCCGCAACGTCAGTAGCTCCGCGAGCCAATGCAATGGCCCAAGTGAAGATCAGAATCACTGAAGTGCGGACGGCGAGTGCGAGGTTTGAGTCAACGCCTTTCACACCCACCTTCGCAAGTATCGCTGTGGCTGCGGCAAATAAAGCTGAGAGTAAGGACCAATAAAACCAGTTCACCGTCCGATTATCGCAGGTAAATCTACCCTTCGGCCTTGCCTACCAAAATCAGAGAAAACGGTTGATCGCCTAGCTTGTGGGTCAGTACAAAATCATGTTCACCCTGCAATTCCAGCTTCGATTCCTTGAAGCCTTTGGCCTCCTCTTTCCAGAAGCTGAATACGCAAGGATGAGGCGTGCCCGACGCCTTACGGCTCATGTCCACCAGAGTCTCGAAGTTCGGAGTTGCATTCGGATCCTTATCCAAATTAAGGGGAGTCAGCAGCATGAAATCGCGTTGCGGAGCCGCTCCTTGGTGATCGCCATTTTCCGGGTAATAGCTGTAGCGCATCGTGTAAATTCCCGGCTTAACCTGTTGTCCGCGCCGGTCGGCATTCGCCACTTCGAATTTGACGACTCCCAATAGTGATCCATGCGGCAGCATCTTCATGGTTGTATTGGGCTCGCTCGATTTCGCCGCCGGTGGAAGAGCCGCGCGGAACCAGAACTCGCCCACTTCCTTCGATCCTTTCATCAACTTCGTGCCCTTCTTTTCAAGTAAGGAGCCGAAGTCCGTTCTAACTTCAGAAGGATGGCCGCCGCCGGGAGCAATTGTATATTGCCCAAACGCGCAGGCTCCGGCTAGAATAAAATTCGCTATAAGCTTTTTCATGGTTTGCGTTAACTTCCGCCTTTATATATGTGGTGCGCGTAGCACTTGTTACTTTTGATGCCGTTATTGTCAATCCGGTCGCATGTTTCCGATACAATCTTAGGATAACTCCTGCAAGATAACCACTTGGGACATGTCCCGCGATAGACTAGACGCAATGCAAACCATTTTGGTTATCGACGATGATGACAGTCTCCGCGACACAATCCAAGTGATGTTGGAGCAAGAGGAATTTAAGGTAGTCTGCGCGGCTAACGGCCGCGAAGGTTATGAGCGCGCGCTGACCCTTAAACCCGACCTGCTTTTGGTTGACCTTCGTCTTCCCGGAATGACCGGCACCGAAATTTGCAAGCGCCTCCGGGAAGATCGCATTCGTACTCCCATCATCGTGCTCAGCGCTCTGGGTGACGAGATCGACAAAGTACTGCTGCTGGAAATCGGAGCCGACGACTACGTTGTAAAGCCTTTTGGCCGCCGTGAACTAATCGCCCGAATCCGCGCCGTTCTCCGCCGCGCCGGCGCCGACTCCATTAAAGTGATGCAGTTCGGAGATACGGAAGTGGACCTGGAACGCCGACTGATCAAACGCAAAGCCGAGGAAATGAAGGTCACGCCGGCCGAATACAACCTGCTGGTGTTCTTTCTTCAAAACCCAGACCGGCCGCTTACTCGCGACGTTATCCTAAACTCCGTTTGGGGCTACGATTCCTTTCCCAATACGCGAACCGTGGATGCGCACGTGGTGAAGCTGCGGCAAAAATTCGATGATGCCAACGCGCCTCGCCACTTCCTCACGGTTCATGGCGTGGGCTACCGATTTCTACCCTAGGTAACATGATCATGTTAAGAACGGCCCTCATTGTTGAAGACACCCCGATGGCATCCACTCCATTGGAGGTGGCCCTTTCGGGTATAGACAATTTAGAGACGATGGTGGTCACCGACGGCCAAAAAGCACTAGAATATCTTGATAGCGAAGGCGGCGAAACTGTCTGCGCCGTGTTAACTGATCTGAACATGCCCACTCTTGACGGATATGAGCTGATTGCGCATCTACGTTCCCGTAAGCGTTACCTGAACTTGCCGGTGGTAGTACTCAGCGGCAGCACGGAACGCGGAGCCGCGCGCAGAAGCATTGAAATTGGGGCCAACGCGTTCTTCGCGAAACCTTACTCTCCTTCCGAAGTGAAACGAAAGCTGGAGGAGTTGCTTCGTGGTTAAATTGGCTTTCTATCTTGCCTTCTTCGTTTTTTTTGCCAACGGACAAGACGCCGCCGATTTGAAAAACATCCTGCAACGTTTAAACAAGCTCGAAAGCGAGAACAGGTCTTTGCGCACTGAAGTCCGCGAACTTCGCACCAGGCTGGAAGGCCCAACACCACCACCCGCCGAACCTGCCATGCCCTCGGTTGAAGAGAGGCTTGAGGTAGCGGAAAAACGAATTGACGAGCAGGCGCAAACCAAAGTGGAAATGTCGCAGCGCTTTCCATTGAAGATCAAGGGCATGGCCCTTTTCAACACATTTGCCAACATGCGCCACAATGGCGGAAACGATTTCAACACTACCGCAAGTTTCCCTCCGTCGCGCATGAATGCTTCTCTGTCCTTGAAGCAATCCATCATCGGTTTAAAGTTCGACGGCCCGCTAAGCGTTTTGGGAGCTAAAGTAAGCGGCAACATCTTCATGGACTTTTACGATGGCAATACTGAAGGCAACACGATTTCCCCGCGTATTCGCACCGGCGCGCTCGACTTAGATTGGACATCGCGCAGTCTTCGCTTTGGTTACGAAAAGCCGATTTTCTCACCACGAGAACCAAGTTCGCTGGCAAACGTCGGCGTTTCTCCGCTAACCAGCGCGGGAAATTTGTGGCGATGGCAACCGCAGGTTCGATTTGAGCAGCGCTTCCAACTGGCTGCCGATACCATGCTTAAGGCGCAGGTGGGCATCATGCAAACCTCGGAAGATGTCGGCTCCGCGGCGGGAGCCCTGGTGGACCGCCGCCGCCCCGCGACTCAGGGCCGCTTTGAATTCAGCCACGGCTTCCAGGGAGGGCAGCGGATCGAATTCGCACCAGGATTTAGCTTCAGCCAGACCCATCTGCGTACGAATGGGCAAACTATCCCCTCGCGCCTTTTTTCAATCGACTGGCTGATCCGCCCCATCGAGAAAATCGAACTCACTGGCATCTTTTGGAATGGCGAAAATATCCAACACATGGGCGCGTTACGCAACGGGTTGCGAGTGCTCACTAATGGAACAGCCATCCCAGTGCATAGCCAAGGCGGTTGGGCGCAATGGAGCATCCTAGCCACAAACCGGATCACGTTTAACTTAATGGCCGGAATTCATGATGATCGCAATGCCGATTTAGCGGTGGGACAGAATGCGCGAAACCGGCAGGCGGCTGGGAATATAATGTTCCGCATCGCACCCAATGTCGTTATCAGCTTTGAAGGAGCCAATATCCGTTCGCTCTATTTAGGACAAGGAACCCGGATAAACCAACGCTATGATTTGGCTATCGCGTATTTGTTCTAGCCTCGCGCTGGCCGCCGCGGTCCAGGGAGGAATTGTCACCGGCGAATTTGAATTGGTGAATTCGACGGAAAGCTCAGTCATCCGGCAGAAAGATTATTCGGGAGTTGTGGTTTGGCTGGAACCGGTAGCGGGACAAGCTCCCTTGGCGCCACGCCGCACCTATACAATTAATCAGAAAAACAAACGCTTCAGTCCCCATGTGCAAGTGATGCCAGTTGGGAGCGAACTAAATTTGCCCAACGGCGACCCCATCTTTCACAATGCCTTTTCCACATTTAGCGGCCAGCCTTTTGATACAGGCCTTTACCCGCCTGGGACCACGCAAAAAATAGTCCTTCGCCGCAAAGGCATTGTGCGGATTTTTTGCAAC
The DNA here is from genome assembly GCA_043785065.1 of Bryobacterales bacterium. Classification (GTDB taxonomy): domain Bacteria; phylum Acidobacteriota; class Terriglobia; order Bryobacterales; family Bryobacteraceae; genus JANXSF01. Next base: position 1,319 of record JAYVXT010000763.1, on the reverse strand, counting down.
ATCCATTCCAATATGAGCGCCGTGGTTGTGGTTACGCCAAGCCCATGGTTCTCGATTTCAGGGAAGGATGGACACTTCACCATCACCGATGTGCCCAACGGGGATTACGAAATTCATGTGTGGCACGAGCGCTCGACGGAGCCCACGCTGAAAGCTGTGGAGCGGCGCATTCGTGTGACCGAGGCCACTCCGCTAGGCCGCTTCACGCTGTCTGAAGCGGGACATGTGGTGCTGCCGCATAAAAACAAATACGATAAGGCCTATCCGTCCGATCAGAAGAACTACCCACTGGGAGGCAATTAAATCGTGCCTCGCTTCGGAATTCTAACTCGTCTCTGGTTATCCACCGCTTTATTACTAACCGTCATCTTCGGATCGGCTGCATGGCTTGTTTTACGTTCAGCGGAAGAAGCGGCGTTGTTAAGTCTCAATGATGAAGTGAACGCCAGCTTTCAGGCGTATGAATCCGTGTGGCGGGCTCAAAGAGAGATGCTGGAGGCGACCTCTCAAATCATCAGTTCCTTGCCGAACGTGCGCGCAGCCTTTGGCACGCGCGATGTGGAGACAATTCGCGATACCGGGAGTGAAGTGTGGGAATCCGTACGGCAAAAAACCGAGCCGGGATCTTTCTTTATCGTGACGGATTCTAATGGCAAAACGATTGCTTCACTGGGTTCCGCATCACCCGCCACGCTTCCCACCGAATGGCCGGTGGTAGCCCGTGTTCGGGATCGTTTTCCGAAGCAGTTATCCGGCTACTTTGTCCAGGAAGGAAAACTTCTTCAACTGGTGCTGACTCCAGTTTATGTGGATTCGGCGCAGGGAAAATCTCTTATTAACGTGCTGCTTGCCGGATATCCTGTAACCGGTGACGTGGCGGCCAGGTTGAAGAATTCCACTGGAGGCAGCGATTTCGTATTTAGCGGCGGCGGGCTGACCTTCGCCACCACGCTGCCTTCCCTCAACGCTTCGCAACGGCCGCAGTTCACCCAGGATCTGGTTGATCTAGAGAACAAGCCCGTTGGCAGCCTCTCTATATCGCGTTCGCTGGATGCTTCGGCTCAGCGCATCAACGATCTGCGCCGGATTCTGATTCTTATGTGGTTTGCCGCCCTAATATTCGGCTTAACTTTCTCATACCTGCTTGCCCGGCGTCTGGTGCGTCCCATCCATCAACTGGATCGGGCCGCGGCGGAAATCGCCAAGTCCAACTATTCCGTTCGAGTTCCCGCCGACAACTCCGGCGATGAGTTGGGGCGGCTTGGGGCAACCTTCAACTTCATGTCGGAATCATTGCAGAACACGCGGCAGGAACTGAT